>CAIYXB010000111.1 GCA_903930015.1 uncultured bacterium | reverse complement strand
AAGACAAATTTAAAGCAAATAGAATCAGTTTTTATATATCTCTATAAGAAAAGTGATTCTATGGCTAAGTTACTAGAACTTGAAGATCAATTAGCGATTAAATTAGATAGATCAAAACTAGAGGAGTTAAGCTTACTTGCTCCATATTCTTCTAAGACTTATTTCCTTTGGTCTCGTTTTTTTAAAGAAAATCGTGACTATAAACAAGCAAAGCTATTAGAAGAAAAAGCTCGCTCTTGGGATTATTGGTCAGATTTATAAATGTTTGTAAAAAAAAAGGTGTTTTAGAGACTAAGCCTAAAACACCCGAAATCGATGAGACGATATAAACGATTGGAAGCAAGCTTCCAAGAAGAATAACTATAAGTTTTCCTTCCCTCCCCAGCTCGAATTATAAGAAGTCTCATCTCCCCATTTCAACTCATGCCTAAAGATAATAATCCCATATTTAGCCTAGTCTAAACGTAGTTATCTTAAATATTCTTAAGAATTCAATGAAAAATAGAAGATTTTCGTAGCTTTGCAACTCATGCTGCGCATGGTTGCTACCTTTTATCTGGACGCCCGATTGAAAAACATCGTTTTTCAGGGCATCCTTAATTTATTTAAAAATACTCTTCAACTCATCACTAGCTTTTCCACTATCGTTGATACTTTCTACAAATAAACCCTTATTTAATTGAGTTTCTTGTCTGTAAAGCTCACTGATTAATTTAAATATTGAAAGTCTTTTTTCTTTTAAAACATTACGTCCTTCTATACTAATAATCTCGCAGCCTATTTTTGATAATTTATCCTTAACCTCTTGAATTAAGAGGCTTGAGTCAATAATCACCTTTGTTGTTTTTTTGATTTCATTGAATACTCTTTTGAAACCATCTTCAGAGCTGATTAAAACATAATCAGCGCTATCTATTGCCGAATAATATATTTCCTCTGTTGAGCCAATTAATTCACTAATCGAATATCCTGTGCCGATGGTAACAGGGTTATCATTTTTTTGGCTAATGTTTAAAGATTGTTTCAGTAGTGATTTTGCAAGTGTTGAAGTCGCGAATTGTACTCCCTCACCAGCAGTTCCAGCAAGGATTAATTTTAAATTTAAATCACGATCTGTTTTTATTTGATTTTTTATTTTTGCTGGCTTTTTGTAATCATCTTTTGCTTTGAAGCTTTGGAGATATTTTTTTGCAAAAGCAAGAGTATCTTTTTTTACAATTACACCTCTTTCTTCTTGATCTGTATTTTCAAGAATAATCTCTATATCTTTTTTGCTAAGTGGATTCCATTTGGTAGCATAGCCTGTGCAAAGCTCCACAACTTCTACTAAAGCAAAACCATCATAATTAAAAGCTTCAAGTATCACATCATCTAGATCTTTATCTGTAGCAAGTTTTCTTGCGATAAATCCAGCATGTGAAGCTTCAAGGAGTTTAGCTATATGAATATTTGGTACAAGGCTTCCTGAAAGAGTTGTAGCTGTTCTGAAGTTTTCTGGAGTAAGACCAGAGTTTTGTCCGCCAGTCATACCATAAACAAAATTATTATGCAAAATAACGGTTATATTTGCATTCATGCGAGCTGCTTCAACTAGATGCAGAAGACCTATAGTAGCACCACCATCGCCTATCATCACAAAATTTAAAGAACAGCCCTGCCCTAAAGCTCCATCTGCTTCGTTACGCTCATCCTCAAAATGCTCATTTACCCCAAGTAAACTCCGCTTTTTCGGATTCGCAAGCCTTGCATCTGAAGACTTTATGGTAGGGCTGTTAGGATTTGAGAAAAGAATCTCATCAGCAAGCTGTATACCTGTAGCAAACGCTGTTGATCGCCCGTGGGTTGTATGGATAGTATTTGTCAAAAACATCTTGTCCACAAGTCCAACGCAACCAATATCACTTATAAGATTTATTTTTGTTGGAGCAAGACCAGATTTTGCAAGTGCAGATGCTACTGCTTTGTTTATCATGGTATGTCCGCAGCCTGTGCAATAAGGAAATTCTTGAGTCTCGTTTAAGTAAAGATTTATATTAGGGTGATTAAACATGCTTTTCAAGCTCCGTAATTATTCTTTGAGGACTTATAAGATCTGCTTGGGAATTAATTTTGATGATTTGGCAGTTTGGATTTGCCTCAAGTATAGTCCCTCTGATAATTTCAGCATACTGACCTCCAAAATTTACTTCGGGGATAATTATATAGTCTGAGTTTTTTGCTAAGTCTATAATAGGTTTTTTGAGTACTGGAAAAAGAGTAGTCAGGCTTAAGTGATTGACTTTTATGTTTTTTTTCTCTAGTTCTTTAAGTGCAGCTTTAGTGCTTAAGTCAGAGGCAAGAAAACTTATGATTGAGACTTTTGAATTATTGTTTGTTAGTTTATAGAAACTATATTTATCAATATTGTCTTCAATTTTTGCTCTCAAATGTTCTAAAACTTCAAAAGCTTCAGGTGAATTTTTACTTAAATTCCCTGCTTTATCATGCATTGATGCCGTTACGACCGCTCTGTGTTTGGTTCCTATGCCTGGTGCAAGAAACTCAGGTATATCTGTTAAATTATCAAAATCATAATTCTTATATTGTTTTTTTTGCTCTTCAAAATCAAAATATGGTCTTTGAATAGTTTTTTGTTTACTTTTAATTTCATCAAGTAAATCAGAATCTATATTTGTCTGAGACATAATCACGTCTTTTTCAGTAAGCAAAATTACAGGGCATCTAAGCTCCTCAGAGAGATTTATTGCTCGGTAAGTTGTTTCATAGGAATCTAAAATTGAATTTATCGCAAGAACTGGTATCTCATACCCGCCAGAAATAAAATTTCTAACAAAAGAAATATCACCTTGAGCGCTTTGTGTGGCAGCTCCTGTGCTTGGTCCAAGCCTTTGCCCGTTTACAATTACACAAGGAGTCTCTGTTGCAAAAGCATAACCTATACTCTCTACCATCAGGCTTAAGCCAGGAGCTGAAGTCGCCGTGATGGATTTAGCACCTCGAATAGATGCTCCGATGCACATAGCAAGCGCTGAAATCTCGTCAGAGGCACCAACTGCTACTCTTCCGAGCTCTTGTAGTTTGGTGAGTAAAGCTGTATAAATACTTGAAGCAGGAGTAATTGGGTAGCCAGCAAAAAAATTTACCCCAGCATCTATTGCTGCTTGGGAAATTAATTCTGCTCCGTTTAAAATTTGATAGTTTTTTTGCACAAATACCCTTCCATAACTTATATTTTCCCTTAATTTACATATTTACTATCAAGGTAATTAAGATAAATTCAGTTACCTCTTATGGTTTATGAGTTAAATTAGAAATAAACTTAAACTAACTCAAGTAAAAGCTTACCTTCTGAAATATTCAAGCCTTTTGCAAAACCTGGATCTTCATCAAGGGCTTTTAAGCCTTTTGCTGCAAGCTTTATTAGGTAAGGCATTGTTGCATTGCATAGTGCGTTAGTACTTGTGTTTGGTACAGCTCCAGGCATGTTTGCTACACCATAATGTAAGACATCATGCTTAACAAAAATAGGTTTATCGTGTTTCGTTACTTGAGAAGTTTCTATGCAACCTCCTTGGTCTACTGCAACATCAATAATTACTGATCCATATTTCATTTTTTTGACCATGTCTTCTGTGACAAGTTTTGGAGCTTTTTGACCGGTGATAAGAGCAGCACCAATTACAAGATCTGATCGTGTTATAGATTCTTCAATCGAAGCAGAAGTACTATAGATGGTAGTTATACGGCTTCCATAAATTTCATCAAGTCTTGATAAACCGTAGTTATTTTTATCAAAAACATGCACGTAAGCCCCCATGCCAACAGCGATCTTCAAAGCTGCTGTTCCGACTATTCCTGCCCCAAGTATTGTTACAAGCCCTTGTGGAACACCAGAAGCGCCTCCTAGTAATATTCCGCGACCAGGATGACCTTCGGTACCTCTTTCAAGATATCTTGCACCGATTTGCACTGACATGCGTCCTGCAATTTCAGACATTGGTCTAAGTAAAGGTAGTCTGCCATCGCTGTCTTCGATAGTCTCGTATGCAATACAATGAGATCCTGATTTAATTAAGTCTTCTGTGAGCTCGGGATCAGCAGCTAAATGCAGGTAGGTAAAAAGGATTTGTTCTTTCTTTAGCATTTTTATTTCTTCTTTAAGTGGTTGTTTTACTTTAAGAACTATTTCAGCTTTTTCAAAAATACTTTTTGCATCAGGAAGAATTGTTGCTCCGTTGTTTTGATAATCAATATCATGAAAGCTACTGCCAATTCCAGCTGAAGTCTGAATATAAACTTCATTACCAAACTCAACAAGAGTTCTCACCCAAGCTGGGGTTATGGCTACTCTATTTTCATTTACTAAAATTTCTTTTGGAACACCAATCTTCACATACTAATTTTAAACTAGTTCAGAATTTATGGTAGTCTTGCTAATTCTGTTTTGCTTTGTACACTTAACTAGATTTGTTACGAAATCGTTCAGAGCAAGGCTTGCGAGTCACGAGTCACCGGAATTTACTAGAACGTAAATGATTCCCAAGGTCGTATATAATCGTTATATATGTATGTAGTGTCCTGAATTAGTGAGCCAATTTATTTAAAATACTTCTCTCAATCCAAATCTTCTTTACATCATTAATTTTACACTCTCCAGGATTAGAAATGAAAGTAGGTAAGCTAAAGTTAGCATAAACTTTCATTGGATTT
>CAIYXB010000110.1 GCA_903930015.1 uncultured bacterium | reverse complement strand
GAGGTCTAATAAAAATCACAAAATCGAAGATTTTGATAGAGTTCTTGCGGACCCATTTATGGGTTTCGTAAGAACTCTTTTATAAAACAAATATGCAACGCCAATCCGATATGCTTCAGGGTGTTGCGAATTTTCCGAAAACTTTTTTGATTTGCTTGCTTAGGCAGCCCGAATTTTTTGCGACGGGCACGGTTAAGTTAGCTCAGGTTATCGATCCTGATTAAAATCACAGGTGTCAGCAAAAAATGAGCGGTTGTCTAAGTAATCAAATCATTTAAAGTCAATTTCAAAATAATTCTGCTTAATTGTAAATGTCAACAAACTACGTGAACCTTACAGCAATGACATTACTCGTATTTAGGTCCAACAATTACAGAGCTAAAATTCTCAGGCTTAATATACTTACGTGCAGAATTATCAACCTGTTCTTTAGAAACACTGTTGATAGTTGTATTGTAATTGTTTATATAATTAGCACCCAAATCATAAATCAACATCTGCAACATAGTTTCAGATAAAGATTCCATGCTTGATAGAGTTCTAACTGGAAAAGAACCCGTTAAGTATGATTTAGTCATACTTAGCTCAACTTCAGATATTCCAGACTTCAAGAAATCCTCCGTAGTTTTTTTTGTTATGGATATTGCTTTAGTAACATTTTTTGGATTGCAACCAAGGTCAATTCTATACATAGATGCTGCAATACCTGCATCAAAACCTGACCTAACATTATATACAAGTCCATTTTCATCTCTAACAACAGTACCTAGCCTTGAAGAAAGAGGACTTCCTCCTAAAGCATAATTTGCCATATAGAGAGGGTAAAAATCTTTATGTGATCTATCAACCTCAGTCGCATGAGCTATTGCAATCTCTGACTGAGTTTTCTCAGGATTAGAAATATCTTTGTGCTTAGATCCAGAAACTTTTATAGATTCTATTTTTGGTTTTTCATTTTTACTATTTTTTAAATCAGCATTAAGATTCAAGAATAAATCATTAACAATAGATTTTGCTTTGGTTTCTGAAAGATCACCAACTATGGAAACGTAAAGATTTTTACTATCGTAATGTTGCTTATAAAATTTCTTAACATCATCAATTTTAAGAGTTTCAATTGCTTTAATTCTATCTTTGAGATCTGGAATAAAGAAAGGATGATTTTCAGGATAAATCAACTGCGATATCTCTCTACCAACTACTCTTTGAGGAGAATCATCTTCTTGCTTTAGTCTTGAAACAACAAGCTCTTTTAGCCTAGCTAACTCTTCTTCATCAAAACTAGGATTTTCAAGATTATCTTTTAGAATCTCAAGGACTTTTTCTAAATCATCCGACACAGTCGAGAAATGTATCGTAGCGTACTCTCTATTTGCACTAAAACTAATATCAGCACCATAAAGATCAAGTAATTTTGAGCTTGAAAATTTATCAAAGTTTTTACTACCTCTCATAAGCATTTCACTTGTTAAATAAGCTAGTCCTGGTTTGTCTTCACTAGCGTTACCTGCATATAAAGCAAAATTCGCATAAACTAATGGCAAACTAGAATCCTGCTTAAAATAAAATCTGATATTATCCTTAGATAAATCTTGAAACGCCACATTTACTTTTGGGAAAACCGCGTTTTTTGAAAAATCGGCATCAGTGATTCTCATAAGTTTTTCAAATTTTGCTGGACTTATTGGATCAGCAACTCCAGCTCCATAGTTAGCTTCTTGTTTTTTCTTTTTAACTTTCTCATCAAGCTTAGTCTCAGCAAGCATCTTAGGGCTTTCAACTGGAAGTAAACTTACTGAGGTTTTGTTTGAGCTTACAAAATATTTCTTAGCGACTTCTTTTATTTCTTCAACTGTAACAGCATTAATCTTATCAAGCCATGTTGTATAAGTAGTCCAATCACCACTAAGGGCTTCAAAATAGCCAATCTGCATACCTTCATCATAAGCACCATCACGCTGATAAATAAAACTTGATTTCTCTTTTGCTTTTGCAAGATTTAACTCTTCAATGCTGATTTCACTTTTAATTGCATCTAGCTCTATATCTATAATCTCTTCTACTTTTTTAATATCAGCATCAGGACTTAGATTAACAACAATCCTAAACAAGCTAGCATCAATAGATGACTCAGAAACACCTGAAACACTTGTTGCAAGCCCAGAATCAACTAGTTTTGGGTAAAGCCTACTAGATAAACCATTAAATACAATATCTCCGATTAGACTGATAGAGGCACTATCCTTATGCACAAATTCAGGTATATGAAAAGCTATACCAAGTATTGTTGAATAACCTTTGTTATATATCGTCATCCTTTTCAAACCTTTTTGCACGGGCTCTTGTGGAACTTTTGGTAGAGGCTTTGGATTAGATTCATAGGCACCAAAATATCTTTCTATCAAATCAAGTGCAAGAGCTTCATCAAAATTACCAACTAAAATTGCAACTGCATTATCAGGGTAATAAAAAGTATCATAAAATTCTTTAACTTTTTCGGAGTTTATATTATCCAAATCATCTCTCCAACCAATAATTGGATTTCTATAAGTATGAACACTAAAAGCTTGTGCTTTTAAATTTTCGTAAAGAATACTAAATGGACTATTACGATTTCCTTCAAGCTCTGAGACGATCACAGATCTTTCTAATTCGACTTCATTTTTATCAATTTTTGCGTTACGCATACGATCAGCTTCGATCTTGATTGCAAGCTCCAAATTCTCAGGAGAAAAATTTTCAAAATAAGCAGTGTAGTCATCACCAGTAAAAGCATTGAAAATTCCACCACGCAACTGAATAGCTTGTGCAATTTCACCTTTATCAAATTGGCTAGTACCTTTAAACATTATGTGCTCTAGGTAGTGAGCTATACCTGTGTAATTTAGAGCTTCATTTCTGCTACCAACTTTGTACCAAACTTGCCAAGAAAATGAAGGTGTATTTGCATCTGGTTTTAATAGAATCTTCAAACCATTACTTAGTTTATATTCCTTAATTCCAGAAACTTCCTTAACAAAACTAGCCTTTTTGCTTTGTTTGTCTTCACTTTTTACTTGACTTAAATTACTCATTATTATTACTACTATTAAAAAACTTCTAACTATTTTCATACAATATTCCCAGAATATCATTCTTGGGACTGATTCCAAACCCCTATTGTTAAATAATAAACATAAAGAATATTTAGGAATCGCTCCCACATTACCTTGATATAATATAAAACTAATGTCAGAAATCCTCCTAGAATTAGTTACACCAGAAGGAACTTTAGTTAGTCAAAAAATTAAAGAACTAACAGCAATGACTGAAAGTGGTGAAATTGGTATTTTAAATAATCATGCAGAACTTAAGTCTAAATTAGTTTCTGCGCCATTAAAGTTTAAAACGATGAATGATAATATCGACATTATCGCAGTTCTTGGTGGTGTCATTGAAGTTACGAAAAATAAAATCACTGTATTAACAGATTTTGCTCAGCGTGCTGAGGATATCGACGAAGCAGAAGCACAAAGGGAAGCAGATAAAGCAAGAGCTCAGATCCAAACACTTTCAGCGGACACAAAAAATTCTAATCCACAATTGCTCATGGCAGAAATAAACTTACACAAACAAGTTTTGAAACTTGAAGCATCAAGACTAGTTAAAAACATGATAAGATAAATTTTGCTACAGCTGGCGGTAAAAGCTAGCGAACCTGGTCAGGTGGGAAACTAAGCAGCCATAAGCATTTTTGTTTTTAGGTGTCGCTGTAGCTCTTTTTAAGATAAGATTTACTTTCTAGGTTGAATTTTTCAAATAAAGCGATTGGTTCTACAATCTGGGTATATTACTATTAGATAATCATGGTGGAAGAAAAGAAAAAATATCGTTTAGGAGAAATTTTAGTTAACATTGGTGCTCTTGATGAGGATCAGTTAAATAAGGCTCTTGAAATACAAGCGAGCCAAGCTCCAGATGAAAAATTTCCAATTGGTAGAATTCTTCTTGAAGAAGGTTTTATTGAACCTAATGATTTAATTGAAGCTATCAAAATTCAATCTACACAGTAAGTTTTGACAAGTTCAATAGACCTTAAAAATAAAATTATAAAATCCCGTTGCCCAGGGAGAATAAGCTTAAGCAAACATGCAGACTATATAAATAGTTATTTGCTCTATGTACTAGATGATAGAGAAACAACGATTGAAACATCGATAACAACAGGTGACTCTTCTATAACCCTCATCAACAAAAGCTTTGGTGATCGTTTTTTTAGACTAAATGATCTTGATAAAGCACTTGAAGATAAGTTGGGCTGGAGTTTTTATCTACTTAAAATCATTAAAGAACTTAACCTAGAAAGAAAACTTACAAACAAAAATCTAAGCATCAAAGTTGAAAGTAATCTTCCAATCGCAGGTGGACTAAGTTCTTCACACGCTTTAATTTTAAGCACCTTAATTAATCTTGCAGAATTTTTTGATCTAGAGGATTTACAGAATGTATTTAAAGATCCAAACAAAAACATAAAAGAAACTTTTAAGTTAATTAAACTCTGCCAAAAAATCGAACAAGATCGAGGTTTTAAATCAGGTCTAGGAGATCAATGTGCGCAAATTTTTTCAAAGAAGGGCTACTTAACAAGTATTAAAATTTTCCCTAATCTTGATGTTAAGTATATAAAAATTCCAGAAGAACTTTCGTTTATAACAGCACCAAGTTTTATTGAAGTTGACAAAAGTAAACCTGAGTTTATCAAGAAAAATATAAATATAGAAAAATATAAAACTTTAAATGAATTAGTAAAACAATACGATTGTAATTACTTAGCAGATTTACATGAGACATTAAATGAAAAAGAGATTTTTGATTTCCTTGAATCAATTGAAGAGCCAATCACAAGAGGTTTAGCACTTTACGGCTTAGCAGAATCAAAAAGAGTAAAGAACCTTTTAAATAATTTTGATTTAAAAAAACTTGGTGAACATTTAAACACCTCACATAAAGCCGAAATTAATTATTGTTTTGACGCTCAAGACCAAGCAAAAGAAATAAAGGAAGAAGATAAGTTAGACTATCTTTTCGACCGTAAAACAGCCTTAGAGAAGCATTCTGGGTATTATCACGCAAGCACTAAAGCTAATGACACACTTGCACACTTATGCAAAAAACATGAGAATGTCTATGGAACAACAATTACAGGCGCAGGCTTTGGCGGTAATAACGTTATTGCTGTAAACAATAAAAGTGCAGAAGCCTTAAAAAAATACCTAATTCAAAAGTATTACCTTAAAGAAAACCCAGGCTGTGACTTAAGTTTAGTGCATATTAGCACCAGCAATAATGGTGTTTCGATAATTAACAATGACTAAAACTTTATCATCAAATCAGGTCAAAGACTTACTTTAACCTTAACTTAAAATGGGCATAATGAATTCATGACAATCAAAGGCTTTGAAAAAAGCTTAATAATAAACTTGCTGATAGTCTGCATAGGTACTAGCACCTATGCACAAAGTCCTGCCCAAAAACTAGAAAGTATCAATCTTAATCCCGAATTTATTCAAAATGCAATAGGCCAAGATTTAATAAACAATAGAAAAATCAAACTTAACACACTTAAATCAGAAGCTAAGGTAATCAAACAAAAGAACATGAGTAAAAAGTTTGGTCCCTTATTAATTGGCTTTAAAGCAAATTCACCAAGAAGGGCTGCTGTCGGATTTAATATTGATATTATGGAGACTATAGACATACTTGCACAAAAAGATCCAAGCTTATTTCTAAAAACTGACGGTGAGCATTTTATTCTAAGTCCTCAAACTAAAGAAGACGTAATCAAAACACTCAATGTACTAAAGTCTAAATTCCAAAACGAAAATACAATTACACAACAGAAAGTAAGCGCTCAGCTAATTTAAAATACTGTTCATCTGATTTAGAGAATTCCATTTCAAGCTCTAATTTTTTCTTGTCACTAGTTGGTTTGTAGTTAACAAGTGAATCAGAAAAAATAGATTTTGAAAAAAATTCACTACAGAGTTTTGCAGGATCAATGAATTTATATTTAGAGTTGGCTTGTTCATCAACTAAAAAACTAAAATGGGTACAACCAATAATCACATACTCCACACTTGGATCCAACATATTCAGGTAACGAGTCCACTCTATTTTGGCTTCAGTTAATTTACCGGCTTCTACAAGTGGCACTATTTTTGGACAAGCTATTGCTTGGGTATTAACACCCCAGCTTTTATACTTGCCAGAATTCACAGAACCCTGAGTAGCAAGAAAGCCTACAGGCAAATTAAAATCCCTAATAATAGCAGCATCAAAGCTATTTTTAAAATAATCCTTCACAACATCAACAAGTGAGATAGTTTGAAATAAATAATCATCTAAATCCATTTGATCAAGCAAAGCAGAGCTGGTATTACAAGCAGAGATTACAAGATCAACTTCTTTCTCATGCATTATTTGAAAAATATCTTTCATATAAGAAATAATTTCGCTTGGAGTTTTATCACCATATGGCGCTCTTGCTGAATCACCATAGTAATAATAAGAATAAGTTGTACCGTATTTCTTTAAAAAACTTCTTAAGACTGAAAGACCGCCAAGCCCGGAATCATAAAAACCTAATTTCATTAGCTTAGTTCTTTTCTAAATACTCAATAATACCTTTCGTAATTGATTTAGCTAATTCATCTTGATAATTGTCACTTGCTAATTTTTTAAGCTCATCTTTGTTTGTCATAAAACCCATTTCAACTAGGATTGAAGGGGCTTTTGTGTTTTTACAAACATAAAAATTGGCTTTTCTAACTTTACCATCGGGCATCTTAACGTCATTTATCAATTGATGATGCATAACATTAGCTAATTTATAACCACCTGTAGAGTGGTAATAGGTTTGCAGTCCAGCCATTTTTGGATTTGAAATAACTGCGTTTGAATGTAACGATACAAAAAGTTTTGGTTTAATTGTATTTGAAATTTCAACCCTTTCTGCTAGTGATACAAATCTATCTTCAGACCTGGTCATAAAACTTTCAAGCCCAGCTTGCGTTAGATATCGATTAACTTTTTTAGCAACATTGATATTGATTTCCTTCTCATTGATTCCACCATAGATAGCACCATGATCATAGCCACCATGCCCTGCATCAATAACAACAGTTGCTTTTTTATTTGGGCTAATTTGACCAATACCATTTTCTATAGTTTCTGTACCAATACCATTAAACTTAATATAGAGTATTTTCCCATCAGGACTTTCTTTGAACTCTTCCTTAATCGTAGGACCCTTTAGATCAAAAACAAGCCTAGTAACAGGTCTTCCTAAAGTAGCTTTACCAAAACGAATATCAGATATCTGAGAAGTCTCAGGAAGTGGGTCTAAGCCAAAAGCAGGTGCCGTTTCATGATCAATAAAATCAACAACTAATCTTTCAGGATCACTTAGCTTTAAGAACTTATAAGTGAGTTTCTTTTCACCAGTAACTGAGTAAGTAGTAGAGTTTGTATCAGAAAAATTTATTGCAAGTTTTGTAAGTTTATCTGCAAAACCTTCTCTAGCTGATTTAGCATCAGCACCCATAACAATAACTTGTCTTTCATTGTCACTAATACGTACTTCTCTTTTATGAGTTTGTTCACCTGTGAAAACAATTCTTACAATCGCTCCATCAAACTGTGAAACTTTAATAGATTCATTAGCACCGTTATCAATTTTAGTTGCTTGACTAGTACTTTTCAATTCAGCACCAATTAAGTCCAAAACCATTCTCTTAGGGTTTTCTAGGAGTATTGTCCTTGGCACAAGTGGACCGTCTGCAACTATCCTTAAATCACCCTCCAGGAAACTTACATCTTGAAGGACTACGTTTCTCTCTTGAAATTTAAAGTAAAGTGATTGACCAAGATTTTCAATTTTAACTTTTTCTAAAGCAGTAGTATTTTTTGCTTCACAAACTACACGCACTGTATTTGCTTCAAACTGAGCAACCCTAACAGAAGCAATATCACCAGTTATATTGTCGTACCTAAAGGTTTGATTTGAGGCAAGTTTTGCATCATAAATATCAAAAACTAATCTTGCTGGATCAGCATAAATTCGTTTTTTAAATTTAATATCACCAAAAGAATTATGTTTGATACTAAGAACATGATTACTATAAGTAACTGCTTCAATTCCCATATCTCTAGCTGAGACACTAGAAAGAATTGAGCTTATAAATAAAATCAAAACAAGACTGAGTTGCTTTATATTTTTCTTGAAGGTATAATGTATTGACTTTGTTAACATGAGTTTTATCAATACTAAATGATACAGTAATATCAGACTCTTAATAAGCTAAACTTTATAGCTTAAGGAAGAACTCTTAATAATGAATTCTGTGCACAATAAAAAAATAAAAATCGGAATAATTGGCGCAACTGGCTATACTGGACAAGAACTATTAGGGATATTATTTAGACACCCAAGCGTTGAAATAATCTTTTTAAGTTCCGAATCAAATTCTGGTCAAATATTGAACCAAATCTTTCCAAATTTAAACTCAAATATCAAATTTATAACACTTCAAGAAGCTAAGAAATTTTCTGGAAACGAAGTTGATTTAGTGTTTTTTACTACGCCAAATAATATTGCAGTGAACGAAGCAAAATATTTTTTAGACAAAAATATTTCAGTAATAGATTTTAGTGCTGATTTTAGATTGAAAACAAATGAAGAGTATTTAAAATATTATGGATTTGAGCATAAGAATTTGGAGCTATTAAAAAACGCTCTCTACGGTCTAGTAGAACTCCACCGAGACAAAATTAAAGCACTAAAGAAACCTTTTATCATCGCAAATCCCGGCTGCTACACGACTGCAGCGAATCTTGCCCTGATACCGGTTTGCTTTTATGAAGGAGATAAATTTAATTTAAACTCAATAATAATAAACGGAGCTTCTGGAGTAAGCGGAGCAGGTAAAAAACTTGAAGCAAGCTTAAGTTTCAATGAAGCAAATGAAAATTTCAAAGCCTATAATATTGCCGGCAAACATAGACACACACCTGAAATTAATATGGTTTTAAATGAAGCAATTGCTGGCAGCAAAGCTAAAGACGTCATTGCGAGCGGCGAAGCTAAAGACGTCATTGCGAGCGGCGAAGCCAAAGACGTCATTGCGAGCGGCGAAGCCGCGTGGCAATCCAAACCAAGAATAAAAGTTAGCTTCACACCGCACCTAATACCAATGTACAGAGGACTGTATACAACCTCTCACATTGACACAAAAAACGATTTTAATATTCAAGATTTCTATTCTTACTATTCTCATTTTTATAAAAATGATCAATTTATAAAAGTTCTAGAACTAGGATCTTTACCAGAGACTAAATGGACTAATAAAAACAATAATTGCTTTATTGGAATGGATTATGATCCAGAAACAAAAAGACTAATAATCTGTTCTACAATCGATAACTTAAACAAAGGCGCTGCTGGTCAAGCTGTGCAGAACATGAATCTTGCTTTTGGATTTGCAGAAGAAATGGGTTTGGTATAATCAGCCCATGGCAAAAATCCTGAAATCTCTTCCAAAAAATGAAAAAATTGCAATCGCTTTTTCAGGAGGCTTAGATACTTCTGCTGCAATAGCCTGGATAAAAGAGAAAGGAGCAACCCCATATGCTTATACGGCAAATTTAGCTCAGCCAGACGAAAAAGATTATGATGCGATTCCAAAAAAAGCTCTTCAATACGGAGCTCACAAAGCACGCCTTATTGATTGTCGCCAAGAACTAGTAGAAGAAGCTTTTATCGCACTACAGTGTGGTGCTTTTCATATCTCATCTGCAGGCAAATATTATTTCAACTCAACACCACTTGGTCGCGCAGTTACAGGCACACGATTAGTACAAGCAATGCAAGAAGATGGAGTAGAGATTTGGGGAGATGGATCAACATACAAGGGTAATGATATTGAAAGATTTTTTCGTTATGGAGCGCTTGTAAATCCTGACATCAAAATCTACAAACCTTGGCTAGATCAAGACTTCAATAATGAACTTGGTGGTAGAAAAGAGATGAGTGAATTTCTTAATTCAAGAGGATTTGAATATAAAGACAGCACTGAAAAAGCTTACTCAACAGATTCTAATATCATAGGAGCAACTCACGAAGCAAAAGATCTTGAATTTTTAAACAAGGGTATTAAAATCGTAGAACCTATTATGGGAGTGAAATTTTGGGATTCTCCAGTAAGGATTGATGCTGAAGAAGTTTCTATTCGATTCACTAATGGTCTTCCAACTCATCTAAATGGTAAAGAATTTAAAGACCAAGTCGAGCTTTTACTTGAAGCAAACCGCATAGGCGGTCGACATGGCATCGGCATGTCAGACCAAATCGAAAACAGAATTATTGAAGCTAAAAGCAGAGGTATCTACGAAGCACCTGGTATGGCATTACTTTTTATTGCTTACGAAAGACTCGTCTCTGCAATCCATAACGAAGATAGTATCGATCTTTACAAAGAGCTAAGTAGAAAACTTGGTAAATTACTTTACCAAGGGAGATGGTATGACGTTCAAGCTCAGATGATTAAAGCCACTCTAGCAGAGTTCGCAAAATATATCTCAGGAGAAGTAACCCTAGAACTAAGACGTGGAGATGATTACACAATTTTAAATACTCAAGGAGAAAAGTTCTCCTATAGTCCTGAAAAACTCACAATGGAAAAAGAGAAATCTCGATTTAGTCCAGAAGATAGAATTGGACAATTACATATGAGGAATTTGGATTTAGAAGATACTTTTAGGAAGTTGAATTAAAGCTAGCACAGACCTTGTCTATGATGATTATTCAGCAAAAGTACTTTTAGCTAAAGATTTACTGAGTAATTTCACCCAATAAAATTAGATTAGATTAGCTATATCATAAAACACAATAACTATTATGTTAAACTTAATATGTGTTACAAATTCCAGCATATCAGCTTGAATTAAATACAACCCAAGGTCAAAGTGATAGTTGGGCAAGAAAAACTGTCAAAAATACATTTGATAATCTTATTGAAAAATTTGATAAGGCTTTAAAAAACAATTTTAGAACAATAGCAAAAGATCTTTCCAAGACTGAGGAGAAATTAAAATCATTAACACAAAAAGCTTCGGCAAAAAAATCTGGTCTTAAAAAAAATTTAGAAGCATTAAAAGAATTAACAATTAAACTTGAAAAAACCTGGAATCAAGCATTAAGAATATTTGATGGTTTTATAAAAATACTACTCGAAGGACCACAAGAAAATGAGCTAGAAAAAATTGGCACATCAAGTGTCCATGAACTTATCACTAATAACAGTGAAGCTAGTGCCCAAAAGCTTAACAACCCTCATGCAAAAGGTTCATGGTCTAAGAAAGAATTAGAAAATATGTTTCTAAAACTAGTTAGAAGATTTGATCATGATATTAAAAACCCTCTTGGTGTAATTGCATCTCTAGAGACATTAAATGTCTTGATAAATGAATTAATTCCAAAGATTAATGACAAAAAATCTAAAGAATCTCAAATCAACAAAGATCTAAAATCTGCAAATCAATTTTTTACCCATGCTAAAGATTCTTTTGCAAGGCTTGTAGAAATGTTTAATAGTTTCACTAAAATACTTACTGAAGGCTCAGAGAAAGTGACTCTTCGTGAAGTAAACTTAGATAGACTAGCTCGAACTTACGAAGGAGTAAACTCTTCATCAAAAAAAATCAGTGGTATTGATGTCAAAGTAATAATTGATGGCGATAATGATCCAATAAACAATGTTAAAGTCGATCAAGAAAAACTTTATGAAATTCTCGATAACCTAGTAAGCAATGCTAAAACCTATTTAGAAGAACACAAAACAAAACACCGTGAAATATTAATTAGATTCAAAAAGATACGTGGAAATTTAAATGTAACTGTAACAAATCATGGAAAACTTGGTGTAAAACCAGAAAAAGCTTTTAATGATGGAGTTAGCACTAAAAGAGGTAAAAATAGAGGGCAAGGCTTAGGCATTGTAAAAAAATTAGTTGAGCAAATGGGCGGCGAAGTTCAAATTAAGAATCTCAAGGAAAATCATTCAAACCAACAAAGTCTCAATTTCTTTAATTCAAGAATTAAAAGCATTGTACAAGTTGAGTTCAATCTCCCAATTTAAAAAATCATTTAGAAAACTCTCTTAATATTCAAAATATTTCAAATTAACACTTTTTAGAGTGGATAGATAATCTTTAAAAGGTTTTTCATGCTTAGTCAGCCTTCCACTAACTCTTTTTCTCCACAGTCTCCATGAACCAGGCTTAAGCTCTCTTCTCATTAGATTAATAATGTCATCTTCAGTAAATCCAAAATCTTTTTTAATCTGATCAAAGCTTGTCCTATCGTCCCAAGCAAGTCCTATAAGCTTATCTTTGGTTTTTTTATCAATATTTTTTAGTTTAGAATATTTTGGCATAATTAATTATCCTTAGTAAAAGCAAGAATCCAATAAATCATCACAAATTGAAGTGCAATCCTTCCATAAAAGAAAAGATCTGGATTCGAAATATAATTAGTCAAATTCAGAGTTTCAACAAAATAATCTTTTTGAATCAACATATCGATATGCACCCAAAGATATACAAGAAGCATCATCACGATCAACCAAGCAGATTGCTTTCTAG
>CAIYXB010000109.1 GCA_903930015.1 uncultured bacterium | reverse complement strand
TATAAAGATTATGCACGGTAAAAATGATCAAGTCATTCCGATACAAGATTCTCGAGATTTATACAAGCAAGCACAAAGCTATTCAATAAGTTCAGAATTAATTGAATTAGAAAACATTGGACATAACGATATTAAAAGGGGAATGAAATCCTAGGGCAAATACCAACTAACCATATTTCAACCATGCTTGCTCTTCCCATTGAGCAATTGACTCCTAATGCTAAACCTCCTAAAAAACTAGAAGGAAGTCAAATCAAGGCTCTACACAAAATACAAGATCAAAATCTTCCACAAAGGCTAAATACTCATGTTGAAGAACTTTGTAGAATCCCAAGAAATACAATGAATCCAAAAGGTATGCAACAAGCTGTTGATTATATAAAAAGAGCTTGGGAAGAAATGGGACTTGGAGATAAAATCGAAGAACAAGTTTTTAATAGTAGTTTTAATGGCTCAGGACAAATGCAATCTAAGAATGTAATTGTCTCTTTGGGACCCAAAGATGCTGAGAGAATCATCATTGGGGCTCACTATGATACTTGTGCACAGGGTCTTAATGTAGAAGAAATTACAAATCCTGGTGCTGACGATAATGCTAGTGCAGTTGCCGGCTTATTAGAAACAGGAAGGAATTTAAAAGAGATAGAACAAGATCTCTTCAAAAAAAAGCTTAGAGTTGATTTAGTGGCTTACGCAAATGAAGAACCTCCTCATTACCATACAGATAAGATGGGGAGCTACGTTCATGCTAAGTCACTTAAAGATAGCGGAGCTAAAGTTAAAGGTATGATTTGCTACGAAATGATTGGCTATTTTGATGAAAAAGAAAATTCACAGGGATATTTAGATAAAGCATTTCGTTTTCATGGAGCTCAATTACCTTTCTACCTAAAACCAATCAATTGGATGCTTAAAAAACTTTATCCTAGCAAAGGAAATTTTATAAGCGTAATTGGAAATTGGGGTTCAAGAAAACTTGCAAAAGAAATTGATAAGACACTTAAATCGCTTGGTAAAATAGACTCTAAGTATCTATCAGTGCCAAGCAAAGCTCTACCTATGATAGAGATGTCTGATCAATGGAGCTACTGGAAACACGGCTTCCCTGCTGTAATGATTACAGATACTTCCTTTTTGAGAAACCCTAACTATCATAAAGCTACTGATACTCCAGATACTTTGAACTATAACAAGATGGCTGAAGTCGTTGATGGAGTTAGTAGATTCATAGAAAATCTAATCTAATAATAATCGCAGTCCAAAAGTCTGAAGTTAGGCTTTAGGGTTTTATTATTTCTTGTTATTTCTTGTAATGATTTCTAGCTTGCGTTGAAAGCGTCGATAATGCCGTTTGAGGCATTTTCTCTTGACCGGTGAGCATAGCTCACACGCTACAGGATTTGAGACTCACACTCAGTTTCTAGATATTTCAAAAATACTTATCTCAAAACCTTACCAGTCGCAAAAACTTCATCATAAAAAATCTTTGAAACTTCATTCTCTAAACCGTTTGGATGACTTGCAATAAGCTCAATATCAGCATAAACTTTATTCAATTTTGAAAGTATTCTATAACCATTCATTCCTTTAGTAGATTCTTCAGGTAAATCTTTAGAAATAATCAATAAGTCAATATCACTCAATTCAGTAGCAGATCCATTTGCATACGATCCAAAAAGAATAGCTTTTTCGATAGAAAAATTTTCTTCTACAGAATCCAGAAATTCTTCTAGAGTTGAATTTAACTCTTTATCAGTAAGTTTTTTAAGCACTTTATAACCTCCTTAGTTTCTAAGTAAAATTTCTTACAACTTTCTATATCAAATTCTTTTTCAAATTGAGCAATATCTTCCGGATATCTTGAATCAATAAAAGCTTCATCCAGCAAAGTAATAAAATCAATTTGTCGCTTCTCTAAATTAACCTTACAAACATCTACTGCAAGTTTCTTTAACCTATGAATTTTTGGTGGTGTTCCAATAAGTTCCTCACAAAGCCCCTTCATCACTTTTTCAACAGAAGCATGAAGATGAGTTATTGTCCCAAGAGGTTCTTGTGCATCCAGACATAATTTTGCGTACTTAAGATCTTTATCAGCAATTTTTAGCCAATTGTCTGTAGCTTTTTTCATCTTTGAACCATTATAGCTTTTTATAAAAAATACTCATATCTGTAGAATTTAACTTGGGGATTTATTGTAGTCAGGATTTCTAGCTTCGTTTAAAAGCGTCGAAAATTCCGTTTGAGGCATTTTCTCCTGACCCTTGAGGTTGAGTTTGGGGTAAACATCAAAATAATCAATGATTTCATGAGTAAAATCAACCACAATTAACTAAAAATTAACTAAAAATAATAGACATCTTGCGAAACATCGTTTCGCAGTAGATGTCGCCCGAAAAAAGGTCGCAACGACGCCACTCGGCGGAAGTTGCGCTAAGGATAATTCCGACTTTCACAAAAGGTCTAATGTATAATAATTATATCCAAAAGGGTATAAAATGATTGAGATACTATTCTATATAAAATCAAGTGGCAAAATACCAGTCTCCGATTATATAGATGAACTTAGTGAAAAAGATCAAGCTAAAGTTGCTGCTTGTTTGAAAAGTATCGAAGATCTGGGATTTGATAGCCCGAGAGTAGAATTCAGGCAAATTGAAGGCAAACTCTGGGAGATCAAGATTAAGCTTAGTTCTGGTGGTCATAGAATTTTCTATGTAAGCTTGACAAAAAGAAGATGGTACTGCTTCATGCTTACAAAAAACAATCTCAAAAAGCCCCTATAAAAGAAGTTGAGATAGCTAAAACTAGAATGCAGGAGATTATGGATCAATAAAATAAAAATCAATATAAAAACAAAGTAAGGTAGTGTAGGTGTAAATAATGAAAAAAAAGAAAGATACTTTCGTGAGTCTAAGTGAAGTAGTTAAGAAGAAGCTCAAGAACCCTGAGTTTGAAAAACATTATCGTAGAGAACAAATAATTAATTCCATAGCGAAAATGATTCATGATATTCGTAAAAGCACGGGTATGACTCAGTCTCAGCTTGCTAAAAAAGTACAGACTACTCAGCCTGTTATTGCAAGACTAGAAGGTGGTAGAGATAGCAGAATCCCATCTTTGGATCTACTAATGAGGATTGCTGACGCCGCAGGAGCAAAGCTTGATATAAGACTTCAGGCATAGAAAAGTAGGGGTTAGACAAACCAGTAAAGCTCGCCCCCTTTTCTCCTAACCCTTGTTCAATTAGGGTCAGGTCCGGACAATCGGACATTTCATGTCAATTAGGGTCAGGTCCGGACAATCGGACATTTCAGAAACAAAGAAAGAAGACCATATTGCATTAGGTTCGTAGACGATCAAGATAGTGTCATCGGGGTCATATTTCAACAATCGTCAAAATTCAGTTAATTATATATCAGTTCTTATGAGTGTTTTAAGTAAAAATCCAGAAAGTCTAAAGTTGAGCTTTAGGGTTTTGTTGTTTCTGGTAATGATTTTTAGCTTCGGTTGGAAGCGCAAAAAGCTTATCAACTTTATTCACTCTGAGATTTCTAGCTTCGTTTACAAGCGTCGAAAATGCCGTTTAAGGCATTTTCTCCTGACCCTTAACCGGCGAGCATAGCTTGGAGGCTACAGGATTTGAAAAAGAGTATAGGTAAAATTACATATTGAAATCAAAATAGTAGATGTGATATTATCTTATACATGCAAATCTCTGAAGTATTCAATAGTTTATTCGCAGCAGAATCTCATAATCTAGAAAAGATGCCCGGTAGTTTGGCGACTTTTATAGAATCACTAGTTAAATTTGCGCAAAAACAAGGTGTTAACTCTAGAGAGATTTATGACAATCTTAGCAAAAGGCAATTTGGCACAGAGCTATCAAAGTCCTCCGCTTCAGGTTTTGATTCAAATCCTGCTAGTCTTCAACACTTGGAAAATTTTGTTAGTCTTGAACCACTTTCACTCACTACAGAAGCTTTTGATAAAGACTCAAGAAGACTGAAAACTACAGGTGCGTTAAAAGCTATGGTTGAGTTTATAAACAGCCCTGATGGAGATCACCCATTTAGAAGAATGGCTGATGAAAGAAGAGTACCTGTGGATTCAAAATTAGACCCGAATGATGAAGATAGAGCTAAAAGAATTGACCTGATGGGAACTCTCATTAATGAAAGTATAAAATTTGACAAGCCCAATCATAATGGAAGAATTAATCTCAAAATTGGAAGAACTAATAGTCCATTTACTTTTTTCCAAAATTCTGCACAAAAACTAATGAAGATGGAATCAGTTTCAAATCATGGTTTAAGTGAATCTGAACTAGAAGGACTTGGGAATTCAGGTGGTCTATCAAGGGGTGGTTTTATTGATTGGTTAATGAAAGTCGCTGCTGATGCTGCTAGGGGTAATGTGTTTGAAGCTAATTCCATTGGAATGAAGAATTACGATGATTTACTTAAAGTAATCAATAATATTCACTTACTTAGTAAGAATTAAAAGAAAAACGTAAAGAAAAATTAGTATATTGTCTAAGAAATCAAAAATTTTCTAAGTTAAACTTAGATGAAATTTACAGCTAACTCTAAAGTTGTGCTTTAAGGTTTCACCTTGAATTTCTAGCTTCGTTTAAAAGCGACAAAAATGCCGTTTGAGGCATTTTCTCCTAACATTTGACCGGCGAGCATAGCTCACAGGGTGGGATGCATTTCGCAACAGGAAAGTAAAATTGGGATAAATAAGATAGCTGTTAAACAATTTATTGAGAATTCTCCCCTTAAAGCTTGATTCAGTATATACAAATAAGCTAATATGTATATATGGTGGCTTCTGCGTCACTTAATAGAATACGGGACAAGAATCAAAACAATC
>CAIYXB010000108.1 GCA_903930015.1 uncultured bacterium | reverse complement strand
TATAAAGATTATGCACGGTAAAAATGATCAAGTCATTCCGATACAAGATTCTCGAGATTTATACAAGCAAGCACAAAGCTATTCAATAAGTTCAGAATTAATTGAATTAGAAAACATTGGACATAACGATATTAAAAGGGGTCGTGTCGGACATTATCTACGGTCAAGCAAGTTTTAAGATAAAACATCAATAAATTCTGGCTCTTTGCTTGTGCTTATCTTTCTTATCTGGAAACTTGCCTACTCGTAGACAATGTCTATATCGTTACAGGCTTAGCTAGCTCTGGCTTATGCTTCGATAACCATAAACGTTTATGACACTGGAGTCCTTTTAGATATTGGGATTTAGAGATTGGCATAAAAACAATCTCTACTTACCCCACCCTTTACAAATAAGCTCAGTTTGCTCAAGCACAATCTGAGTAGCTCTTTCATGTTGGTCCGGTGGGTATTTATATTTGCGCAGAAGTTTCTTTACAGAGATTTTAATTTTAGCTCTTACGCTCTCTCTAATATTCCAATCAACACTGGTACTTTTACGAAGCATTATTACCAGCTCCTGAGCCATTGCCTTTAAAGTAGTATCACCTAGTTCTCTAACAGCACTTTCATTTTCAGCAAGAGCATCATAGAAAGCCATCTCATCTGAACTTAGTCCCAGATTATTACCTTGGTCTTTCTCAGCTTTCATCTTCTTAGCAATTTCTATAAGTTCATTAATAACCTGAGCTGCTTCTATAGTACGGTTTTGATAGCGCTTGATAGTAGCAAGTAACATTTCCGAGAATTTTCTAGATTTAACTAAATTTTGCCTGCTTATAAGTTTGATTTCATCGTTAAGTAATTTTTTCAAGGTTTCAAGAGCAAGATTCTTATGCTCCATATTACGAACGTCCTCTAGAAATTTATCAGAAAGTACAGAAATATCTGGTCTATCTAAACCAGCCATAGTAAAAACTTCTGTAACATCATCAGCAACAAGGGACTCAGAAATAATTTGTCTAATAGCATAATCATAGTCTGCTTCAGTTGGTCCACCTTTTTCGCCTGTACCATTAATTTTATTTATTCCAGCTTTAATAGCCAAGAAGTAATTTATCTCAGCTCTATACTTACGTGCCTCTTCCTGAGCTGAACATAAAGAAAAAGCTTTAGAGAGTTCAGTTGCATGTTTTAAAAATTCTTTTTGATCTTCTTCTTTTTTGCTGAATATAAAATCAACCCCTGACTCAAGTAAACTAAAGCGATCTTTTTTACTAGCATTTTCATTAAGATACTTAGAATAATCAAAGCCATGAAAACATTCTTGAACTATTTCATACTTCTCCAACATCACATTAAGAGCTTCTTCTATGTGAGTAGCTACATCACCTCTACCTGAGCTATTGGTGTAATCACTGATAGCTTCTTTTAGCATTGGTGCTATACCTAAGTAATCTACAACTAAACCACCTTGTTTATTTTTAAATTTACGATTGACTCTGGCAATTGCCTGCATTAGACCATGACCTTTCATTGGTTTATCAATATACATAGTATGCATTGAAGGCACGTCAAAACCTGTCAACCACATATCTCTGACGATGACAAGCTTAAGCTCATCCTTGTCGTCTTTCATTCTACTTGCAATAGCTTTATTTCTTGGTTTATTACGAACGTGTTTTTGTAATTCTTGACTATCACTCGCTGCTCCAGTCATCACAACCTTAATAAGTCCCTTATCATCATCTTCACTATGCCACTCTGGCTTAAGTTTGATTATTTCGTTATAAAGCTCGACTGCTATACGGCGCGACATTGTTACTACCATTGCTTTACCAGTGCTCTTATTTAGTTCATAGAACGCTTCAACTCTATTTTCAAAATGCTCTACTATATCTTTAGCAACAAGTTTCAATCTCTTCTCAGATCCCATCAAAGCTTCAAGTCTTGCCCATTTGGATTTAAGTTTTTCTGTAAGCTCCTCTTCTTCTCCCTCTGTGATCTCATCCATATCAGCATCTATCTTTGGTCTTTCTGATTCTGGTAACTCTATCTTCGCTAGCCTCGCTTCATAGTAGATAGGAACAGTTGCCTCATCTTCAATTGCTTGCGCAATATCATAAATATCTATATATTCACCAAAAACCTGCCTAGTATCTGCATCACTAAAAGAAATAGGAGTTCCAGTAAAACCTATAAATGAAGCATTAGGTAGTGCCTTGCGCATATTATGAGCTAATCCATCAAGTAGGTCATACTGACTGCGATGGGACTCATCTGCTATGACTATAATATTTCGACGTTCTGATAATAATGGGAACTCAGTATCTTTATCATCTGGTCTAAATTTTTGGATAGTAGTGAATATAATTCCTCCAGAAGCTCTCTTTAATTTCTCCTTTAGGTCCTTAGAACTTTCTGCTTGTACAGGTGTCTGCCCAAGTAGATCAGTAGATTTACTAAAAGTTTTTTCAAAAAGTTGTTGGTCTAAATCATTACGATCCGTAAGCATGATGATAGTAGGGTTCTCTAGTTCCAGACTACTTGCAATCTTTGCAGTAAAGAACATCATGGTATAGCTCTTTCCAGAGCCTTGGGTATGCCATATCACTCCACAACGTCTATCACCATTTGGTCGAGTTGCTTTGATCGTGCTTGAAATCGCTTTGTTAGTAGCATGGAATTGATGATAGCCAGCTAATACCTTAGAGAAGCTACCTTCATTATCATTAAACGCAATAAAATTTGTAATCAAATCTATAAAAAAGCTTTGCTCAAAAACACCTTTAATCATAGTCTCAATATTATCGGCAGCTAAATTCTGTCCATCAATAGTCCGCCATTTGGTAAACCATTCCTGGTTTGCAGTCATTGAGCCGACTCTAGCCTTGAGACCATCGCTAATAATAATGATCTCATTATATGCAAAGAGAGATGGGATTTCGTTTTTATAAGTTTGAATTTGATTATAAGCACTCTCTATCGTAGCTTCTTCTTTTGCTGGGTTTTTAAGTTCAATTATTGCAAGCGGTAAACCATTAATAAAAATCACGATATCTGGTCTTCGATTGTTTTTGTTTTCTATAACAGTGAACTGATTAATAGCGGTCCAGTCGTTATTGTCGATATTAATAGAATCAATAATCTTTAGTTCTCTACCTTCGATAGAACCATCCTCTCGCCTAAACTCCACAGGCACTCCATGAGTTAAGTAGCGATGAAATAATTTATTATTAAGTATCGTAGCCTGGTTCTCAAATGGAATATTAGAGACCTTTTTAATAGCGTCTTCCTGAGCATCTTTGGGTACATCAGGATTAAGTCTAATTACAGCATTTTTAAGCCAGTCTCTTAAAATAACTTGAGAATAATCTTCTCTCTCTGGACTTATTCCATCTGGAGCAATTTCTGGACCCGGAATAAATTTATAACCAAGTTCTTCAAACCATTCTAGGCATAGTTCTTCAAGTTCGTTTTCGGTGTAATGTGGGTTATTGGTCATGATTTAGAGTGGAAGTGGAATTAGCCATAATGGGACATAATCAGCCATGGGGATATCCCTTGGAACGTTCAAAAACATTGATTTTAAACCAAAATAATGGGACATAATGGGACATAAAATGGGACATAATGGGACATGAATCTGTATAGTTTTCATACTAATCTCTTTTATTCAAACTCCATTTTGCTCCAGCTCCCCAGCCTTCCGTAGAAATTAATTTTAAGTTTTTTAAATTTTGCAGTTCCGCTTTGAAAGATCTTTGATTAATATCAAATTCCTTGGAGACTAAAGTATATAAATCTTTTAAAGAATATCTTTCATTAGGATTATTAAAAAAAATATTTGCAATATATCGTTGTTTATCATCGATGTCAACTAGTACAGAACCAGAATGCACTTGCCTTTCTGGAGACAAAACTAAAATAAGCGAACCAGTAACAATTTTATAGCGAGGACTCACTAGCCCAGCTTGTTCGATATCTTCTTTGATCCTCAAGGTACCACGACCCCAAGCTTCTATGATCCCTCGCTTATACAGTACTTCTGCAATGAGTGGGTTCCATCGCTTGGATACATGCTCTCTAAACAAATCTTCGATAGTAAGTCCAAAGTGTAAGCTTCCTGTAGAAGCAATCTCAAGTCTATCATCATAAATAGCAATAGATACATTACTGCCACCTTCCCCGTATTCCCTGTGACAGATAGCGTTAGCAATAGCTTCTCTAAGAGCTGACATAGGGTATAGAGGCTCGTCTTGTCTTTCAAAAACACCAGGTATGAACTTACCAGCAATTGGTAAGTGTTGGATCAAGAAGTTCTGTGCTTGTTTATAAATAGAGAAAGCATTACCGTAAAATGTCTTGGAATCAATAAACTCGTTTTTGTTATTGCTTTTAAACCTTGCCATCTTGAGGCAGAGATTAGTATATTCAGGCAAGACCCTATCTTCTTTGATGAATAATGCTACTGCGGCATTCATTAGTTTGCCGTCTTGAAGCAACCCCAAACCCTGCAAGATAGCTCGAATATCTCTAGTCTTAGGGTCGTTCAAACGCCCTACCCGAATAGCTTCTTCAAGAGTTAGAATAATTTCGTGATGATCTAGGTCATCTATTGTTTTATTACTGATTTGATTTTCCCAACGACTCAATGCATGCATTTTCTCCATGAGTCTATTTTCGTACTCGTCTTTTTTCATTTGAGCAGTGGTGTTACCTTCACGTAAGTAAGGTTTACCATCATAAGTGTATGGTCCTTGGCTACTTTGATGAGCTATGATAACTATTACGGCTTTATTTTTATCAACTTCAATAGTGGAAACTTGTGGGCTGTAACTAGGTTCTAGTTTTTGCAATTCAAGCTGCACACTTCTAAGAGTTTTTTCTGAGACTTCTTGTCCTAGGATTTTACCTGAGTTCGTGATACCAATTAGAATTGTTCCACCAACAACATTGAGCATTGCACAAATTGATTCGCAGGCTTCCCTTAGTTCAGCAGTAGTTTTTTTGAACTCGAGTGTTAGAGATTCACCTTGGGAGATTAGGGATTGAAGTTTGGTGATGGCAGGTGATTGAATCATTATTCTTATATTTTATTCTTAAGCTTTGATTTATTTAATTCAAAGTCAGTGTTCTCAATTAATTTAAGTTCGGAGGGAATTTTATTCGCTTTCTTTGTATTATGCTCTAACACCCAAATACCCAAGATTAATAGTAAGATCAAAAAGGTTATGATTGGAGAAAAAAAATCTTTCCATTTAATTGCATTTACAGCAACATTCCGAACGGCAAGCACAAAAAGTAAAATAAACGATGTAAGCATTAAGCTTATCCCTACAAAAAGCCAGTACGAGTGTACCTGTGAAAAAATATTTATTTCGGCAGATATAAATGCCACAAAGGCAGTGAAAATACTGAAAATAGTAATTGTATTAACTCTTTCCTCCAATAACCTTTTCTCAAAATTCTCTTTCATTTCCCTATATTCTTTTTTATTTTGTTCGTACTGATCTATAAGTAAATTAATTTTTTGGTCAGATGGATGTGTTTCAAAAACGCCTAATAGAGAAACCAGATTACTTGACTCAGATATTAATGGATTATTTTCCTCGTTTCCTATTTTACTCACTTAAATCAATCCTTGGTAGTAGTTTTTTTAATGCAAAATAATAAATTCGACCTGATTTGTTACCAACTATTGCCACTGATGGAACAGTTGGACCGCATAGCATGAGACTAGATGATATTTCATTTTGAATAGGTTGCATTAGAATTCCTTCAATCATAGTGAATCCATCGTCTTCTCCTGAAATAAAGCCACCCTTTAATAAGTCGTTGAGTTTTAAACCAAGCTCATGTTTTATATCTTTAAATTCAATCTTTTTCTTTTTTTCTTCTTTCGGTGATTCATTATTCATGATTTGATTACCCTTATTTTCCCTGAAATTAATTTTGGCAATAAACTGTCTCTAAGGCTCATCAGGACCTGATTCTCATTATGAATTGAATGAATTTGATTCCACAACAACTCAAACTTGTCTTTAGAAGATTCAATAATTCTGTAATCAGAAGGTGTAACAATTAGAGTATCTTCAATTACTTGTTTGCTAATGTTTTGTTGGGCAGCACCAACGGAAATATTATTGAAATATTTCCTATTAAACAAAAGAAAGTAATATAAGTGCAAATATGATATTTGCTCTTCATTTGCTACTAATCCAGTGCATGCTTGGTTGGTTGCCGATGGCACTTTAATTATTCCTAATCTTCCAACCGTAGGAGCAGCATAAATTGCAACAATTATAGAATTTACTGGTAAAAGTCTTGTTGCGGAACTTTTCAATCCAAGATCATTTATACACTCTTCTGCTCTTGTGATGACAGTATCAGATAGTTCACCAGTTTTGACCCACGGTATTGTACCTTCATACCAAAACTCGGACTTGCTTCTTGAAGGAGTACCTCCGTTGGTAATAGACTGACAAACATTTTTAAAGGACTTCACTTCCCACCCCTCTGGTATCTCCCCAAGCTCACTTTCAACCATCTTGCCGCCAGAGGATTTATAAGGCTTACCATCTTCGTTTGGAAATTCAAAATCTACAAACCATCTTTTAAAAAGAACCTTACCCATCTCTTCTAGAGTCTTATTCATGCGACGGTTAAGTTCTATCTTCTCGTCTAGAGAGGAGAGGATTTCTGAGATTGATTTTTGCTCACAAAGTGGTGGTAAGGGTATTTCAAAATCTTCAATCATTGACTTTGTTAATGCCTTTCTTGTCGCACCAACACCTGCAAAAGACAACAGTCGGTTTTGTCCACTTGATGATGATAAATAATATTCTAAAAACTTTGGATTTAAAATATTTTTTTTTGTTCTAATAATAGATACATGCTGATTTACTCGTGCAGGCAAAACGTTATCAGGTACTTGACACACTCTTGCAACCGAGTCTCCCGTAATATTCAATAAAATATCTTTTTCTTCAACAGCTACATTAGATAACTTCTGTGCCTGATTGTTATCGATAAAAGCAAGACCTGGAGAAGAGAAGAAATTATTATATATATTTTGACTTCTAATTAAACTTATACCAGATTTTTTATATGCACTTTCTCCACCTGTAGGAGTCGCTCCACTGCCTATTTTTATAGTTAAGCTTTTCAATTCAGCAACTTCCCACTCCTCAGGAATAAACCCAATCTCAGTTTCTTTGAATTTCGTCTCTTCTTTTGTAAGCATTAATTATTACTCTCTTTACCTTTTAGCTTTTTGATACTGGCTTGACCAATAAGTGACTTCATTTGCTCTATAGCAATTTTGTTTAGTTTCTTCAGCCTATCTCCTTGAGTTAATTCCATTCTTATAAACTCGGCATTAAGACTTTCAAGATTCGCTAGGACAAGAAGCTGTTCTATCGAAGAATACTCTCTGATATTTCCCTTGAGACTAGGGTTTTGGTCACGCCATTGTTTAGCCGTCATTCCAAAGAGTGCGACGTTAAGAAGATCTGCTTCATTAGCATAAGTTAAGCTCTGTTGTTTCTTTGTAATCATAGATGGAATAATTTTTTCTTTTATTGCATCTGTGTGAATTCGGTAGTTTACTTTTGCGAGTGTGCGATTCAAGTTCCAATCAAGAGAAAGACGTCTATTCTCATCTTCTTTAAGTCTTTGGAATTCTTTTATTAGGTATAGCTTAAATTCTGGGCTAAGCCATGAACCAAACTCAAAAGCTATGTCTTTATGAGCATAAGTACCACCATATCTACCAGCACTAGCTATTAACCCAGTAGCGTTAGTGGTTTCTATCCATTTTTTTGCAGACAAGAAAAAGCTATTCCTGCCAGCCTCATTTTTAATTCCCTCGAATTCGAGGGAATTAAAATCAGGGTTGTTAATTTGCTCCCAAACCCCCAAAAACAAGATAGTATCTTTGTTTTTTAGCCATTGCTCAATTAGAGCAGAACCCCCATCGAAGTTCTTAACCATATCTGTTAAAGAAATATAATCATCTTGTTCTTTAGATAAAACCGTAACAGCAGTACCTTGAACATCCATTGTTGATTTTTTACTTTTAACCATATCTCTTCCTTTCAATTAATTTAAGCTATAACCTATGCTGGCAAGATTTTGTTTAATTCTATCTTCCAAGATTTTAGACTCAGCAAACTGCTCAGATAATTCTTTCGTCAACCTTGCCATCTTCTCCTCAAAAACTTCATCATCTTCTTCTTCAGCTTCAAAGCCTACATAGCGACCAGGAGTTAGTACGAAATTATTTTTCTCTAGTTCTTCAATACTGGCAGCTTTACAGAAGCCCTTGATATCTTCATACTTGCCTTTTTTGTTGCGCCATTGGTGGTAAGTATCAGCAATCCTAAGTATTTCTTCCTCTGTTAGTTCTCTAAGTTTACGAGTGACCATGGTCCCCAGTTTACGAGCATCGATAAATAAGACCTCGTTATGTCGGTCTCTGTATTTATGATTATGACGATCCCTAGATACAAACCAAAGACACGCAGGAATACCAGTCGTATAGAATAATTTATCAGGCATAGCTACAATACAATCTACAAGACCATTTTGTACCAGGCTCTTACGAATCTCACCTTCACCTGAAGTATTAGAAGAAAGTGAGCCATTAGCCATCACAAACCCAGCTATACCAGCAGGTGATAGATGATGTATAAAATGCTGAATCCATGCATAGTTGGCATTACCAGCAGGAGGGACCCCGTACTTCCAGCGAATATCATCTACCAATCTATCTCCGCCCCAGTCACTAATATTGAATGGAGGGTTCGCTATTATGAAATCTGCCTTGAGATTCTTGTGCTGGTCATTATGAAAGCTATCAGCGTGCTGAGCACCAAGATTACCTGAGATACCTCTAATCGCAAGGTTCATCTTAGCTAGTCTCCAAGTCGTAGGATTAGATTCTTGTCCATAGATGGCTATGTTGTCTTTGTTACCACCATGAGCCTCGATAAACTTCTCACTCTGCACAAACATTCCACCACTACCACAACAAGGGTCAAAGACTCTACCTTCATAAGGCTCAAGCATTTCGACAAGTAACCTAACAGCACAACTTGGAGTATAAAACTCACCGCCACCCTTACCCTCGGCACTAGCAAAACGACCAATAAAATATTCATAGATACGACCAAGCATATCTTTAGATTGACTTTCTTTATTACCAATATCTATATCACTTATAACATCAATGATCTCTCCAAGCTTAGTTTTATCTAAGTCTGGTCTTGCGTATTGTTTAGGAAGTACTCCTCTAAGAGTCTCGTTCTCTTTTTCGATAGCGATCATGGCATCATCTACTAACTTGCCAATATCCTTACTTCGAGCGTTGTTTTTTAGATTTGCCCACCTAGCTTCTTTGGGTACCCAGAATACATTTTCTGCAACATACTCTTCTCTATCTTCAGGATCAGACAGCTCATCTTGTTTAAGCTCTTGATGTTTTTCTTCAAAAGCATCAGAAATATATTTCAGGAAAATCAAACCAAGAATAACATGCTTATATTCGGCAGGGTCCATGTTGTTTCGCATTTTGTCAGCGGTGGCCCAGAGTTTTTCTTCAAAACCCACACTTGCTGTATTAGACTTATTGTCTTTACTCTTTTCTTTTGTTTTCATTTATAAGTACACTTAGATTCTACAAGACTTAAAATTCTAGAACATCAATTAGTAATTTACTGGAACAAATACTTGTCAAGACCAGTACTAAAAATATCAAGACCCTATAGTATCACTTTAGGGTTTACCTTATATTTCTAGCTTCCGTTGCAAGCGTCGAAAATGCCGTTTGAGGCATTTTCTCCTGACCCTTGACCGGTGAGCATAGCTCACAGGCTACAGGAATTGAGACTCACTCTGGCAGCTAAAAACAAAAAGGAGACCACGAGGGTCTCCTTTTGTTTTTAAATGGCTCCCAGGGTGGGGCTCGAACCTACGACCGATCGGTTAACAGCCGATTGCTCTACCACTGAGCTACCTGGGATTGAAGCCAATTACGTGGTTTTTACTGGGTTAAGAATTAACTTACACAGCAAAAATATCTTACCACGCTTAGTTTTTTACTAAACGAGAGCTAAATAATCTTTATTTTTTATTCTCAACTAGTCGTGAGTTCAAGTTAATACTCCATCTTCTGTACTAGAGTGCTCCACTAAATAACCTAAGTCACATAAAGATATCTAGTGGAATAGCCTAAAAGAGGTCACAAAAAGTCATGGCTAAAAAATTCAAATTTAGACTGCAAACTGTCCTCAAATACAGGCAAATTCTCAAGGACCAACAGGAAGCAAAACTAATGACCGCAGAATCTGCGCGCAAGCAAACTGAAGCAGATATCCAAGAGCTTGATGATAAGAGACATCTAAACTATCAATCAATGATAGAGAATCTTGAATCAGGATTTAGCCTTCAAGATCAGCTTAATCATGAGAGTTTCAATAAATCAATTTTATATGATAAGTCAAAAGAAAAAGCACGACTTGCAAAACGTATCAAAGCTGTTGATTTTGAAAAAGCTAAGCTATTGAAACACAATATAGACCTTAAATCTATCGAGAAATTAAAAGATAATGCGATCAATCTACACCAAAAAGAGCTTTTACAAGAAGAAATGAAGCAAATAGACGATCTAGTAAATAGCCGCCACAGGGTCAATAGATATTAATGTCGTTTCTAGATAAACTAACTCAAAATTTAAATACTCAGACTGAATTTATAACTAAGTTATCAAACATCTCAAAAGATTCACGCGTAAACATTGGCAGCAATGCCACTTCTGAAACAAAACTAAAAGAAGCTAGAAATAAAACTGATAGCACAAGTGCACAAGATCTAGAGCCAGAAGAAAAAGAAGATTTTAAAGTTGAAAAACAGGATTTCTTTTCAACTGCAAAAAAAGTTTTTAACGAATACAAAGTTAAAGCTGAAAAAGGCAGTGAAGCAAAAGAACCTGGATTAAAAGAAGAATTAGAAGATGCCAGTGAGGCAATGGACTTAATATTTGCTCTAATTGATCCGCTAATTAAAATGAATCTTGAGACAAACGAAGTTCCAGAGATAGATCTTAGTGCAGCACTAAAAGCACTTGAAGTTAAAGGAGAAGAGGTCAATCTTGATCCTGAACTCTTAGATTTTTTTTTGGGGAAAATAGACCTCAAGCTTGGTAACGAAATTGAAAATCTTACAAAAGAAATTGTGAATTTAGATTTAAACACTGAAGAAGGAGTCACTGAGATTCTTGAATTATCAAACAGTATTGAAAAACTTCAAAATCTAGAAAAATCTATAAACACTATCAAAGTAAATCTGCAAAGCCTAATTCAAACAGAAGCAGCTAATATTGAAGACAAAGAATTCAAACCTGAATTAGAAATACTTCTAGAAAGCAAAATTGAAGCTAAATTAAAAGAGTTAAAGACTACTGGGACTCCTATTACCTTACAGGTTCCAGAAATCAACGAAGCAGAAACAATAAAACCAAATACTGAAATTAATATAGAGACCACTCTCAAAGAGACTGTTTTGAAAAAAATGAGTACTGATACAAAGCCTCTAGAGAATATTGAAACCAATGACAAGACTAACGCTCTCAAAAAAGTACTTGACGAAGTTAAAGCAAGCATAAAACAAGAAACAGCCGTAAAAGATACAGCGTCAAACTTAGAGAACTACAAAGTTAAAGTTTTAAAAGATGTTGAGCTTAAAACAGAAACTACAAAAATTCAAGATTACACAAAAGCAGAAGTTGAAATTATCGAACTACAAGAAACTTCTTCTTCTGACTCAAGTGGATCTCAAAATTTCAGCAATGATAATTTCGAGACTTTATTTCCTAAAGAAATTAAAGTAACTGATATTAAAGTTAAATCTTTAACAGCACCAGTCTCACTTAAACAAATACCAGACCTGGTTGGCAAAGAGGTTCAGGACTTAAAACCAAACACTAAGCAAGAAGTGAAAATGATTTTAAATCCAGAGAATTTAGGTAAATTGCAATTAACCTTAACAAGAGATGATAATCAAATTCATATCTCAATGGTAGTTAGAACCGATGAAGCAGCAAATAAACTAGAACAAAAAATTCAAGACATAAAGATTATTTTAAAAGAAAGAGGATTTGAAGCAAACATTGAAGTTAGTAAATCAGACACAAACAACTCAAATCAAGCACAAAATAATCAAAGTCACAGTAGACAAGAGAATGAGACCAGCAAAGAACAGAAAGAAAAATATCTAAATCAGGTCCCAGCATGGATCAATAAAGATACAAAGAAACTAGATTTCTCAGAAGCATTAAATAGGATTTTATAAAAGGACAAAACATGGAAAGTATTAAAGGAAGAGTAGATCAAGCACTTATAGACCAAGCAGTACAAGACACTGCTCAAAAGGGCTCATCAGGTAGTAGTTTTGATGGAGATATGTTTTTGCAGATGTTACTCACTCAACTTCAAAATCAAGATCCATTTAACACCGTTGAAACAGATAAAATTATGGAACAACAGGCGATTCTATCTCAAGTTGAGCAAGGAATTAAACAAACTCAGTCTCTAGATGATGTTAAAGCTTCTTTAGAAACAGGATTGTCAGATATAGCCTATGTACTTGCTAACATCAATAATTTAGTTAACACTCTAGTAAAAAAAGAGACTGGCGGCTCAGGCAATAACACTGGAAATGGCAGCGGAAACCCATCAGGAGGTTCATAATGAATATAGCAGCACTTTTAGCCGGTGACATGGTCGCTGATGTTGGCATGAAAGCAGCATCAACATTACTTCAAAAAGCATTTAATAATAATTCAGGTTTTTCTTCAATACTTGGAAATTTAGGTCAAAGTTCAAATTCAATGAACATAGAAGAGATGAATTTAAGTAAAGCCGAAGAAACTGAATTACAAAAGATACGTGAACTTGCTATGAATAAAGGTCTTACTGACATTGAGGTTCAAATAGATGGCTCAAAATTTAAGCTAAATGTAAAAGAAAATACTTTAACAGCTGTTGTTAGTTAATAGACGGTTTAGACTTAGCACTACAATAACGAGAGAAATCATTTCTAATAAAAGATAAAGCCAGACCAACCGCATCAACTGCATCGTCTGGCTTTATTTTCGTTTCTAAATTTAAAAAACTATGAATCAAGTCACTAACAAGATCTTTTGCTGCCATTCCATTTCCAGTAATTATTTTTTTCATCTCAAGAGGAGTATATTCATAAATCTGTAGTTTTTTTCTATGACACAATTCCATCACAACTCCTCTAGCTTGAGCAACAGGAATAACTGTTTTTAGATTTTTAAAAAAGAATAATTTTTCTATTGCGAGGATTTCTGGTTTGAATTTCTCAATTATCTCTTCTAGATCATCTCTAATTTCTGATAACCTAAAAGCATCAGTATTAATTTTAGAAGTCTCAATTACACCGCAATCAATCAGGCGCGTAGTATTTGTCTTGTCATAATCCAATAAAGCAAAACCGAGTCTTGCTGTTCCTGGATCAATACCTAAAATCCTTAACATCCACCATAAATTTTAATGTATTATGATTTAGAATGCTCGATATTTTAAATCAAGGTCTCTCAATCGTATTAAGTCAAATCTTTAGCAGATTATTCTTTGCAATAATCGGAGGATTACTACTTGCGTTTAGTTTAGCTGGATATGGATTAGGTTTTCTTGCTTGGTTTGCACTAATTCCACTTTTTCTTTTAATAAAAAGCTCTAACACCCTTAAAGGAAGTTTATTTGATTCGTTTATTTTTCTTACAGTTTATAATTTAGCTACTTTTATATGGTTACTTGCTTTGCACCCACTTACATGGCAGGGACTCACAACTCAAGAGAGCATCTTAGTAAGCTTGCTTGCGTGGTTTACACCAAGTATTACACATACTTTGATTTTATTACCTTTTTCTATCGCATTAAAACTGCTCCTTATGTTTAGAGCTGATAATAGGAGTTTTGAATTAAAGATACTCGATATAATGTTCTTGGCTTTTATTTGGATAGTCATCGAATATAAAATTATGCTTGGCTTAGGGGACAACCTAAGATCATTTTTTGTACCGATAAATTTTATCGCTTATAGCCAATATCAAAACCTTTACCTGATTCAGATTGCTAATGCTATTGGTAGCATAGGGATTGAATTTTTTATAGTTTTTGTAAACTTATTGCTCTCAAACCTATTCAATGTACATAAAGTTTTTGACCAAAGCAAGATTTACACAAGCAGTTTAAATATAAAAAAACAATTTTTTGGTATCGAAAGAACATCAGATTACATAAAAATTGGTGCTATCATGCTTGTTTTTATTATTGGTATTTATTATTATGGTTATCAAAATATTCATGAATATGAAGATAAAAGACTTTCAAGCCCTTTAAAAAGTGTTGCCATACTACAAGCTGACTTTAGTGCTAAATTCACTCGTAGCACTGAGGGTTTTGAAAAACTAATTCTTTTACAAAAAAATCTATCTCAAACCATTCAAAAGAAAGTTGATTTTTTATTTTGGGCTGAGGGTGCTATCCCACAAATAAATTACTCTGGACTAAACTTAGCAAGAGAGCTTGAAGCTACAACTAATAATTTTGCTTTTGGTACTTTTATTAGCGAGAACGGTAAAACCTTTAACGGGCTTGACAATTATAGTTTTGAGGAGGAATTCTCTAAAAAACCAGTGCTTAAAGATCTTTCCGAGATTAACACTAAAACTGTACAAGAATTGTCAGTAGAACTTAAAAAAGAAGAAAATGCTCCTCTGGTGCAAACTGAAACAGTAGAAGCTGAAGAAGATACGCCTAGTGAAGAAAATGAAACAGTTGAAGATAAATCTAGTGACGAAAATGAAACAGTGGAAACTAAAGAAGAAACACTAAGTGAATTTTCTCAAAGTGAGTTAGTGATTAAACCAGAGATATCAGTTCAGCAAGTTTACAATATTCATGCAAAAATTTTAAACGATAAATATAGAAAGAATTTACTCGTACCATATGGTGAATACACCCCTTTCTATCAGCAACTTCCTGAAAAATTAAAACTGCTTGCTAATCACAGTATCGGTAGTGGCTTTGACGCAAGCAATGAAATCAAAAACATTCAAACGCCTTACGGAAACTATGCACCTAATATATGCTTTGAGATTCTTTTCCCAGAACATATTCGCAAATTCATAAAAGATGATACTGGATTTATAGTAAATATAAATGATTTATCTTGGTTTAAAAATCCTATAAAAATCTTTGGTATCGAACTGAGCTTTATGCGCGGGTTTGTCCATCGTATGATGCTTTCAGCTGCGACCTTTAGAGCAATTGAAAACAACAGAGACCTGGTACTTGCCTCTAATTCAGGAATTAGCACTATTATACAAGCGACTGGCGCTCGAAACAAAGAAAGCAAAATCAATAGTATTGAACTCATTGAAGACAAACTACTACTACAAAGAGATTTATCAATTTATACGAAGTATGGGTTTTAAGTCAAATAAAGCTTAACAAACGCGCTTGCGATGGAGTTAGTTTTTCTTAGTGCAAGGCTGAGAAAAAATTTGAGACCGGAGTTTACTTGTTGTAAATGAGGATTTCAAATTTTTTCGAAAACGCAGCAATAAGGAAAACTAACCCAGAGACTAAACTTTCACGGGCATGTTAGCAATTATCGCCTGTCCAAATTCTGAACACTTAAGTAAAGTAGCACCTTCCATTTGACGCTCAAAATCATAAGTAACAGTCTTCTTATCAATAGCTCTTTCCATGCCCTTTTCAATCAAAGTAGCTGCTTCATCCCAACCCATAAATTGGAACATCATAACACCAGAAAGAATTACAGATCCAGGATTTACTTTATCTTGTCCAGCATACTTCGGAGCAGTACCGTGAGTTGCTTCAAAAATCGCAGTTGTATCACCAATGTTTGCACCAGGAGCAATTCCAAGTCCACCTACTTGAGCTGCAGCTGCATCAGAGATATAATCTCCATTTAAATTAGTTGTAGCCAAAATATCGTATTCATCAGGTCTTAAAAGTAACTGCTGGAAAGTACTGTCAGCGATTCTATCACCAACAACAATCTTATCTCCAGGATCAGCACCATTCCAAACATCTTCTTCACAGATAGCAACATCAGCGAACTCTGATTTTACTAACTCGTAACCCCAATCACGAAATGCACCTTCAGTGTATTTCATAATGTTACCTTTGTGAACGATATGAACTTTTTTACGTCCCATTTTTTGAGCGTGCTTGATAGCTGCTCTAATCAGTCTCTTTGAACCGTTTTCAGAGATTGGCTTAATACCAATACCTGTAGTATCTTTTGCACCTAATTGTTTATTAGGATTAATTTTATTTACTGCATCGATAATTGCTTTTGCTTCTGGTGAACCGGCTTTATAATCAAAACCAGAATAAACATCTTCTGTGTTCTCACGAAAAAGAACTATATCTAAAAGATCAGGTCTTTTCATTGGAGAAGGGACTCCGTTGTACCATTTCACAGGTCTTACACATGCGTATAAATCAAAAATTTGTCTTAAAGCAACATTCAGTGATCGAATACCGCCACCAACTGGAGTTGTAAGAGGTCCTTTGATTGCAAGGGAGTATTCTTTGATCATGTCTAAAGTTGCTTGAGGTAAATATTCACCAGTTTGGTTTAGTGCTTTTTCGCCAGCTAAAATCTCTTTCCATTCGATCTTACGCTTGCCATCATATGCTTTTTCAACAGCTGCATCGAAAACTGCTTTTGAAGCCTTCCAGATATCAGGGCCAGTCCCGTCACCTTCTATAAATAAAACTATTGGATTGTTTCCAACTTTTGCTTGCCCATTACTAATTGTTACTTTTTCTGCCATATATAAAGTATTCCCTATTTTAAAGCCACAGGAAATCCATCTATACAGATTAACGCGTGCTCTGATATACTAAATCTTGAAAAGCGCTCAATTAAATAAGTCATTTATATGAATAAAACGATAATAATTAAAATAGGCACAAGCTCAATCACCAAAGATTGTGAACAAGGTATAAACTTAGAAATTTTAGAAAGCCTAGCTAAGACTAGTGCCAAAATACTTAAGAATAATTATAAAGTCGCAATAGTAAGCTCGGGCGCTATGGGACTAGGTTTGGCAAAGATCGGGGCTAAAAATTTAGAGGAAAAACTTGGTATAAATCCATGTAAATCTAATCTTACATCATACAAACAGGCTCTCACCTCTATTGGTCAAGTTGAGCTTATGAAAGAGTACCAAAGAGTATTTGCAAAAGAAAATATTCAAGTTGGACAAGTACTTGTTTCTCACTCAGGAATAAAAGACGAGCAGCACAATTCAACTATTAGAGAAACGCTTGAAAAAATGTTTGCTTTAAATATTCTTCCTATAATCAATGCCAATGACACTGTTTCCTCTAAGCAGATTGTGAGTGGCGATAATGATAGTCTTGCTGCAAGGATTTCTATATTACTTGAAGCCGAAAAATTATTTTTACTCACTGATGTCGATGGACTTTATACTAAAGATCCAAACAAACACAAAGATGCTAAATTAATTGAAAAAATAGAATCTTTTGACAAGGAGCTATTAAACCTTGCTGGTGACAGCTCTTCAAACGTCGGCACTGGTGGCATGAGAAGCAAAATTAATGCAGCCGCTGTGTGTCAGCAAAAGGGAATAAGAGTAGAAATACTCGATGCAAGACATGCTATCAACCTAGACAAAATTGTCTTTGACGAAGATCATTCTATGAAAAGCACAAGTATAGTACCCAACTAAAAAGCGTGCAAGTAGTTATCAATTTCCCACTGTGATACACGAGATCTGTACTGTTGGAATTCTTTGTGCTTAGTTTCAATATAGTGATAATAAGTATGATCACCAAGAGCTTTTTTAACTAAAGCAGATTCTTCCATGTAATGTAATGCTTCATCGAGACTTCCAGGAAGAGCATTAATATTACGCTCTTTCATTGTTGACATTTCAAGTTCATAGATGTTTTCATCAACCGCTTCAGGTGCGTCAATTTTGTTATCGATACCATCAAGACCAGCTTCAAGTGCAACTGCAAAAGCTAGATAAGGATTACATGAAGGATCTGGACATCTTAATTCAACACGAGTACCCATTCCACGAGAAGCAGGTATTCTGATCAAAGCACTTCTGTTAGATTGAGACCAAGCAATATAAACCGGTGCTTCATATCCAGGCACTATTCTCTTATAACTATTTACAAGTGGGTTTGTAACAGCAGTGAAAGCTTTTACGTTTTTCAAAAGTCCACCAATGTAATATCTCATGATCTGAGAAATTCCATCTGGTTTAGATGAATCATAAAATACGTTATTTCCATCATGATCACTCAATGACATGTTCATGTGCATACCACTTCCATTAACACCGAAAACTGGTTTTGGCATGAAAGTTGCATACAGACCATATTCAGAGGCAATAGTTTTAGTAGCCCACTTAAAAGTAATCACATTGTCTGCAGTTGTAAGTGCATCAGCATACTTAAAGTCGATTTCATGTTGAGAAGGAGCAACTTCATGATGTGAAGCTTCAATTTCAAAATCCATACCTTCTAAAGTATTGATAATTGATCTTCTGATATCTGAACCAACATCCGTAGGCTCAACATCATAGTAACCACCTCTATCTGAATAGTTTGTTGTAGGGAAACCCTTCTCACAAGTTTCAAAAAGGAAAAACTCACATTCAGGACCAACATTAAGAGTGTAACCTCTATCAGCAAGGCGTTTTAGAACACGCTTCAAATTCACACGTGGACAACCATCAAATGGAGTCCCATCTGCGTTATGAATATCACAAATAAATCTAGCAACAGCACCTTCACGTGGTCTCCAAGGAAGCACTTTGAATGTACTTATATCTGGATAAAAGTACATGTCCGAGGTTTCTATTGTTCTAAATCCTCTTATAGAAGATCCGTCTAACATAACTTTATTGTCTAGAACCTTGTCTAATTGACCGATTGGCACCGACATGTTTTTTACTAAGCCATGCATATCGCAAAATTGCAGTCTTAAAAACTGAACATCATTTGCGTTACAAAGTTTTACTATGTCTTCTTTAGATTTAATCTGTTTCATAATATTTATCTTAGCAGCCAGAATTAAACTTAACTAGGGTGACAAAGATAATTAGAAATTAAATTTCTTTATTTTTTATTACGTTTGGCGATACGACCTTAATCTAAAACGCCAGAAGTATTATCTCGAATAAAACTTTGGTTAGCTGGATCAACTAAATTAGCCCAATTTGAAAGATCCGAATTTGGATTAGTTCCAGACAATGCGCAGTTGGCAGCAGAGCCATCAGAAAGTGTACCTTGAGTTTTCCACTCACCACCTGAGAACACAAATAATGGACCGCCTGAATCCCCGTAACAAGTCGTTCCCTCATTCTCTTCACCACGAGTATATAAAGTAGATATAACTTCTGTAGTAACTTCCGAAATTTGGTTAAAAGTTGCCCTTAATTTTTTATCATCTCTTTTATTACGACCATAACCTGCAAAAGCCGCATCATCACCAACTTCAGCAGATACGGTATTTACTTTAGCTGGAGTGATTCCAGTAAAATCACATGCTAATTTGATGATACCAACATCATTTTGCTGAGGAATAGAACCTTGGTTATATCCAGGATGAACAATACATTCTATTGTTCCTATTGATTGAGAAGCAGTCGAATTTTCAACAGTTAAATCTGAGCAATTAGTGCTTTCTAAACAATGCGCAGCAGTAAGAATAGTATTTGCAGCAACATAGGTACCAGTACAATGCTGACTGCCATCAAGCAAAATTTTAATAACAGGAGAAGTCGCAGCTCCAGTTTCTGAGCAGACTCTACCGTTTACTATAAATTTAGCTCTTCTAGATCTTTGTATTTCACCATAAGTTGTAGGACTTGAAATCAAATTACAAGCTTCAACTAAGCCAGGAAAATTTCCATCTACACCAGTGCATGTATCAAAATACTCAAAATAGCAAGCTTTTAAATCTTCTTTACTTTGAATAGCATTAGTTTTCTTTGCAGCAAATTCATCAGCAAGATCAATATCATCAACGCTTAAAGCTATTTTCTCTTGTCTATTAAAAAATTTTATTGCATTATTTAAGATTTTCTTTGCTCTTTTAAAACGTAGAACTTTTCCAAACTTGGATTCTCCATCTTTATCAGCAACCCATGATATATCTCCACGACACATACCTAGCTCTTTTAAAACTTCCAACTCAATACACTCAAAAAAACTATTATCACCGATATCAGGTGGAGCAGCATTCACAGTAAGTATTGTTGAAAAAACAAGAGCTAAAACAAAAGAAAGTTTTTTCATTAATATTATTCTAACTCAACAAAAGGCAAGGGTAAAAATATTTTTTTACCTCTTCTAAAGAAAGACATAATACGAGGATTTGAGGATTTGACGCCGATAAATTCATCAGCTGTATAGCTTGGATCACTAAGATAGGTCGCAAGATCAGGATTTAAAGCAATTGCACGATCGTACTGTTTTGCTGAGAGCTCTTGGTCTTCTACATTTATAAAAGAACTTAGCATTAATAAATAAGGATCTTCTCCCATTTGTGATATGGCGCTATTAATATGAATTTTTGCCTTTGCTAAATCTTGTGTACCAAGCAAAGCCGCCGCGTAAAAAGCGTGCATATAGCCAACACCTGGAGCTAACTCTACTGCGCGAGAAAGGTCATGTTTGCTTAATTCAATATCCTTATTGAGCAAATCCGAACCCCGAGAAAAATAATACAGTGGATGCAGTGGATCAAACTTAATAGCTTTTGACAAGTAATCATCATCAAAAAAATAATGTCCTATGCATGACATTGACATTAACACAGAAGCAAATATTATTAAAATTATTTTTGAGGTTTTTTGAAACAAACCAAGATTCAACTTGTAAAATATTTTTTCCTTACTTTCAAATGGATTAATCATGAGTGCCATCAAAAAGACTTGAGGAAAGCTTTGTAGAGAGACATTAAATAAACTTACAAGCAAGAAAGGTAAAAATGCATTATTGAAATATTTGAATAACAAAATCAATAATAAGATCAAAAGTGCAATACCTAAAACACCCCATTCAAAAACCGAGTGGAAAATCTGACTGTGACCATGAACTACATACTCAGTGTCCTGTGCCCCAATAACATCTTTAGTCATAATTCGATAAGGAGGGAAATCTAAAGTAAAGGTCGAATAACCATGACCGAATATTGGCGAATCCTGAAAGCCCTTAAAGGAAGCTTGCCATATTAGGGTTCTAGGTTCGATTGATTTTCTATAGAAATTTGCAATATTGTCTTTAATTAAAAATGAGCTTGCTATAACAAGTAATGAAAATATCAAGAGAATTTTTTTTGAAAAAAGGTTTTTTAAACTAGCCAAAAAACCAAATAAAGTTGTTCTTTTATTAGAAAATAAAATCGCTAAAAAAGAAAACATATAAATAGCAGGCTGTGTAATAGATTTATTATTAATTTTAAAATCTAATTTCTTTAAAGGAAAATATATCGCCAAAAATACCGGCAAAAGCAATAGAGCACTGCCTTTCTCTACCCAACCTAATCCAAAATAATCTATTAAAAAGAAAATAAAAAATGATATCGCTAATATGAGTTTCTTGTTTTTTGCACTAGAGTTTTTCCAACTATCGCTTAGTGAGTAGTTAATCAAGGCGGAACTTATTAAAAAATACTCTAAACTTAATCTTGTTTCTGTAGAGAACAATAAAACAACTGCAAGCAAAAACCAAAATAAATAGTAGTTTGTTATTTTATTTAAATTAAAAACAACAAAAATTCCAACTAAAAGATGTGCCCACCAAAAACTCAAGCCAATTGGAGTTA
>CAIYXB010000107.1 GCA_903930015.1 uncultured bacterium | reverse complement strand
TTTTTGTATATACGAAACTTGCATAACCGGCTAACTCAGAATACTTACTTTCTGCTTTATACTGAACAGGACTTACGCACTTGACATTAAGTAAATTTTAGGTATCTCGGCCACAAAATCCCCAATCGCACGTCTAGGTGGATATGTACCATCCTCCAAAGTGTAGTTTAGATTTATACGTTGAGTTTCTGATAGCATCGCAAACCCAATTTACATGCTCAGAAATTGAAAAGATTTTCGGTAAAACTATATCTCACGATTCACCGACAAGATGGTTGAACAGAAAAAATTTATCAAAAGATTTACTATGGCAAGAGATTAAACCATATATTCAACCTGGCTATCTCTCTATTGATGATACTTTAGCTGAAAAACTTTATTCAAAGAAAATTGAGTCAGTTGGATATCACTATAGTGGTAAAAAGAAAGGCGTATCGAAAGGTATTTGTCTGGTTACTGCAACGTGGTCAAATGCTGATGGTACTTTCTTGCCATTTGATTTTTGTTCTTACGATAAAGAACAGGATGATAAAACAAAGAATGATCATTTTTTGGATATTATCAATCTAGCTGAAAGCCGTAATTTAAAGCCATTATACGTTCAAATGGATACCTGGTATTCATCAAACAATAATCTAAAAGCCATACAAAAGAAGGGGTGGCTATTTATTTCTCAAGTAAAATCCAATCGCTTAGTAACACTAGATGATGGTGAATCTTGGGTTAATGTAGAGGACCTTGAACTCACTGAAAAACAAGTGCTAGAGGTCTCTCTCAAAGGGTTTGGTAAAATCCTTATCTGCAAAAAAATCTTAAAAGACGAAGATGTTGCATATTGGATAACTAATGATCTTACTCTTACTGACCATGACAGATTTATTTTCCACTCTACAAAACGCTGGGATATTGAAGAAATGCACCGATCATTGAAACAACTTTGTGGATTAGAGAAGTGTTCCTTGAGAAAAGCCTCTGCCCAAATGAATCACATGCTTTGCTCATTCATTGCATTAGCAAGATTTCAGATACAAGCCCTTGCCGATGGGGTTTGTAGGTATACGAGGAAGATTGATATTGTTAGACCTGCTATCAGGTTACATTTGAACCCTTATATGTCAAGTGCGTAACTCCTGAAAACCTAAAACTAATATAGGAGAGGCACCTTTATCAAGTATGCATTCGCCCTTTTTATTAAAAAAAGTTGGGTCGCCTGATTCATCTACAAAAAAATATGTTTTATTCTTTGTCATTACTCAATATTAATTTTGGCAGAGTGGTTTTAGTGACAATAGTGACGTCATTTTTAATAACTCTACTTTCAGGAGACGAAGTCAAAGCACTCTTCTATTCTTCCAAAATCTACAAATACTTTACTACAAAAGTAGCTAACTTCGTTAACTAACGAGTGCCAAGAGTCTACCGGCATGAGTGGTTTTCGCGGTCGTGTGTCAACCGTAATTAAAAGAGGAACACCTTCTTGCGAAAGACCTATGCACTTAGCCTCCAAAATCCAATAAATTATGATAATAGAGGTTTTGATTCAGAATTATTGGTAATGAGTGAGCTTTTCATGTTACATTACTTGGCTTTTATTTTGAGAAAATGGATTTTGGAGGCTTAGTGAATGCATTATAAAAAACTTGCCACAGACCTTGATGTAAAATTTAGCTTAATTGAAAAACAAATAATTTTTTTTGAAAAACAAATTCTCAAAAAAGCATGTAACTTAACAAAAACATTAAACCTAGATCCTAGGAGCCAATCAAAGATCTA
>CAIYXB010000106.1 GCA_903930015.1 uncultured bacterium | reverse complement strand
ATTGAACAATAAAATTAGAGTTTTTCAAAGAAGGGCATATGGTATCAAAGACGAAGAATACCTACGATTGAAGGTGCTAACATTCATGCTAAAACCACTATAGTATTTACTTAATCCACTGATTTTGCAGAAGAACCAAATAAATTTGTGATCATTGACATAGCTATACATAATAGCAAAAAGCCCGGAATATTACTTCAGGGCTTTTGTCTATTTTAATGGCTTTTAATAACTGAAATTACTTAAAACTAGCTTTAAGTGCTTCTGCATTGGCAGCGGAAATACCGAGATCCTGTTTAGCTAGTGCAACAGAAAGAGTGTCTTTCTCTTGAGCTTCATAACAAGGTCTTTCGTTTTGGTAGAAAATACCAGTAGCAATTCTATCACCGTAAGTATCTCTATTTGCAACTTCCATAGCCTTCATGAAATCAGAAGTATCATGTCCCTCAGCATTTAGATCATAAGTGTTGTCTCTATAAAACTGAGCTGTGTTTACTTTGTTGAAAGTTACACAAGGAGAGAAAGTATCTACGATCGCAAATCCTTTATGAGCAATAGCCGCTTTGAAAATATCAACAGCTTGTTTTGGGTTACCAGAAAAAGCTCTAGCAACAAAACTAGCTCCAGATCCTAAAGCCAAAGTAATTGGATTTAGAGGAACTTCAGGATTTCCAAATGGGGTAGATTTTGTTTTCATGCCAAATCCACTTGTAGGTGAAGTTTGTCCTGTTGTAAGTCCATAAATAGAATTGTTCATTACTATGTAAGTCATATCAATATTACGTCTTAAAGCGTGAACTAAGTGCCCAACTCCAATTCCGTAACCATCTCCATCGCCACCACAAGCAACAACTGTCATATCAGTGTTTGCCAGTTTGAATCCTTGTGCGTTTGGTAATGATCTTCCGTGAAGAGTGTGCATACCGTATGTATTAATGAATCCTGGAAGGTTTGAAGAACAACCGATACCAGAAATTACTGCTACTTCATGTTGCTTTAGACCTGACTCTGCAAGCGCTCTTTGAAGTACATTAAGTACACCAAAATCCCCGCATCCAGGACACCAGTCTGGGTGAACATCACCTTTAAAATCTTTTGCTTCTAATACTGCTTCTGCCATAATTTTTTTCCTTTTGTATGTCGCCTAGATTGCCACGGCACTTCGTGCCTCGCAATGACTACGCAGCTACTGCCTCACGATTTTTTGCTAATTGTTTGAATTCATTAACAATGAATTGACCTGTGAAAGGCTCTCCATCCCATCTGTTTATGTGCTCAGTGATCTCAAAAGCTGTTTCAGCAAGTATTTGTTTGCACATAGAGTTGCACATATTTGCTTCTACAGAAATAATTCTCTTGCAGCTTTTTAGTAGCTTAAGAGTTGCTTCACGTGGGATAGGGAAGATATCAGTGAAATGCAAGTGGTTTACTGTTGTACCTTCTGCCTTGAGAATTTTGATTGCTTCTTTTGCATAGCCGTAAGAAGAACCCCAAGTCATAAAAGTAACATCAGCATTTGACGCGCCTTCTAAAGTAGGAGGATTTACATCACCTGTATCAACCATAGTTTTTACTTTACGCATACGCTTAGCGTGCATTTTCACACGTGCTTCACGAGCATGTGGTAAACCAGCATCAACGTCTGACATAACATGTCCGTATTCGTTGTGCTCGTCTGAGCAAGGTACATACTGAGCTCCAGGTGCACCTGGCATTACTCTGTGAGAGATACCATCTTCAGTGTACTCGTAACGCTTATATCTTCCTTCACCTTCCCAAGTTTTTGAGAATTTACCACGTTGAATTTCTATTTTTGTGAAATCTAAATCATCAACAGTCTCAAAATGCTCTGATAAGAAAAAGTCAGAAAGAACTATCACAGGGCATTGGTATTTTTCTGCCATGTTAAGTGCTCTTGCAGCTTGATAGAAAGCATCTTCTGGGTCTTTAGGTGCAACAACAAATCTAGGTGAATCACCGTTACCAGCCATTGCTAAAGGAATATCAGATTGTTCTTGTTTAGTTGGAACTCCTGTTGAAGGTCCACCACGTGATACTACGATACAAACAGCAGGTATTTCTGTCATAGCAGAAAGTCCCATTGCTTCAACCATTAGGCAGTAGCCACCTGAAGCAGTTGCAGTTGCAGCGCGAATTCCAGCAGCACCCGCACCAACTACCATATTCATTGCAGCAAGTTCATCTTCTACTTGTTTGATAAGAATTTTTTGTTTTGGTCCAATTGTTGAAAGGTAGTGAAGGATACCTGTTGCAGGACTCATTGGATACGCTGAGTAGAGTTTCAAACCACCAGCAGCAAGTCCTAAACCAAAAGCTTCGTTACCTGTTAAAAACATTTTTGCTTTACCGTCGCCTGTAACTTCAGCGAATTTTTGTTTTACGTTTTCTTTTGCAAACTTAGCACCAAGTTTAAAGATAGTTTGGTTAAGTTCGACAACTTGATCGCCTTTCTTTTGAAACTTGTGTTTGATAAATTCAAGAGGCACTTTTTCATCTAAGCCTGTTGTTTGAATCAAAGCACCTGAAAGCATTGTGTTAATCATAACTGGGCTTACACCTTGTAAACCAGCTTCCTCAACCATAGCTTTAAAATCAAGTCCGTAATAGTTTACGTCAGATCTTATACCTTCTATATCTTCTTTTTTAATTTGTGCAGAGTTGTAAAATACAACACCACCAGCTTTCATATCTGGTACATGAACTTCTGGACAAGTTTTGTTAAAAAGAATACAAACTTCAGGTTCATCACAATGATCATATTGTTTCTCAGGACCGATCGCCATTTGTAACCAAACGTGACCACCTCTGATTGCAGACTGAAAAGAATTGTAAGCCATTATATGAAGACCCATTCTTGAACAAGTCTTACCTAGAATCTCTCCAGTCGAAGCGATACCATCACCTGCCGCACCAGCGATTCGAACTATTACTCTGTTGTTTGTTGTTGCCATATGTATAAATAAAACCTTTTGTATCTCAATACTATTTTTAATACACCCAAATTATAAATCACACAAGCAGTGCTTAATATGTGGATACTTTGAAATATAGTAAATATTTACTATTAATAAACAAGTATTTACGGATTTCTTTTGGGTAGACCTCTTGCGAAACCGAAGGTTGAGCGTAAGGAGGTCTAATAAAAATCACAAAATCGAAGATTTTGATAAAGTTCTTGCGGACCCATTTATGGGTTTCGCAAGAACTTTAATACAACCATAGTTCTATCGTCTCTATCCGTTGAAAGCTCAAGGGCTTTATTTATAACTTCTTTGCTTGATAAATTATTTTGGTCCCTAAAAATATCTTTAATTCTTTTATTAAAACCTTCTTTATTTTCAATACCATCGCTTGCGATCACAATATAAGCTACCTTAGCTTTATCAACAAGTTCGATAACAACGTTATTGTTTGGAATATCAATCTTTGGATTTTGCTCTGGATTCTGAGTTCTATTAATAGTAATTACTATATTTTGGCTTTGCTGATTTAATGTTTGATCGTTAGCTGGAACTTCCTTTTTAAATGAAATATTGTTAGTTCCACTAATAGTGGTGCCTTCATTATCAAATGCTTTTATTGGGCTGTCTCCTATACGAACTAGTGCAATTTTAACCATAAGCGCTAGGTTAGTTGATAGGTAGAGAAAGAAAGTTTTAAATTAACTTGGGAACAAAATCTTGAATTTAGACGGCCATATACTTATGGTTATTGAATTATCGAAATTAGAACTT
>CAIYXB010000105.1 GCA_903930015.1 uncultured bacterium | reverse complement strand
TGGGCTTCAACAGCATCATTTAAGAATCTAGCCTGTCTATCACTTAGAAGCTCTCGAGTTTTTTGAGTATACAGTTTTCTAGCACCATCAGAAAGACCTTCTCCATCTTGACCTATCATGTACTCACTAAGAGCATTTCTGACAGCTGCAGCAACAGTCTCAGCTTTTTTACCAAGAGGAAGATATAGGATTTTGTATTCCATATCCTCGTAAGTACGAATATCAGAATCTTTTTGAGTATAACGACCTCTGGCATCAGTTAGTATGTCGTTAATCCTTTCAATTTGTTGTTCATCTTGCTTTGAAAGCATTAAAGACCATGCACCATTATTTTTGATAATGTCATCTATGCCGGCTTGAATACCTGCTTTAGCTGGACCAGCTAAGCCTTCTATATAGCTTTGAGTGCTTACTTGAAATTCACCATTAGCATCTTTAGCTAATAAGTTTTTTAATGTTGGATGTGCAGTAACAAAAGCCTGAAATTTATCTTGCTTGCTTGCAGCAGCAGCTGCTGCTGTAGCACTTTCATCTACTAGTTCTTGAGCAAGTTTATTCTTAATAGCTTCATTTATAAAATTCCATTTATTTCTTAGCTCTTTTGACGACTTATCACTTTTAAAATCAGGGCTACCAGGATTAGCATCAACTGTTGCTAGAATTGCATCTATGTTTTCTAAAGTAGTATCAATTCCTTCTACTGTTATTTGACCATTGTTAACATTCTTAATTTGTTCTCTGATCTCTGTAGTGACTTGACTATTTGTAATTTTTGCTTTTGCTTGATTTAAACTTATTGGAGCAGTCTTAGCAGCAGTACTATCAAGGTTTTGAGCTACTGATCTAAAGTATTCAAGTTTAAGGTCTAATCCAGCATCTTCAAGAAGGTAAGTAGGTAATTGAAAGAAAGTTTGATCTGAGTCACTACCGCGACTAATACCTTTTAAAGTGTCTTTTGCCGTTTCGATATCTGCTAAAGCAGATCTGATTTCAAATCTAGCTGCATTGTTATCAAGTGCTCTTTCAACTAATTGAGTTTGATATTTTGCATATTCAGTTTGGCTAGTTGCGTTAAAAAGACCAGTTATTGTATCTCTTTGATCAAGTACTTTTTTTATGTTTGCCCTTGCTGCATCAGCATCTACTTTGCTCATTGAGTCAAGATCAGCTTCTTTTTTTGAAATTGCTGCGTTTGAACTTCCTTCAAAATCTTTTGTGATAGTTTCTCTTAATGAGTAAAGAGCTGATTTCATTGTCGCATCAAGTCCTTCAATCAATTCTTGATCAGGTGATCCTGAGAGTAATTGGTCTACTTTAGTCATTAATGCTATTGAAGCTTCTTCCTGTAAAGGACCAAAACCTCTAACCATTTTAAGTAAAGTGTTACCTACTCCACCATCAGGACCTCTAGATACCGATTTAAGTCCTTCAGATCGGATTAGTTTTCTTAATCCATCTAAAAATTGTGTACCATCATTTGCAAATAGTAAGTTTCTAACTTCGTTAGGTATCTTAGCTCTACTTGTTTGTTTGGCTATCTTCTTTACAACATCTGCTGCATCACTTTTGAGTTTTAATAAATCACTGTCGTCTGATTCAATGCTCATCGCTGATAAAGTAAATATTCTTCTTAGACTCTCTTTATCTTCTAAAATAGGAGCTTCACCTTGTAAATTTGTAATTTGGTGACGAGCTTCTTGAATTAAAGCTTCCAGTGCTTTTTGAGTTGCTGGGTTTGTAATTTGAACTTTCTTGCTCGCAACCAAGCTTTCAACATCATCGAATTGTTTAAGACCGTCAGCATTCTGAGCGACAGTGCTAGTAACTTCTTGTAGCTTTTCTTTTGCCTTTGCTACTTTCTCTGATTTGTCAGTTGTTTTTCCACCAAACTTTATTGAAGTAGCCGCATTAGCATGGGCTTCGTTTTTATCAGTCGAACCAGGAAAGTAGTTCAATAAAATATCACCTGATGGGCTGCTAGTATTACTGTTTAGTGCGTTTGCCATTTAATTAGTTCCTCTTTGTTAACTTAATAGTCTCTTATATAAGGCTTATAATTCATCATTTTTGATATTGAATTAAGAGCTGTTTAACTTATATAAACATTGCTATTAAAGCTTGCTTTACATATTACCTTGCAATGTGTATATACGTC
>CAIYXB010000104.1 GCA_903930015.1 uncultured bacterium | reverse complement strand
TTGATCTAGAATTTCATCAATTTTTTTCATAGTTTAATACTAATAACTCTATTATGATAACTCCTATTTGAGCTTATATGGGCTTATTATATAAGTATGCAATTACGCATCAAAATTTTTATATTATTTTGTTTGCTAGCTACTCCTGGTTCTATTTTAGACGCAAAAGCAGCAGTTGATAATAGCAGACTTCAAGATTTATTAGAAAAAGCAAAAGTTAGAAGAGAAGAAAAAATAGCACCCTCAGCAAGTGTAAAAGAAGAATCCGGTTATTTGCCTGCAAATAACATCAAAACAAAAGATGTGGTTCATGAAGAAACTTACACACAAAAAACTATTGAAGTAAATGAAACTGTACCAAAGGCTCCGGTACAAAATAATGTTAATGAACTTTTTAGTCAAACACGATCTAACATAGAAAATCATAAACAAGAAACTGTTAAACCTATTGTTAAGCCTGTTGTTAAACCTTACCAAGCTCCTGTTGCTAAAGTTGCACCTAAAACAATTACTAAAACAACTGCAAAACCACCTGTCGTTTTGCCTGCTGCGCCTGCTGTACCTGCAAAACCTGTTGTACCAGCTAAACCTATTCCTCAAGCGACTAAGCCTGCTGTACCTGCAAAACCTGCTCCAGCAAAAGCTCCGACAACAGTAAAAAAAGAGACACCAGCCATAAAAGTTGAAACTAAAAAAGCTGTAACTCAAACTCCAAGTAAAACACAAACTGTAACTAACTCTAAGATTGAAGTTGAAGACCACCCTGAAGAGGATACACTTGAAGAAGATGAATTCATGCAAGATCCTAGTGAAGGATTAAAAACTGAAGAAGAGGAAGAAGCTCAGCTTGATAAAGACGAAGGTATCAAAGTTATAGAAAAAAAAATAAATCTACCTCCTAGAAAACCTATTGATAAAGCAACCAGAGAAAAAGAATACCTAGACCTAATTAAAAAATCTCTAAAATCTCTAGAAGAAGATTCATGGAACGAAGTCAAATTCAACATGAATGAAGCACTAGAATATTTCAACAGAGAAAAAGATTTCTATGCACCAGAAGAAATCGATAAGTTCTATAGAATTACTCTTGCTTTTCTAAGATTCTCTGAAGGTGGGCTTGAACTTGATCAAGGTGATTTTGCTGATTTTGAAGATGCTGAAGCACATTATTTAGATGCCCAAGACATCGTTGATGCCGTTGAACTTAAATTAAACGCTAATATCCCTATAGAGAAAGAACTACTAAACATTATTCAAATTTTTAAAAAATACGCCAATGAAGATATTGAATATATTGAAGAAATGATCGACTTAAGTTAGACACTCAGCTGAATTGATATACTTACTTAATGCTAACTAAAAATATGCAAAGACAAGCCAGTAAAGAAAGAATAAGTAAAGAAACTTCTATTAAAGTAAGAGTAAATCTTGATGGAACTGGAACTGGAACTATAGATACTGGTGTTGCGTTTTTTGATCATATGCTTGATCAAATCAAAAAGCATAGTTTTACAGATCTCAATATAGAAACAAAAGGTGATAATCACATTGATGATCACCATTCAGTTGAAGATACAGGAATAGTACTTGGACAAGCTTTCAAAGATGCACTTGGTGAAAGAAAAGGTATAGTACGCTATGCCTCAGCAAGAGTTGTCATGGATGAAGCTTTAGTTAGCTGTGATATAGACCTGTGTACCAGACCTTATCTGGTTTATGACGTTCGTGTAGATAAAGAAAAAATCAATAATTTTGAAACTGAGCTGTGCATTGAATTTTGGAGAGCTGTTGTAAATAGTTGTGGCATGACCGTTCATTTCACAAAAGAGCGCGGAGTAAACAGCCACCATATTATCGAAGCTAGCTTTAAAGCTTTTGCTCTTGCTTTTGATAAAGCAAAAGCTATTGATCCGAGAAAAGAAGGTCAAATTCCAAGCACCAAGGGTCTTATATAAGATCACTTATAAATAATTAGAACTAATATCCTCAATTATTTGATAAATATGAAAATACTGTTAATATAGAGTTTGGTGTAGCTTGGGCCCGGGCCTAAAATGAGAAGTAAACTCTGCAGATGCAAACAAATTTGTTTACAAAAGAACAAATAAATAGAGAATCGGCTGTTGGTGAATTTTACGAAGGTAAAATCAACTATGATCCACTACTAAAACTTTACTTTAACTACCCTGGAGTTGAAGAATTATATTCTTTAACAAGAAAAGCTCTCTCAGAAAATAAAAGAGTAGTTTTTAACACAAAAGCTCCTTTTGAAAATACGGATATAAGAAGTAATGCTTTTTTGAAAAACAGTTTTAAAAGGAGCAAGAACCTTTTTGATGGTTCAATGACAAGTCTTTTTGGGTCCCTATTGACTGCTAATAATTCTGGGCAAAAAGTTTTGGGTAACTATTGTATTGGGTTTATTGAAGCCCAAGCAAGCAAGCTCTTTCATGAACATTACCATCAAAATCAAGCCGTAGATCATTTTTATAATGCACAAGGAGTGTGTAATTTATCCATCCTAGCTGAGACCTTAAAAGCTTATGAAATAAAAAAAAATGATTTGATTAGTTTATTATTACCCGCAAACTCAATTAGAGCTTTTAGAGCTAATAAATATTCAGCCTGGAATAACGTTAGCAAGCAAATTGACAATGATAATTCGACTAAAGTTCATTTAATAGATAAATCAAATCAAAAAATACAAGCAAGCATAAATTTAGTCTCTGAAAAAATCATTAACCTTGAATCTCCAATTTATAAAGTTAGAGTAGATGACAAATGGATCATAGTTGTACCTTGGCAAATTTCAATGAACTCTCTTGACAAAGAAGTATCTTGTGAGATCAGCAATAAACTCCTAGATAACCTTAAACAAAATGAAAATACTTTAGCGAACGAATCGCAAGAAGTAGTGGAATTCAATACATCTATTGGGCAAGCAACAAGAGTGATTTTTGAGCTTTTAGATAGTGATTTTGAAAATATCCCAGAAGCAATTTTAAATTTCGAAGGTGGATCTTGGTCATCAATTGCCCTTGAGAATTCAAGCACAGGACGACATCAAGGAATTAACAGTATGCATGAAGTGCTCTGTCACAAATGGTATGAGCATCATGAGATAGCTATACCTTGGAATTATTTGGGGTTTGATCAACTTACCAATGAAAATAAAAATCTTATAAATGATAATGAAACTTATGTTTTAAGTTTTGATGACAGCGAAACAAGCATAGAGAATAAAGATTGTTTTATTGAAGCCAACCAAAGTTGGAAAAAAATCATGAATGAAGTTAGCAAATATATTGTTAAGTTTGTTTATCGAGAATTTAGTGCAATAGCTAGTAAAAAATATCTACTGAGCACAAAAGAGATCATGATATTAGTAACTAAATTTCTTGCAAATTGGTGTATTAACGATTTTGACAATAAAAGCACAAATTATCAGCAAAGACTAGAAGAACAAAAAATCCCATCAGAATTAAATGAATTACTAGAATGTATAGCATACTCGCACCTTATAATCTCATCACAGAGTGACTTTCACTCATCAAAGACTCATAGCTTAAATATCTCAAGACTAAAATCGATTGCTAGAATACAAAAAATTCTTGAAAAATATTGCCCAATATCAGTAAGAAACTTTAAACAAAAAATATTTGATTTACTACAAAAAGATACCCTTTCTGAATCAACAACACTGTGGGCTCTTTACCAAAAAGAAATTTAATAAATCAGCAAAATTTCACTTCATCTATGACAAAAAGAATCACACTGACTTTGATATTAACAATAGCAATATCAATATCAATATCAACTAAACCTTGTCT
>CAIYXB010000103.1 GCA_903930015.1 uncultured bacterium | reverse complement strand
CATGGCTTTGCAGTTTGCAAAGAAGGTTTACCTGAGAATATTGAAATAACTCATTTGAATATAAATGATGACACTATTGCTGGTCTAAAACTAAAGAATAGAGATAATGTATTTTCGGTACAATATCACCCAGAAGCTAGTCCTGGACCGCATGATAGTGACTACCTCTTTAAACAATTTTTAGCTTTGATGTAGTAAGAGCGACCGGGAAATTGCCAACTGCCGCGTTACGCTCGCTTCTCGTAATCCTCATTTACGATTAGTAAACTCCAGTTTCTCGGGATGAAACATGCCTTGATTTAAGCCAAACCATTGTGCCTCTGATGATGTTAAGTCGTGCCAAACAAAAATGTTTTCGGAAAATTTGCAACAACTCTGAAGCATATCGGATTGGCGTTGCATACCGTTTTGCAAAGCAAAACAACGAAATACTTGCCACAGCAGCTGCGCCGAATGCGAAAGAGTTGTTGAAATTTGAAGAAAACATTTTTGTTTTAGTATTAAGAGATGGATTGCTTCCAGCTTCGCTCGCTGTCGCAATAACAAAAACTAGTCTGGCAACTCAGCACAAAGCTGCAGGCAAGACTGTGCAAGCTCTTTACCTTTATCTTCTTTATCTTTTGAAGCCCTTTCTTTTGCTTGCTCTTCTGTGTTGCAAGCAAGTATTCCGTTTATAACTGGTATCTCTGTTTCAAGTGATACGCTCATGATTCCACGAGTTGATTCGCTTGCAACAAGCTCAAAGTGTATGGTTGCACCTTTAATAACAGTAGCAAAAACAATAATGGCATCAAAATTATCAGTATCAGCAACTTTAAGCGCCATCAGTGGAAGCTCAAAAGCGCCAGGTACTTTAAAAATTTGTATCATGTCTGGTGAGACACCTTGAGAGATTAGTTCATCTTTTGCTGAATTTAGCATTTCAAGATTGAATTCTTTATTCCATTCAGCATAAATTAAAGCTACGCGAAGCATTTTTGTTTTAGCTTTGTTGATTTCAAATTTTGGCTTAGAGTGTCTCACTTAGTTAAGTTTATAATATTATCTAAGTTCTTGCTCAGTTGATGCTGATTCTCTTTCCTTAAGAGTTTGATTAACAAGGCTTTTACTTTGAATGTAGGGCAAGAGTTTATTTGTAGTAAATTCATCAAGTGCAGCAAATATTTCAAGAAGTTGATCTTTCTTTGAGCTAGTCCACATTTTACTGATTTCCGGTAGTGCTCTTTTTACACTCAGGTAGGCTTTTTTAGAAAAATATTCAAGTCGATTTGATGTACCAAGTTTTTCTTCATTTCTCTTTGGACGATATTTTTGAAAGCTTGTTTCGATACGCATAATTTGGTCAAGAGCATTAAAGGCATCCTCTAAAAACATAGACCCCTTGTCTAAAACCTTGTGCCCATAAATTTTAAATTCCTGAGCCTCTTGGCGAATTAGTTTTGTTAGTAATTAGACATCTTGCGAAACATCGTTTCGCAGTAGATGTCGCCCGAAAAAAGGTCGCAACGACGCCACTCGGCGGAAGTTGCGCTAAGGATAATTCCGACTTTCACAAAAGGTCTATTGTTTTGATAAATCTAGCGATGAATCAAAATCAATTTCAAATTGTATTTTATTTAGTTCTTAGAGACCTAAATTTTGTTTTATTGCGTTGAATGGTGTTAGAGTAGTTGGCATTGATTGTGAGTATTATTTTCCGATACAAAATCTAGAAAATATATTATCAAGTAACTCCTCAGTTAGGCTCTCCCCTGTGATTTCACCTAAGTGGTGAATAGCATTTCTTAGATCAATGGTCCAGAAATCCTCACTTAAATTGGTTGCAGCTGTAGATCTTAAGAGAGCTTCTTTGCATTGCCTAAGCAAGTCAGCTTGTCTTTGATTAATTTTGACATTATGCTCAGCGCCAGCTAAAAGATTGATGTGAGCTTTAATAAGTTCTTTGAGTTTATCTATATTGTCTTTATTTTCAGCTGAAATATTTAAATCAGTTTTTATTGTCGACTTAATTTCCAAATCAGATTTTGTACCGATCCTGATTAGAGTTCTTGCGAAACCCATAAATGGGTCCGCAAGAACTCTATCAAAATCTTCGATTTTGTGATTTTTATTAGACCTCATTACGCTCGACCTTTGGTCTTGCAAGAGGTCTATTGAATCTTTTCTTTGAATCTCTGTGTTTGTCTCTGAAAGATCAATTAACTCTAAAACTAAATCTGCATCTTGTGCGATCGAGATAGATTTTTCTATACCGATTTTTTCTATGCGATCTTCGCTATCTCTTATGCCAGCAGTATCGTAGAGAATAATAGGAAAGCCATCTAAGTTATACAACTCTTCTAGGCTATCTCTTGTTGTGCCAGCAATTTCAGTTACTATAGCTCGCTCCTTTTTTAAAAGTGTGTTTAATAAAGTTGATTTACCAACATTTGGTTTACCAATTAAGGCTACTTTATAACCCTGACGTAAAATCTCACCTTGTTTTTCAGTTTCTAGAATCTTGTTGATACTTGAGATACACGCTTCTATTGCATTGATGTATGAAGTTCTATCATAATCTCCAACTTCATCAGGGAAATCAATACTTGCAGTGATGGCTCCAAGTAAATTTAAAAGACTTATTCTAAGTTCTTTAATTTCACAGCCAAGTTCACCTCGGTAAATTTCTAGTGCATTTTTCCTAGCAAGGTCGGTTTTTGCCGTGATTAGGTCATGGATGGCTTCTGCTTGAACCAAATCCATCTTGCCATTCAAAAGAGCCTGCTGAGTAAATTCTCCGGGCTTGGCGAGCCTTGCACCGTGCTCTAAAATTAATTCAAGAATCTTATTTACACAAAGAAAACCACCATGGCTGTGTATTTCTATGACATCTTCTCCAGTAAAGCTTTTGGGCTCTTTGAAAGGAATAATTATTACTTGGTCTAATTTTTCAGATCCATTTTTTATCCAAGCTAGTTCAACTTGTTTTTCTTTTAAAATTTTGCCACTGATTTTTTTTGCAATAGCCCAGCTTTCAGGTCCGCTAATTCTTATTGCTGCGATCGCTGCTTCACCAGGTGCTGTAATTATTGCGGCGATTGTAGTCATTAGTGGTATATAAGTATATAAAAATTCCTATTAAAAATAAGGCAAACTCCCAATCCCTGAATAAATTGAGACTGAGAGGGACTTGTTTTTTTGAAAGCGTGCGTGTTATTATATTGATATGTCAACTATCGAGTAACTACTCAGTCCTAAGCCTGTAATACCAATTGATGATTAAGCATTAATTTACAAGAATCCAGCAAGGAGTGACCTTGTTTTTTGGCAGTTTCAATTACCGATAAAAGAACTGAATGACGTTGCGGAGCATGATCTCCT
>CAIYXB010000102.1 GCA_903930015.1 uncultured bacterium | reverse complement strand
CATAGAAGGATTCGTTACCACTATCTTTTTCAATTTGGGAAAGTAAAGCACTGACTTTATCAACATTAATAGTAGATTTTATTGCCGCATTAGAAAGCTCTTTACCCCTGAGTACTAAATTCAATTTAGCTAAGCCACCTTGTCCAAGATCAAATCCATCATCATTAAGCCCTAAAAGAGCCTTGTTTGCTATATCACGAATATCTTCTGAGCTATAACCTGACACATTAAGATCATTCAGGAAATTTTTTATTTTAGCTCTATGTTGATCAGCATCACCTTCAGCTATTAGGATCTTAAAAGCTAAATTTTCAATATAGTTTCCAGCAAATTGTTTAAATGTATCAAAAACAGCAGGATTTGAAGCTGAACCACGCTTTATATCAGCAAAAAATTCTTTTCTTAGTTCCTCATCAGAATTTGATATGGTCTTATTATGATCTTCATTATCTAAAGCAGTAAAAATATCCCCTAGCGCTTCTCGTCGACTTTTAGTACTCGGGTATTTCATCTGAGTCAATTTCCACTCGCCATTAGCGTCAAAGGATAATCTTAAACCTGATGATATATGAGTCGCACCCCAATAAAAAGGATTCAATCCATTTTGTCCACCATAAGCAAGCATAAATTCCTTTCCATCATTGGCATGGACATAACGGTCGAAATATCCTTTTTTCTGAGAGCTAATTTGATGTTTATAATCTTTACCTTCATTTAAAGCTTTTGATTTTTCATCTAATTTTCCAAAAATATCTGGATTCTTAGCTTTATCATCTGCTCCAGCAGCAGAGTAACTTACTTTTTTCCAGTCACCATTTACTTTTACATCGTAAGCACCTTCTATACTTTGATAGGTTCCGCCACCTCCTGGGTGACCATAAGACCGAGTTACTGTATTAAATTTCAGGGGCACTGCTAATTTTGGAACATTAGTATTCGCAGTTAGTTCACCAGCCATAACAATAAAAAGCATCAGCACAAGAGTTTTTGACAATAAAAAAGCCTGTCAGTGACAGGCTTTCGTTAATCGAATCTTAAACTTCATTATGCACTCTTGGCAAGCTCAATTGCACCACGATCTCTAAGTGTTGCAACACTCTCAAGATCAATAATATCGTTTTCACCTCTCAATTGATACATTAACTCTCTTCTTGCAATATCTCTTGCTTGCTTTTCTATCTGTTGTCTAAAAGCTTCAGATCTTCCAGCAACTGATGCTGTATCCGCTGATAAACGTCCTGCAATATTAAAAGCTCCATTTGTTACATTTGAAAGTGACATAATAATTTCCTTTAGTTTACGCCTTAGCTAAACTTACACCTTTTGCGAGTAAATCTTTTTCTGTTTTAATACCTGATGTCCAATCAGTCGCTCTGATTTGCCTTAAAATATTATCCTCAGCAACAGCTTCTGCTTGAGCAATAAGACCATTATTGGACCCTACCTGAGAAGCTGCTGAATTAAGCGCTTCTAAAGTATCTGCATTTAAACTTTGAGCAATTGGTGGTATTCCTGATCTGATTGCGCTTAAACTCATTTTTAATTCCTTCTATAAACTTATGCAATACTCAAATACTGTTGAGCAACTGTTTTTGCATTACTAAGAATTGACTTATTAATACTATGAGCAAGTTGATTTGCAATAAGAGCTTCAGTTATGACACTCATTGCTGCTGCTGCTCCACTTTGAGCATCAGCATTTACCTGAGCTGCATCTAAAGCCTCATTTGTATTTTTATCAACTGAATTGGAGATACCAGCATTACCGTCAACATCAGCTAAAACTCTTTTACTCAATGTAGCTAAACCATAATTTGAAACCATAATTTCTTCCTTTCTTCCCTATACAAAGCACACGCTCTGTACTTATTGATAGTCATTTACCCCCAAATATTCAAGTTTTTATGTAATTTTAGCCAACCATATTTAAATATGACATTGCCATTTGAAAATCAGTTTTTATATTAGCTGCATCTAATTGTGCACTAGTTTGCTTAAAAAACTGGTGTGCTTTTTGAGCTTTTACTGTATCCACTATATTTTGTCTTAAGACATGAGCTGAATCAGCATCAACATATTGTGAAAGCTGTGCCATTATGGCTTTCATCCTGTCACTTTGGAAAGTACCTAAGTTTTGCGATTCGGTTGCTATTGGGCTATCGCCAGAGCCCATATTGTAGACGGCTTGCTGATAATTAGACATTGCCCCTTTATTAATAAAGCCAAATTGTATTCCATTTACTGACATAATTTTCTCCTTATGGTTTTAATTAACTAGGCAATTCCCATGTAAGCGTTAACCTGCTCAACAATTGAGTTTGCTTCTTCAAAATAGCCTTCTCTAAATTGATCAAATAATTTATTCATAGATTCAATCGTTGCTTCTTTTCTTTGAATTATCTCTGCAAGCCCTTGGCTACCAGTTTTTTCATACTTAAATTTCAATCTTTTTAATTCTTCACTTTTGTTTGCTAAGACTTGTTTGAAGTTTTGACCTTGTAATGCAAAATTCTCATAGAATCCAACTGCTTTGTCATAAGCTTCTTTCGGTATAAAAGGTAAATCAGCAGAAAAATTTCTAAATCCGTTATTTGGTAGTGATATTCCATTCATGAAAGTATAAGGTTTGGTTAAGAAAGTTTTTGACAAT
>CAIYXB010000101.1 GCA_903930015.1 uncultured bacterium | reverse complement strand
GTCCAGCTTATTTTATTTCACCTTATTCCAACTTGCCCTTTCACAATGTGAAGCAAGGTATAGATTACAATTAGAATTTTTCTTTATGATTTCAATTGCTTTATTATTAGGGAAATTATTGGAATCGAAATTTCTCAGCAAGTTATTTTCTAAGAGCTAAAACGACTTTACGCACCGCTTTGATTACATCAGCCACATCGCCTGGAGTCATTTTTGGACTCAAAGGAAGTGAAATTGTCTCTCTACCGACTTTTGAGGCGTTAGGGAAATCTGATGGTTTATAGCCAAGGGACTGAGCATAAAAACTGTGTTCATGTACTGGTTTATAGTGAATACCAGAACCAATCCCTTCTGCTTGTAGAGCATTTAATACATAATCTCTATCTTGATTAAGCTTTTCCAGGTCAAGTCTTAAGGTATACAAATGTCTTGCATGAATCGATCCTTGCGCAAACGAATCAGGGATTTCTTGTGGCGTAACAACTGGTAAATCCTTAAATGCTTCATTATAACTGTGCCAGATCTCTTCACGAATTTTCAAATAATCATTGATTTTTTTCAAATGGGCTATTCCAAGTGCTGCTTGAATATCAGTTAAGTTGTATTTGTATCCAAGCATCGAAACATCATAATGTTTAAAACCTGACTTAGAAAATCTCTTAAAAGCATCCACACTCATTCCATGTAAAGAAGCTTGAGCTGCTATTTTAAAGAGTCCTTCATTATTAGTGACAAATGCACCACCTTCTGCTGTTGTGAGATTTTTTGTTGCATAAAAACTATAACAACCAATATCACCAATAGTACCAGTGTATTGATTCTTATATTTTGATTCAAAAGCATGAGCTGCATCTTCAATTAAAGGTAATCCCTTTTCCTTTGCAAGCTCCCTAATTGGATCTAAATCCACTGGCAAACCTGCCATATGAACAACAACGATCGCTTTAGTTTTATTAGTAATTTTCTTTTCCATTAACTCTCTAGTTACATTCAAGGAATTAAGATCACAATCCACAAGTACAGGTGTTGCTCCTGTAAATAAAACGGAATTGACAGTTGCACAAAATGTCATCGTTGGCACAACCACTTCATCACCGGGACCAATAGCAAGACTGATCATTGCCAAATGAAGTGCAGCTGTACAAGAATTCACTAATTGCACATGTTTTATACCAATAAAATCTCTAATATCATTAGCAAATTGTTGATTTTTTGGACCAGTACCTACCCAACCAGATTTTAAAGATTCTACGACACTATCAATAGCTTCTTGTTCAATAATCGGAGACATAAAAACCAGAAAATCTTCCCTAGTTTTTTCCCCACCCTCTATAGCAAGCACTTCTTGCAAAATTTCACTAGACATTTGAAAACACCTTTAACCACTTTTCGTTTTTTAGATACCAATCAATTGTTTTATTTAAATTAGTTTCAAAATCACCGTTAACTTTAAAACCTAATTTTTCGAGCTTAGTACCATCCATAGAATATCTAATATCATGCCCAGGTCTATCAGCAACAAACTCAATTTCTGATTCATCCTTGCCTAAAAGTCTAATGATTTTTTTAGCAAGATCAATATTGCGAATTTCCTTATGTCCTGGGATATTGTAAACTTCTCCAACTTTACCATTATTTCTTATAAAATCTATCGCAGCACAATTATCCTCTACAAAAACCCAATCTCGAATGTTTTGACCTTTGCCATAAATAGGAACTTTATGACCATTTTTAATCTTACTAATAATCACTGGAATTAATTTTTCAGGATATTGGTAAGGACCAAAGTTATTACTAGATCTAGTAATGATTACAGGCAAACCAAATGTTTTATAATAAGATCTAACAAGGCAATCTGCACCAGCTTTTGAAGCAGAGTAAGGATTGTTTGGCTGAAAATTACTTTCTTCTGTTGTTGAAGGATCTGACTCTGATAATGACCCATAAACTTCATCAGTACTAATTTGAATATATAGTTTTGGTTGTTTTTTCAGACATTGCTCAAGTAAATTTTGAGTACCAATAATATTGTTAGTGGTAAAAATCTCTGGTGTTTTAATTGAATTATCTACGTGCGATTTTGCCGCAAAATTTACAACATAATCAAAGTTAACATTAAAGAACAAATGTGCTAGGGCATCTTTGTTTAAAAGACTTGCATGAACAAATTTATATCTATCTTGATTTAATTCAGAGTGATTTTGAGTTGAGATGTCAAAATCCAATTCATCAAAGTTGTAAATATTTAAGCTTGGATACTTATTATAAAGAAGCTTTATAAAATTTGTGCCAATAAAACCTGATCCACCAGTAACTAATATGTTTTGCATAAGTTATTTCCTTTAAAAATTTCATCTAAGACAAGTGCATGGTCTTTAACCTTTGTGTCTTTGTATACAAAAGAAGAAACTATTTTCGTTTTTTCTAAATGACAATTTTGCATAATCAAACTTTGCTGAATTTCCACATCTTCTAATATAGTATTTTCACTAATACTTGTAAAAGGTCCTATTGTAGAATTTTTGATAACCGTATTTGGTCCTATGTATACCGGTCCCATTATATTACAGTTTTGGACTATACTTCCTTCGGCAATAAATACATCTCCAAGTATGTAAGAATCCCTTACATCAGCTCCTCTATTATCGAAGTTTTTATTTGCAATTAATAATCTTGTATTTGAAGTAATTAAACCTGGCAAGGTTCCAGTATCGTACCAAAATGAATCCAGGATTGATGTTTGGACATTCTGACCAAGATCTACTTGTGCAGCTATAGCATCAGTAATTTCAAGTTCACCCCTAGCAGACGGATTAAGATTGGCAATTGCATTAAAAATCTCATATTTAAATAGGTATACGCCTACAATTGCATACTTAGAAACAAATGTTTTTGGCTTCTCAACTAGTTTTTGTGCTTTTCCAGTTTCAGAATCAAACTGTACAACTCCAAAAGCATAAGGTCTATCAACTTCTTTTAAAAGTACTAAACTAGATGCATCAGTTTCTTTAAAAGTAGTTATTAAACTTTTTAGTTTTTTATCAAATAAATTATCACCGAGCAAAACAACAAAATCATCTCCCTCGTCAATAAAACCTTTACTCATACCCACTGCATGAGCAAGTCCTAAAGGTTCTGCTTGATAAACAAATTCAAAACTCGCTGGAAAATTTTTCTTCTTCACCGCAGATTCAATCAGTGATCCAGTTTCAGGACTAACAATAATACAAATTTCATTGATACCAGCTTCTAACAAATATTCAATTGTGTAAAAGAGAATTGGCTTACCCATAACAGGTAAAAGTTGCTTAGGATAATCCAATGTAACAGGAGCAAGCCTTGTACCTTTACCACCAGAGAGAATCACACCTTTCATATAAATACATTAGTCCACATTTACTAAAAAGACATTCTCCTTCAAGATAATACCTTTTTGATTATTCTGGCTGGTGTTCCTAGATATAAACCTGATTCAACTATATTTTTTACTATTGTTGTTGATGCCCCAGTTTGAATCGGCGTAGTGATTTCTATATTATCTATAATTGTCGTATTAATTCCCAAAAAACATTTTGGCGCAATCTTTATAAAACCAGCCAGATTTACAGCTGGCCCAAAAAAACAAAAATCTCCGACTTCTGTATCATGAGCAATAACAACACCCGTATTTAATAAAACACAAGATCCAAGTTTTACGTCCTTATCAAGAATAACTCCAGGCAAAAGAAAACTACCTTCGCCTATTTTCACAGAATTATCTACAATAGCAGATTTATGTATAAATTTTGCAAGTGGTATTTCTTTTGCTTTTAATTCGTTAAATAATTCTTCTTTAAAATTTAAATGTTTATAGCCGATTGCAATAAATACTTCTTCAAATTTTTTTTGTTCAAAAAGAGTAGTTATAAGAGCAATACCTCCTAAGACTGGCTTAGAACAAACCTGCTCCCCAATTAATTTTGTGTCGTCTAGAAATCCAACCAGCTCGAAATCATCCGACTGAGCTAAATGATGTGCCATCAGTTGCCCTAAATCACCAGCACCAATAATTAGTATTTTTTTAGACATCAATATTGGTTGTCTCTTTTATGGAAAATAACGGTCTTCTTTTTACTTCTTTATATATATTACCAATATACTTGGCAACAACACCAATTAAAAAAAGTTGTATACCAAAGCCCATAACCAGTATTGTAAACATTGAAGGCCAACCTAACTTAAAATCAACACCTAATAAGACTAAAGTCAATACAACAAAAGCTGCAATTAGACCTACTGCAAAAATGAAAAAACCAAATAATGAAACTGTTTCAAGTGGTTTATCCGAGTAATCTAAAACCGCTCTCATAGCAAGTCCAATTTTCTTTGTAAAATTAAATTTTGATACACCTGCAAATCTAGGTCTATGAGGAATCACAATCGTAGTCCAATTGTAACTAATATCCATAAAAATTCCTTCAATAAATCTATTAACTTCACCATATTTCAAAAACTGATCAGCAAATTTTCTATTAAAGATTCTCATCACAGCTATACCTTTTGGTATTTTTTCTCCCGATAGTCTTCGAATAATAAACCAAAAAGTTTCTGATAACAGCTTATCAATTGGGTTACCAAATCTCTCTTCACGAATTCCAAAAACCAAATCATATCCCTTGTTTAATTCATTAACAAAGTCAATAATTTTTTCTGGTGGGTCTTGAAGATCTGGATCCATGTATATGATTGCATCTCCACGGGCATGAGAGATACCTGCCGTCACAGCTAACTCTTTACCATGATTATAAGAAAACTCTAATAACTTTATTCTTAGATCCATTTGAGCTTTAGCTTTAATAAGTTTCACAGTGCTATCTGTACTACCATCATCAATAAAAACTATCTCAAAATTTTGCTTGTAATGATCAAGATGAGATACAACTTGAGAAATAAACTCTTCAATGCATTCTTGCTCGAAATAGACTGGAACAACAAGGCTCAGTAAATTTATTTTTTCATCTTTATAATGTTGGTTCATTTAATTTACTAATCAAACTAGGAAGTTTTTCCAAGCTATTTATTATTATGCCCTCATGTTTTCTAAATTGACCAACCCTATCAATCAGAACAGCATTCATACCCAAATTCAAAGCTGGTTCAATATCTAAATGTGGAGAATCACCCACCATTAGAATATTATCTACATTAAAATTACCTAGCTCCGAAATCTTATCTAAAGCCTTTTGATAGAATTTTTTACTTGGTTTTGAAACACCAGCGCTAAAAGAACCTATCACAAATTCAAAATTATAAGGAGTAAGTTCTTTTACAAAGCTCTCCAAACACTCATCCCAGTTTGAGAGTATAGCTTTTGGTAAATTTAAATCCTTTAAAACTTGCGCATCATCAAAGGCTCTCCATTTTAATTCTCTTAATTCAGTAAAAAGTTTCTTAAGTTCATTTTGAGATGGTTCATCAATTTCCAACTCATTTAAAACAATCTTATTAAAGTTCAAATAAAATACTTCAGTAGTTTTATCTGGGAAAACCACTGACTCTCTAGCGCGATCATGAACTGCTTTTATATGCTCAAGAGATAAATCTTTCTTATAAGTCATAGAAATAAAGTCCCGAAAAACTTTAAAAACATCTGGCTTATAGACAAGTGTGTTTGCAAAATCAAAAAGAACAAATTTTATCATTAAAATAATTTAGCTCCATCTTTACCAGCTTTAATTTGATTGAGTTGTATATTCTCATAAACGATATCTAAATATATCCTTGTCGCACAACCGCTTTTAACATCAAAATCCTTTACTTCTTCGTCATAGATGTGCTCTTTAATTCCATACATTACATCAGTAAAGCCGAGTTGATGCCTGATTGAATTTGTACCTGAGTAACGACAATTAATTTCAAATGGTATAACCTCTCCTTTCGAATTAATTCTTGCTTGAATATTAAATGGACCCAACATTTCAAAAGAACTCTTTATCTGCTCAGCAATAGCTTTCAACTGATCATCATAATTTGTAATAGTTTGACATTCAGATGTCATTCCATTAGTTAATTTTCTTTCAAAGCTAATTGGACCTAAAAGCCTTTGATCTTTTGTAATATAAAAAGCAGAGGTAATTTCTTGTCCCGTAATATATTCTTGAACAATATATTCATCAGTAAAGCCCTTTGGATTTACTGGATTAACATGCAGACCACGGGAACCTCTTCCCTCAGCAGGTTTTACAATAACTGAATCAAATTCAAAATTATATTCTGAGCATTTAAAAGATTTTGCGAAAGGGATTTTATATTTTTCAAAATTAATGTAGGTTAGATATTTATCTAGAAATATTTTTTGACTATCTGCTGCTGATGCCAAAACTTTAGTGCTTAGAGCAAAGGATTGTAAAAAATATGCTTCTAAATCAGTTCCGGGAATAATCAAATTTATATTTTTATCGACACACACATCTCTAATAGTTTTTTGATACGAAGTATCAGAAGCGTAAGGTACCAATACAAAATCATCTACGTAAAAATGTCCAGCTGAATATTCATTAACATCTGTACCTATTAAATTAAGCTCAGGGAAACTAGTTTTTATTATGCGCAAAATACCTTGCCCAACATTACCTCCAATCCCTGTAATTAAAATATTATGCATGAATTTTGTACTCTATATATCGCTTAATTCCCTCTTCTAAGCTTATAACAGAATTTGTTTTAAAACAATTTATCCACTTTTCATTAGAAATTTTGTAAGAATAATATTTCTTATCATCAACTACATGTTTAATTGGTATATTGTTAAATTGTTTTGAAACCATCTTAGCAACTTCAAGATTGGTATATGATCGAGAATCAACAGCATTAAAGATGCCACAATCATTTGCTTCACCCGCTTTAAACAAATATTCAACAACATTATTCACATGAGAATAATGTTGCTTCCTTTGATCATTACCAATTAAAATTACCTCTTGCTTTTCAATAGCTGATTTGATAATGATTGGCAAAAATGTATTTTCTTTCATTCCTGGACCATATATAGAGCTTAATCTTAAGACTATTGCATTGTAATTCGAAAAAAGATCTTCTGCTTTTAATTTTGAATTTGCATAGTCTGAAATATTTAAACCTAGATCCATTTCTTGACATGGAATAATAGATGAATTTTCATATACAGAGATTGTCGAAGTGAATACAAATCTTGCATTTGGAAATTTACTTATAAGTTTATTTGTCAATTCAACATTTACATTTAAATAATCGATTAAAGTAAGATTATTACTTGGCAAAAGAGCGAATAAAACATAAACTAAGTCAAAGCTCTCCTCAATTGAATCTAAATCTTTAAAAAGATAATCCCCTTGATCCCTATTAATCGTTTTTACTAAAAAACCATTATGTGATTTTATTATTTGTTCTAAATATCTACCAACAAAGCCTGTTGATCCAGCAATAAGTATTTTCTTCATCGTGCTCCATTAACAGGTTCTATCTTAAATTGATGATTCCTCCAATAAAGATTAGCAACCTTAATCAAAGGTTTTTGTTTTTGTTGTTTTAGAAAACCTTCTTGCCAACTTGTAGCTTTATCAATTCTTTTTATAAAAAGTTCAAAGTCTAAATTCTCTAAACCTTTTTTATTTTTAGTTGCCCAGAAAGCTGTATAGTCCTCAAGACCTTTACTAAAGTATCCCTTAGAAGGATTTAAATACCTAAATGTAGAATTACACCATAGGCGACCACGAGAATATTCACCTGCATGCCCTTCTTGTGAATAAATTGGGAGTATTTCATTTCCATATTTTATAATAGGTATGTTTTGAGTTAGATCATAGTGGAAATCAAGAAAAACACCATGACCTGTAATTCCTAGAAAAGGTTTTAGTGCATTACTAATATTTAGCATTGGAGATCTTATTTCATAAGGAAAAAATTTTTGCAAAAATGGAGAATTGACCATGGCAATAGCTTGCAAGAAAAAGATAAATATCAAAAAATAACTCAAACTTTTGGTACTCAAACTTTTAAAATTATTCTGATCTGAATAACACTTATAATTTCCATCTTGCCTAAAAAAAGCTTTTATTCTTAAAAATACTGCATCACATTTTTCAAAAGAATCATTTGGTAAAAGTAGTAAATAAATTGAACAATATGCAAAAGCAAAAAAAGGTATTGGAAAAGCTAAAAATATTCCTATATGAAATATAATTCCAATAAGCGCCAGATACAAGCGCAAAGAAGAAAACCACATTGTAAATATTAGTGTGGATTCAAATAACAACGAGCCATAGCCCATAGTCTTTACTATTATTTCTTGATCAAGAATTGAATTTAGATCAAGCCAGGTGAAATTAGGTAATGAAGCAGGAATCCAAAAACCCAGCCCACTCATCCATGCATTTGAAGTTAATTTATAGAAAATAGAATCAAAGTAAACTAATGCTACTGAAATAAAAATTATTGTTAGATGATAGAAGTAGTTTAATTTAGGAACGGATTTATTATCATCAAATAAAGAATCTAAGGAGTAACTAAGTGATAAGGGTAAGAACATGGAAACAAAGTTAATTATTGTATATGTAGAATCCATGTGATATTCAAATGGTCCACTAAAACTAAAAAAAACTAAATTGAAGGCATAATTTGCAACTAAAGCATACTTTGTTTTATACCCAACTATAATAAATATCAGTGTAGCTAGCCAACCAAGCAAGAATGGTACATATGAAAATGTAGCAGAGTCTGCTGTAACTACAGTATCGAATATTAATTCTTTATAGTTAAAGATCTGTAAACACTCAAAAAACTGAATAGTGAAGAATAGAATCCTAAAAATACCTAGACCACTTGCTGAAACTAATTTATGGCTAATATTTAATTTAGTCATCAAATTATATTGTAATACAGATGTAGATTTCTGCTAATTACCAAAGAACGTTATTTAGATTTAGTTCAAATAGCATAAATTTAGATATAAATATAAACTACCAATATGGACTTATTTGGCGTTATTAAATTCTTTATACTGATTTTCATTTGGTATTCTAATGGGTCACTAGCACTGAAAATTATTGGTTGCGATGAAGAGAATTATTCTAAAAGAGTTTTACTCAACTTGATTTTAAGTACTATCCTTGGACTTGGGATATTTTTATTGGCTTCACACTTAATTGCACTATTGACACACTCATATAACTTGAGTCTAAAAATCATTTTGCCAATTAGTATTATTGGAGCTTTATCATTCATATACCTAGAAGCAGCAAATACAATTAAAAAACTAAAAGATTGTAGTACAGAAGATATAACTTGGTTAGCTATTTCTCTTTTCTATTCGTTTACTTACTTTAGAATCGACGCATTTATAGCCGGGAGTTGGGATAGAGTGCACCATGCTTTTATTCAAACTATAATTTCTAATAATATTTACCCACCTGCAGCAGTTGCAAGTAAAGAACATATTGTTGACTACTATCATTATGGAATTGACTTAATAGCAGCATCTATTTCAAAATTTTGCGACTTACCTGCTTGGGACGCACTTTCATTGCAACTATTTTTGACTGGGTTTCTTTGCTTTTTAACTTTATATCTTCTAATAAATCACTTTGTTCAATCTCGCACACTTAGTATATTTCTAAGTGTTTTTTCAATTTTTTACCACTCTTATAATCACATAAACTATTTACTCGAAAGATTTTTTAATATTGGTAAAGCCGAACCAATATCAATCATTAATGCTTATTTTTTATTCTCACCAGGCGCTCTAAAAAATTTAAGTATCAGACTTCACTATTATGGAGAAAGTATAGGATTTGCTCTTTCATTTTTTTTACTAATAGTGATTTTTGAATTCATTAAAATGAAGAAAAACAACACTCAAAAATTATCTATCTATTTCATACTTTGCATTAGCTCATTTCTTTTATATTTTAATTATCCATCTATGTGGTACCCAATTTTTGCTAGCTACTGTGCTTATATTGCAATAGATCTAATTTTGAACTTAAGAAACTTCAATCCTAAGTATTACCTGAGCAATAATTTACCTTATTTTTATTCTATTATAGTCCTTGCTCTTGGGAAGTTTCTTACATTTTGTAAGTCCCTATCACATTACAATGGTCTAAACATGTTTCCTTTTTCACCAAGCCGACATTTTAGCTTACCAACTTATTGGTTAAAAGCTTACATGAAGCACTTTGTAAATCCAGTTGAATTTAGCCAAGGAAACTTTACTACTGAAATTTTTAATTTTTCAACAGACTTAAAAGTTGATATATTTTCACAAATTACAATAAGAGAGTTTGGTGCGGTTATTATAATATCTATAATAACTTTTTTATTTGTAC
>CAIYXB010000100.1 GCA_903930015.1 uncultured bacterium | reverse complement strand
TCAAGAAAAAAGAGAAAGAAGCTGATAAAGAGCGTAAGAAGTTTGAAAAAGAAGCTGATAAAGAATTAAAAAAGCACGAGAAAGAAGAAGCTAAAAGACTTAAGCAAGAAGAAAAAGATCGTAAAGCAAAAGAAAAATCTGATCTTGAAAGAGAAGAAAGAGAAAAGAAAAAACTTATTGATGCAAACATGATAGTTGATCTTCCGGACTACGTTTTTAAAAATAGTACAGCAACTGTAAAGAAGAGAAGATTATCTGACTTCAGGACTGCCAAAAAAGAACAGATTATTGATGGAGATGCTGGGCATAATAAAATTAGCGCTGAATCATCTTTTGCTTCAACTCCTTTTAATCCTAATGAAGGTTTTGATGGTGAAGTTCTCAGAGCTCCATCAGATACTCCTTGGGAAGGTAATAACTTCAAGATAGTTGGTGGAAGCTTTGTGAGTAACACAGAAGATGATACAGAAGAAAGCAGAGGCCCAACTGAAGATGAAGTTAAAGCAATCATTGAGAGAATCAGACAAGAACACAATACTAAAAAAGAATCTCCTAAGAAAGACGAAAGCTAATACTTTATTTAACTCGCAGTCGGAACATGACTTTTTTCTAAGCGTCCATAAAGTCTTAGGGCCTTACTATGCGTAAAATCAAATCTTTATTTTCTATTCTTTTGATTCTAGGTCTTATTGTTCCAAACCAAATTTTGGCACAGTCCTTTGTTGATGATAATTTAATTGCAGCAGGTGATGACGAAGAAGAATGGGATGATGAAGAGTGGGACGATGAGGAATGGGACGATGAAGAGTGGGACGATGAGGAAAACAGTGGTTCTACTAATAACAGCCCAGTCCTTGAAAATAAGAGACCTTCTGCAAATCCTAGCACTTCAGTTACACCAGCTCCTATCACTGAATACAAACAAGAGATTAAGTCAGCTAGTCCTGAAGAAGTAACAAATTCTATAACAAGCAAATTTGATGAAAAAGATTTTGCTCTACTTGAAAAAAAACTTAATCGTTCAAAAGAAGATATTGAAAAAATGTTTTCAACATATGGTAGCTCACTTAATGGACTTGACCCAAGTAAACCTGGTGATCTAGACGAAATCGAAAAATTAATTGAAATAGTAGGCGTACCAAAAAGGCAAAGAGCTAAAAAAGCTCCTACTACAAAACTTGCGCCAATAGATGATCCTCTTGTAAACTTCTCTGCAAGAAACATTCCAGTAAGAGATGCTTTTGCTACACTTGCAAGAGTCTCTGGTAAAAGTATTACAGTCTCAGGACAAATACAAGATAGAGACACAGTCTCTGTTGTTGAAATAAACAACCAACCTTTTACTAAAGCTTTTTTAAGCTTAGTTGAAGCTGCTGACGTTGACTTTTCAGCTAGTGGTGATAATTTTACTATTCTTAAAAAGCAAGGACAAAGAACTACAAGCTTAAAATCTGGACTTGATACAACTGATATAGACTTGAATCTAGCTCTAGAAGATAGATACGCAGATCTTATTTATGATAACGAAGATCTTGCCAGCATAATTAAAGACCTTGCAAACAAGTATGGAGTTGACATAGTAATGACGGCAACACCAACAGAAAGAATTACACTTAGAGTTCGTGGAGTAAATATTGAGGATGCTTTTGAATTAATTTTCTCTGGCAGTCAATTTAGCTACACCAGAAAAGATGATACTTTTGTAGTTTATAGTTCTGCAAATAAAAATTTCTCGCTTGATAAAAAGACCGTTCTTTTCACTCTTAAGTACTTAGAAGCTCAAGAAGCACAAAAATTACTTCCAGAAGAATTGAAAAACTTAGTTAGAGTCAGTGAAAATCAAAACGCATTTATTGCTGAAGGTTCAAAAGCTGAGCTTACTAAATTATATGAATTTATCAGAACTATTGATAAGCCAATCCCACAAGTTGAACTTAGCGTTAAATTAATTGAAGTATCTAAAAAATTCAAAAGATCGATTGGACTTGTACAAGATAAATTCACCGTTGGCAGAATTGGTAATATAGTTGGTGCTGCCGCTGATGGTACTGGTGGTATTGCTGCAGGTTTTGGAGCAAATCTTGGTCCAGATGAATTTTCAATTTTCAACAACAGACCAACTTATAATCAAAATACTTCAAGCTCACAAATTAAAGTCGACCAAAAACTTCTTGTCACAAGTGGTAAGAGTGCAAAAATCAACTTCGATGAAGACATTAACGTACTACTTAATGCTGCAGATACTGGAACAGGAGGAGGAGGAGGCTTTGCCGCCCAAAGTCAAAGGATACAAAGAATCACAGCTGGTAACTCTATGGATATTACTCCTATAGTCGGTGGTGGTGGTGTTGTTACAGTAAAGATTGATATTGAAGTTTCTGCGAATTCGACTCCAGATACTACTACTGGTGTTCCTCAAAAAACATTACGAAGAAGACTATCCTCTGAAGTACAAATCCATAATCATGAGACTATTGCTATTGGTGGTTTGTTTAATAACAACAAGGGCTATGTGAACAGAAATGAAATTCCTCTTTTAAGTCAACTTCCTGTCATTGGTCAGTTCTTTGCAAGTGGAGACAAAGATAAGGATCTTACAGAATTGATTATTCTAATTACTCCTCACCTAAGAGAGAATAATGAAGAAAACGAACATGTTTATATAGATGCTAATCAAGAAAGGGAGTCATTTTAATGAGAACTTATATTAGCTTATTTATTTCAGTGTTTTTACTCTACAGCTCTCTAGCGTCTCAAGCTGTTTCAAATAAAGGCTTTCGATCGGATATGTCCTTTATGGATTTTGATGATATTTCCAATTTTTTTCACAAAGGACATAAGAACGTCGTTCATGTAATTAAATATCCTGATGCACCTGTCACTATAGTAAGTGGGGAGGTAGTTGATAAAGGTACTATATATTTTGAAAGTTTAAAAGGCTCGCAAAACACTTATGAAGTGAAAGTTCGTAATGATTCTAAAAGAGATGTGCTAGCTTATCAAGTTAGTTGGATATTAAAACACCCATTTGAGGATTTTATCTCCCACAAAATCACGGCAAATAGCATTAAACCACTCAAAGCTGGTACTACTCAAACGTTTAGGTTTAAAAGAAGTAAACATTTTAGAGATGATGCATATTATTATGTGGAAATTTCTAAAGTTGAATTCTTTGACGATGAGAATGTTTGGGAAGCACCTAATATTGACGAATATAAGAGAATTGGTCCAATGGATAAAGTCAAAGAAGAGATTGATGCTATGGAAGATAGTAATGATCTAAGTAATCCTGACTCTATAGACCTAGATGAACTTAAGAAAAATCTAGAAAAACTTGAAAGTGATCCATTGCAAATTGATGATTCTGGTGTTAAAAATAAAGTTGAACTACAAGAAATAAAAAACGAAACTGTTCCACAGCCTGTCGAACAAATAAAACAAGAAGCCGAAAAACCAGTCCCAGTTGAAGAAGTTAAAACAACGACAACAACTACGACAGAGACTAAAATAGAAGCGCAAAGCGTAAAAGAAACCGAAATTGTGAAAGAAGCCCCAACCGTGAAGGAAGCTGATGTTATAAAGGAAACAGAAGTTATGAAAGAGACACAAGTTCTTAATAAAAATCAAAACAACGAAGATGAAGATGATTTGAATTACGAAGATGAAGACTTTGATTTTGAAGAAGATGAAGAATTCAATTTTGATGAAGACGAAGAAGAAGAGTTCTAAAATTTGCTAAATTTTTCATTGATTTTATCTTAATCAACAGCTAGAATATAATCATGGCTGAAGAAGAAGTAGTTGATGCTGAATCGAGCACTTTAAATAAAAACACTGGACCGTTAGATCACTTAAAACATCTAATTAATATCGGCTGGACTGAAAAAACACCACTAATACAGAAGTTCGTTGAGAAATATAATCTTGAAGACGAACTCTATGAATTAATTAAAGAAAAAAAATCCGACTAATGAAGATTCCTGTTCAAAATTATTTGAATTTAGAAACCTTGGAGTATTTTGAAAAATACTTACTAGATGATTTACAAAAAAATAAATTAACAGTAAATAATATAATCAGAAGTTCTAAGGAATTTATTAGCTATCTAGAACAAAATTCATTAAACTTGGATAACAAATCAATAAAAAAATATCTGAATTTCATTCAGGATTCAATCAGAGAAACTAGCTTCATCACCAAAGTGAGCGCAATAAGGCAATTTACAAATTGGCTTAATATAAAAAATAATCCTTTCTTAGAAAAGGATTTTATTTTCAACCGTACTGAAATTGATTATTTAAGTACAGAAGACCTTGAAGCATTGTTTGACTCATCTGCATTTAACTATACAGAGATGATAATAAGAAGCTTTTATGAGCTTCATTTGAGCCTAAGTGAACTTACCACACTTAAACTCAAAGACTATAACCAGGCTAGCTCTAATTTCAATATTCGAAAAATTAAAATCAAATGCTCAAATAGACTCACTGACTTGTGTAAAGAGTATTTAAAAAGTCAGCGAGAGATTATTGCAAATCAAGCTTTTTATTCTCCTCAAATTAACGATGATTTTTTTATTAAAGAGCAAAGTCTAAACAATAATAACCAAACTTTTCAAAATCTTGATCTTAGCGAAATCATAAGATCATATGGACTTAGTTTAAACAAAATAAAAAGAAGTCGTATCATTCACTTGATCCAAGAAGGTAAAACAGATGAAGAAATTTACTCACTACTTGGAGTTAAAATATCAAATTTCTATGATCAATTTAAGCCCAAAAAAGACTATAGATTACTCAAAGCTTATGCAGACTTCCATCCACGAGCAAGGAAATCGTAGCTAATTCTATTACAAATTTGGTTTACTCGTTGTATATAGTAAAGCTGAAAAGTTTTCTTCAAATTGCAACAACCCTTTCTCATTCGGCGCAGCTGCTGTGGCAAGTTTTTTTTGTTTTGCTTCGCAAAACAAATATGCAACGCCAATCCGATATGCTTCAGGGTGTTGCGAATTTTCCGAAAACTTTTCTACTTTACTATAATATTAATTAACCATATTGTAATTAGACTTGATTAACACTAGTAACAATAACGACTTAGTTTTCATACTGATTTAAAGTCAATTTCAAAATAATGCTGTTTCATTACAAATGTCAACGAATTATGTAACCCTTACAGCAATGACATTTCAGCTTACTTTTTTGGATTACCCTATATAAAAATCATTTCAATTTCATATCTAAAGCTTTTTCAAGAGTTACTACTTTAGCTTGAAGATGTTTTACTTCATCTTGAAGAACTTCATTTTGGAGTTTACTTGAATCATCAGCAGAACTTGCAATAGATTTTCTAGGCTTTTTACTAGTTAATTTAAATATAACAAAACCTAATATTAGACCAGGTAAAAAACCAGCTATAACTTGAACTAAGTCTATAGAAATATTTTCCATTATTCTGTAATCATATCATTATGATATTTAATATGTTCTTCAATAAATGTCGCAATATAAAAATAACTATGGTCATAACCATCTCTATATTTAATTTCTAAGTCTTGACCTTTTATAAGGCAAGCTTCTTGAAACTCGTCCAAGTGTATATGAACATTTAAATACTCATCAGAAGAACCTTGATCTATAAATAACTTTCCTGGATATTTATAGCCATCCTCAATCAGTTGTAATGAGCCATATTGTCTGCAAATATTCTCGTTAGAATTACCCAGGAATCTAGGCAAAGCATAATGTCCCCAAGAAGACTTCAAAGGATTTACCACAGGAGAGAAAGCTGATACTGATTTATATTTATTAGGATTTTTAAGTGCCATGGTGATTGCTCCATGCCCTCCCATTGAATGTCCAAAAATAGAAATTTTCTCTATACCAAATTCATTTTGCAAAATCGTATATAACTCCTCATTAATATAGGAGTACATTTGATAATGATCTTTATAGCCATCTGTTGTTGCGTCTAGGTATGAACTAGCACCTGAACCAAAATAAAAAAACTCATGTTCACCAGGCAAATGAAGCCCACGCGGTGAAGTATCAGGACAAATCACCATTAATCCAGCTTTACTCAAGTACTGCTGGGCACTAGCTTTCGTGATGAAATTTTCTTCGTTACAAGTGAGTCCAGATAACTAAATTAAAGCCTTTGTAGTTTTTTCTTCTGGCTCAAAAGTAGAAAAACGCATTTTGGTTTTTGTAAATTTAGAGTAATGTTCATAAAAACGAGTGTAACCAGCAAATGATTTTGATTCTTTTTTTAAAGTAATATTTTTTGTTTTGTTCATCGTTGATTTCCTTGGTTTAATGATGATTTGTTCTAAAATAGCCTAGAACAAGGCTTTCGAATCTGAAAAAGCGCAGTTTACTAATAGTAAATGAGCATTTTGAAGATGAGAGTAACGCAGTTATAGGCTATTTGAGCACAAATCATATTTTATAACTGATCTGATTGCTTTACCCTCATGCATTAAATCAAAAGCTTCATTAATTCTATCAAGCTGAAGTTCAAAACTAACCATATCATCTAAATTAATCTCACCAGACATATACCTATCAACAAACTCAGGCAATTGTGAGCGTCCTTTCACGCCACCAAAAGCAGACCCACGCCAGACTCTACCGGTGACAAGCTGAAAAGGTCTTGTTGATATTTCTTCTCCAGCGCCAGCAACTCCAATAATAATAGATTCACCCCAACCTTTATGACATGATTCTAGAGCTGATCTCATCAAAGAAGTATTACCAACGCACTCAAATGAATAATCAACACCTCCATCAGTCATCTCTACAATCACGTCCTGGATTGCTTTATCAAAGTCTTTTGGATTAACACATTCTGTTGCTCCGAGCTGTTTTGCAAGTTCAAATTTATTTGGGTTAATATCAACAGCAATAATACGTTTTGCTTTTGCCATTTTGGCACCTTGAATAACTGAAAGCCCAATACCACCAAGTCCAAAAACAGCAACACTCGATCCAGACTCAACTTTAGCAGTGTTAAGCACAGCTCCAATACCTGTAGTAACTCCACATCCAAGCAAGCATACTTTTTCTAAAGGTGCTTGTTTAGAAATTTTAGCCAAAGAAATTTCAAGCACAACTGTGTACTCTGCAAAAGTAGATGTGCCCATATAATGGAAAATAGGTTTACCATTTTTTGAGAAACGAGTTGTTCCATCAGGCATCAATCCCTTACCCTGAGTAGCTCTTACTTTTTGACAAAGATTTGTTTTACCTGAAAGACAAAATTTACACTCACCACATTCTGGTATATAAAGTGGGATTACATGATCACCTGGTTTAAGAGTAGTTACACCTGGTCCAACTTTTTCTACAACTCCACCACCTTCATGCCCCAAAATTACCGGGAAAATTCCCTCAGGATCAGCACCTGATAAAGTATAAGCATCAGTGTGACAAACACCCGTTGCGTGAAGTTTTACTAAGACCTCTCCCTCTTTAGGATCATCTAAATCTACTTCTTCAATACTAAGTTTTTGATTTGGACCCCAAGCAACAGCTGCCTTAACTTTCATTACTTCATTTTAACTGTAATTTGGATTAATAAGCTTGTGCAGTAAAACCTGAGCAGTATTTATCTGTAACTCTATCTAGATAATTAAGATTTTTTTCTAAGTAAGCTAATTTTTCTTGATTAGGATTTTCTTCTTTTTGTTCTTTATCAAGTTCAACAGCTAGTTTTTCATGTTGCAATAATTTTTTTTCACAAGCTAAAAATTGTTCGTCAGTGAATTGTGGCGATGCAAGACTTGGTGTTACTTGCGCAAACATCATCAAAACTGACAAAAATTTAACTGCATTTTTTAGCATAGTTCTCAATAGCAGACTTTAATTAAAGTCTGATTATGTTTTAGCATAGAAGTATTAAGGGTAACCCCTAACGGTAACATTCTATGCCTATGCTTATTTTGCCAAATCAAGTATAGTCTATAACTAAAGCAAAGGCTCTAGCCTATATAAATTGAATAAAAATACTTAGGTAAAAAGTTTTATATTTAATAGAGTTGTTGCGAAAGGAGCAAGCACTTTCTTAACAACTCTATCAAAACCTTCGGTTTTGTTGTTTTTGTTTAGACCTGTTTTAGCTCAAGCTGCACTTTCGCAACAGGTCTAATATTTCAGAAAGATTGTTACTATCCACCACTAGGTTTAAAAGGTGGTGGACTAACTGGTTCAGTAATAAGAGCAGCAGCGTTCGCACCGGCAGTACTTTGCACTAACGGAGCACAGACAGAGAGAACTTTTTGCATGGCTTCAATTTTTGTCTCTACCGCATTACATGTACTTTCATCATATGCATGAAATCTAGGTGTTTTACCACAATGTAAATTAAATCTAGCTTGTGCTAATAACAATTCTGATTGATAATGAGCTAAACTATTTGTTGTTTTAATTAAGCTTGAACAACTCCCAGGCTTAATCACAAGAGGTTCCTGAGCTCTTGCAATAGTCATAGATAAAATAATTACAAATAAAACAGAATAAACTCTACTCACAAAAATCCCCCAATGATTCTTCTTAGAGGTCATTCCCAAGTATTGTTATGGGAGGGTTAAATGATTCTAAGATTATTCATTTTTGTCGACTTGAACTTTGGAATCGCGTCCTTAAATTCCGCAACTGCTCGGTATCAAAACTTACCTTATCTCACCAAGGCAAAGCTTTTTGCTACCGTTCGGTTACAAAAAGCTTCGTTTCGTGGTATATTGTTAGTATTACTACCGTACAGTATCAGACTATGTATAAAGATGAATTAGATACAAAAAAAATTGGTGAGATCATAAGAGTAGCTCGCAAGGCCCAAAAGCTCAGCCAAGAAGATCTTGCAGCCATAAGCAAAACAGGCAGGCGAGTAATTAGTGAACTTGAGAATGGTAAGGAAACTGTAGAGATTGGTAAAGTTCTTTGCATATTAAATAATCTTGGTATTGCTCTAAACTTAGTTCAAAACTGGAAGGAGTAAAAAAGAATGGAAACTCTAAATGTATTTTTATGCGGACAGTTAACTGGCAAGCTTTGTTTCGATAAGGGTGAATTAAGTTTTAGCTACGATACAAATTACTTAAATTCCAAAGATCCAAAAAAACTCTCTTCTGCTTTACCACTACAAGTAGAAATATTTAAGCATAATGAATGTCATGCTTTTTTTTCTGGCTTATTACCAGACGATCAAATACGCAAAACTTTAGCAAGTTACCTGAAAATCACCCAGACTAATATTTTCGGATTACTAAAAGCAATTGGTGGAGAATGTGCTGGAGCAATTTCTCTACATAGTCCAAAAAAGAATCCTCAAGAAAAAAATAATCAATACAAAACCCTCAATAGCAAAGAAGCACAAAAGCTTCTGCTATCACTAGACAAAAGACCTTTTTTAATTGGTGAAAAAGGAGTACGTATGTCTGCGGGTGGAGCGCAAAACAAGCTAATGGTTAGTTTTATTGAAAATAAACTAGCACTGCCACTATATGACAGCCCTTCAACTCATATATTAAAACCAATGATAAAAGATTTTCAGGATTCTGTTTTCAATGAATACTTTTGTATGAAACTAGCTCAAGAATTAGGTCTCAACACAGTTAATTCTGAAATACTGTGGATTGAAGGACAAGCTTACTATTTAACAGAGCGCTATGACAGAGTTTCAACAGATTCTGGAGAAATAAAAAGACTTCACCAAGAGGATTTTTGCCAAGCCCTAAATATAAGCCCAGAATTAAAGTATGAAAATGAAGGTGGACCATCCTTAATAAGATGCAAACAACTAATAGATGAAAAAGTCGCAAAAGGAGTCATGAAAGGTATAAGCAAAATTGATTTTCTCAAAATCATTATTTTCAATTACCTGATTGGCAATGGTGACGCTCATGGTAAAAATTTTTCTTTACTATATAAAGCAAACCAAGAAGCATTGGCACCATTCTATGACCTCCTCTCAACAGTTGTTTACTATAATCCTTACAAATCTAAAATGGCTATGAAGCTTGGTGGCACATATAAATTCAGAAGTGTTGGTTTTGATAATTTTAAAAAACTTGCCACAGACCTTGATGTAAAATTTAGCTTAATTGAAAAACAAATAATTTTTTTTGAAAAACAAATTCTCAAAAAAGCATGTAACTTAACAAAAACATTAAACCTAGATCCTAGGAGCCAATCAAAGATCTA
>CAIYXB010000099.1 GCA_903930015.1 uncultured bacterium | reverse complement strand
CGCATGAGCTTACGCAAATGCTTCGAAAAAAGGTGATTTCATTTGATTGCAATTAGACTCAACTAACACTAATAGCTTTGTCTCAATTATTGAGTAACTGTCAACGAATTATGTAACCTTTACAGCGATGACAGAAGATACTTACGCATGCGATGACTATCAATAACGAATAAATCTTTACGTTATAAACTAAGTTTAAGAAAGTGCTTGTAATTGCTTAGTTATTTAAGAGACTTCTCATAAAACCGAGGGCTTTCCTAAAAACTAATTCATCATAATTTTCATCACTTTCAAGAAAATAACAAGGAATATCAAGCTATACGGCCACTAGTTAGATAATAGAGCTGAAAAAACTATAGATACTTGATAAAATATTAAGTATTGAGGAATTTAATTTATGAATATACGTGAAATTGTTGGACCTTTAGCACTTAGCATATCAGGCCTGGTCGGTGCAGCAGATGCTACTGCTCAACAACCTGGTGATTTAAAATTAGTTTCGAATAAAGCTACTGCAAATGAAGTAAGAGTTGATGGTAGATCGGCAACTGAATTAGCTTCTAGAGTAAGAGCTACTACTAGTGAAGTATACGAGAATCGATTACAAGAAATTATCGACAGAGCCACTAAAGCTGGTGTTTTGAAATCTAAAGAGGATTTTAATACTACATTGATTCAAGCTGGAAAAACAAATACTCAGCCAAATGAGAAAGCCTATAATGCTTATTTAGATGATTTAAAGTCTAGAACTAGAATTGCTTTTTCTGATTCACCTGAAAATTTATCTGCAATCCTTTCAACAATTTACAGAGCTCAAAATGGTGAAAGTTCATCTGGATTTAAAGGCAAAGGAATAAGAACCGATCAGGTTGATAAGCTTTTAAATCATCATGACTTAAGAGAATCATATAAAGCTGTGAAATTTATAACAACTGGAATACTCAATAATGTTGCTCCAAGTGAGTTAGTTAATGGAATTGATGAAATTCTCTCAAGAGAATTATTAGCTTCAAAATAATTTAGCAGGTTGAGTTTCAGTATCCCTCCAACCTGGTTTTTGTGGAAAGGCTTCAGGTTCAGGTTTTTGAATTTCAGGGGTATCATTTCCACGTAACTCACCACTTCCCGGATTACCAGCCCCACCATTAAATCCATTTCCATTATTAGTAATTCGATCACCGTTTATATTATTACCAACACCATTCACGAAATTATTTCCACCAAAAATCACATTCCCTGATCCCATAATCAAGTTATTATCACCACCGCCAGATCCACTACCAGACCCGTTCCCAGACCCAGTTCCTGAGCCAGGAGGTGTAGGAAGCGCACCAGCTCCACCACCACTACCCTTAGGACTTCTATCTTTAATATCTTCACGTCCCTTAGCAAATTCGTCTTTTATATTTTTGTCATCGTAGAGTATATCTGTGCGATCTCCATCTTTTTTTGGATTTGTTTTACCTTGATCAACATCATCGTTCTTCGCAGGATCTCTTGTCTTACCTGAATCACTCTCACCAGCTTGCTTAGAACCTGGTTCACTAGATTTAGGTTCTGGATTTACTGATACTTGATTGCTATCTTTGTTTGCAGCTTTTATACCAGCACCAACTTCTCCGTTTTTGTCTTTAGGAAGTAAACCTGCTTTTTGACCGTTGGTCTCACGCGAGAACTCTTCTGATTTTGCAGTTATGCTTGATGAATCTTGTTTTGCAGTATCACTAGTATTTGACTGGGTCTCAGGTTTATTGGTTACAGCATTAGAATCATTTTCTTTAGTGCCGGAATTTGATTTCTCCGCATTAGAACTATTTCCTACACTAGGATCTGATTTTTCTTTATTAGAATTGATTTTTGTACTAGGATCTGCTTTATCTGCATTAGTATTATTCTGCAACTTGTCATTTTCATTAAGCTTTTGAGCACCTGCTTTTGAAGACCACTCATTGTCTGCTTTTTCGGCTTTTACTTTTGCATCATCTTGAGCTTTTTGGATTTCAGTTTTTTCTTGAGGCTTAGCTTCAAATTCTTTTGCATCATTAGCTTTGTTTTTATCGCTCCTTAAAATTTTTGTTTTTAAAGCATTTTTTAAATCAGTTTTTTCTTTTAAATCAGTATCTTTACTTTCTTCGGATGCACTATTTTGTTCTGCTTTTGCAACTTCAGCATCATCTGGTTTTTTGGAGTTATCAGTTTCCTCAATTGCATCAGTTTTTGCAGAATCAATAGATTTTTTAATGCCATCATCATTTAAACTAGGGCTTGATTTTTTTATAGCAGCATTAGAATTCGGCACTTTTGTATCAGCACCAGAAAGACCAATTTTATAAATATTCGAATTGTTTTTAGGTGGAATACCTAGCATTAGTTACAAATCCTGTGTATTATTTTTATCCGCACCTAATTGATGCAAAATTTAGTTAAAATTAGATTATTATCTTAACTCCTAAATATTAAGATCATAAAATATATAAGGTCACTTCTATAATATTCACTAAAAACAACAAAAAAACCACATATTCGAGATTAACTATTTTATATAATACTCTGTTATGGCTAGGTGTAATTAGGGATAATAGTATATATAGCAAGGGGGCGAGCTAGGTGAGAATATTTGACGATTTAATCGATTTTACAATTTTGAGCACTGTTATATACGTGATATCAATTGCTGTTATTCAGCTATGAACTTTTTAATCTCAGGAATGATTGCCTGAGTTACTTCGTTTAGTGTCTTATCATCAGTAGAAATTTCAATTGCATCTTTGGCTTTAGTCAAAGGTGCAATTTTTCTTTGTGAATCTAATCTATCGCGCTCTTTGATTTCAGCAACAAGCAGATCAAAATCTGGCTCTTCACCCAAGTTTTTTAGGTCTTGCATTCTTCTTTGCGCGCGGGTCTCAGCTGATGCGTTTAAAAAAATCTTTACTTCTGCATCAGGAAAAACTACCGTACCGATATCACGACCATCCATAATCACATTATTTCCCAACGCAAACTCTCTTTGCTTTTCTACAAGTGCGTTGCGTACAACTTCAAAACTAGCCACGTAACTCACATTCTGACTTACATTTGAGCTGCGAATTTCGTTTGATAAATTCTTTCCGTTCACAAAAATAGTCTTTCCATTATCAGTAAATTCTATTTTTAGATCATTTATAATCCCAGCAAGAATTTTTTCATCTGCATCAGACTTACTAGCAGCTGTCTTCTCCAGCCACTTTAAAGTGCAAGCTCTATACATCGCACCGCTATCAATATAAATAAATTTCAATTCATCAGCAATAATTTTTGCTGTTGTACTTTTACCACTTGCTGCAGGTCCGTCTATTGCTACCTTCATCACTATAAACCTTACAAACTTGCTTCTTTTGAACTAACTCGTTGAGGATTAATTTTGGCACTTTCGCGTTTTTCAAAATAACGATTTATCGCGTTCAAATAAGCTTGAGCAGAAGCAATCAAAATATCTGTATTTGCAGCATGACCACTATAAATAGCATTGGTATCATCGTCCTTCACACGAATAATAACTTCACCAAGCGAATCAATACCCTCTGTTACAGACTTTACTGAAAATTCTATTAACGTACAGCTTGATTTTGTAAGTTTCTTAATACATTTACAAATCGCATCAACAGGACCAGTACCAAGCTCTGCACCTCGCAAGACATTTGTTTTGTCTCTTTGATCTTGTAGCATAACGCTTGCGGTCGGCAAGCCAGAACTACCACAAGTAACTTGTGCATGCAGTAAAGTAAAAGTAGCTTGCATATCACTTTTTAAAGTTGTATTGGTTGTCAAACTCACTAGATCTCTATCATCAACACGTTTTTTTTCGTCGGCTAATTTTATAAATCTCTGATAAAGATCATCAAGAGTTTTGTCATTGATGTCTCTAAAACCTAATTGCTCAATACGACTTTTTAGAGCATGCTTACCAGAACGAGGTCCCAGAGGGATTTGCGTAGAAAGTAAACCAATATCTTCTGGATTCATAATCTCATAGGTTTTTTGATTTTTAAGCATGCCATCTTGATGTATACCAGATTCATGAGCAAATGCATTTGCTCCAACAATAGCTTTATTTGGTTGAACAAAAATCCCAGTTACATTAGAAACTAATTTTGAGGTTCTGATAATTTGTTTTGAATCAATATTAGTAGTTAAGCCAAGATCCTTTCTTGTCTTAAGTATCATCACAATCTCTTCTAAGCTGGCATTACCAGCACGCTCACCAATTCCGTTTATAGTACATTCAACTTGACGTGCACCATTCGTGATCGCAGCAAGAGAATTTGCTGTTGCAAGCCCAAGGTCATTATGACAATGCACTGAAATAATTGCTTGGTCGATATTTTTTACGTTTTTTCTAATATCAGCGATTAGCTGACCAAATTCCATCGGGGTTGTGTATCCCACTGTATCAGGGATATTGATTGAAGTTGCGCCGCTTTCGATCGCAGCAGTGATAATCTCGTATAGAAATTCTTTATCGCTTCGACAAGCATCTTCTGGTGAAAATTCAACTTCATCAACAAACGATCTTGCAAGCTTCACCATCTCTTGCGCTTTTTTAAGTACTTCGTTTGGAGTCATTTTCAATTTGTACTCCATATGAATTGGTGATGTTGCTATAAAAGTATGTAAACGTTTTTTCTTTGCTGGTTCAAGTGCTTTTGCAGCAGCTTCAATATCTTTTGGCAGAGCTCTTGCAAGTGCACAGATTGTAGGTCCTGTCGCAGTACCAATTTCACGAGCAATAAGATGAACAGCATTAAAGTCTCCATCACTTGATACTGGAAAACCAGCTTCTATTACATCTACTTTAAGCGCAGCTAATTGTTTTGCGATCGTGAGTTTTTCGTCGGCATTCATAGATGCTCCTGGACTTTGCTCACCATCTCTCAAGGTCGTATCAAATATATATATTCTTTTATCTTCAGACATAACGTATTAACTAATTATTTTATCACTTTATGAGAAATCAACCATCTTTTTGCCCTTTAATTAAAACAAGAATATAATAGTTCCGGTTCTCTTTATAAAAAAGAGAAATAAAGATCATTTTGTCTAGATCCAAGCTACAACTTGCAATTTTTTGCCTGGTATTCATACTGGGAATTTTATCTTGCCACTCTATTAAAGCCGATACAACCAAGCCACTTTCAAACGCAAGCCTTAGTCAGTATTTTGGTAAGACCTTAATATCAGAGCTTAGAGTGTCTGGAAACAGACTATTAACAGAGGCTGAGATTCTTGACCAGGCAATTTCTTTACCTGGAGCGACTTTTACACGAGAAATGATACTTGCAGATCTTCAGAGAATTTATCAACTTGGTTTTTTTGAAACAGATGGTGTTGAAGCAGTACCTTTTTTAAAAGACGACAATACTATTCTTTTGGAATACCGAGTTAAGGAAAATCCACCAATTAATGACCTTGTAATTTACGGCAACAATAACACCGAAGAATTCAATCCCTATGATATTTTCGCTGAACTTGTAGGGAAACCAGAGAACGCACAATTAATTAAAGACAAAATTCAAGAGCTTGAAACAGAGTACCTAAAAAACGGTTTTATTATTGCAAAAGTAAGTGATATTGACTTAAATGATGCTGGGGTACTTACAATCACCATCGATGAAGGGATTATAAAAAGTATTAGTTACAAGGGTAATCAAAAAACCAAAGAATCTTTCCTTGCACACTTAGTAAAAGATCAAGGCATAAATGAACCTTACAATGAATTTAAATTCGCAAATGACTTTAAAAGACTACAGGGAAGTAACTACTTCTCTAGCGTAACCAGGACAGTAAGACCATCTGAAGATGGTAGTGGTAGTTATGACTTGTTAATTGAGCTTGCCGAAAAAAGAACAGCGTCAGTTGGACTTGGTGGTGGTGTTAACTCTACTGCGGGTATTTTTGGTAACGCCAGTCTTAACTTAGGTAACCTTCGCGGTCGCGGTGAAACTTTAAACGTAACAGCTATATTAGGTAGTGGTTTTGGTGCAGCTCAAACTCTAAACAACAATAGTAGACTTGTTCGCAGGGGTAATGTTACTCAAGTATCAGCAAACTATTCAATACCATTTTTTATGGATAGTGATTATGGGGTAAATACTTTTGCAAACTTTACTAAAGGTCCAAACTTCAACGTAGATCTTTCTAACCAAACAGGTATCGGTGCTGGAGCTGGTCTTACAAGAATAGTTGGAGATAATCATGTCTTTAGATTAAGTACAACAGGAAACCATATCGATATAACAGATAGAGATAGAAAACAATATCTTGATGAACTCACTAAAAATATTATCGAAGTAGACAACTTAAGTCAAAAAGATATTCTGAAGTTAAAAGGTCCAAATTTCTTAGGCGGTAGAAGAGGGCTGGCAAGAGCAGAAGCAAAAAGAATTCGTAACGAGCAAATAGTCTCAGGAGTTTTCTTAGAGCTTGAGCCTTCGTATAGTTATAATAAAGTCGATGATAACCAAAATCCTCGTGATGGCTGGAAAACCAGAATAGGAGCAGAACCTACACTGGGTTTTGGAGATATAAGTAGTTTCACCAAACTAAATGGAAGTGCTACAAAATACTTACCAATAGGCAAAGAGTCATCTTTCTTGTTTAACATGAGAGGTGGAGCTGGCTTGTTTGGAGATATTCCGCAGTTTGCTATTTATAGACTTGGCACAACATCTGGTATTAGAGGATACAGACAATTCACTGAGCTTGGTGTAGGGTCTCACCTTGCTATTTCAACAGCAGAGCTCAGAACACCAAGCTATAACATCATTAGACCATTGAAAAAATATAATTTATCCAAGAAAGTTGACTTTGCACTTTTCGCAGATGCTGGATTTATTGGTGGTGACATCAGACTAAATAGAATTACAAAAAGACTTTCTCAAGCGGCAGCAGTTGGATTTGGGATCAGAGTTAAGTTGCCTTTAGTTGGAGCTTTAAGATTGGATTTAGGTTTCCCGTTAATTGGTGTTCTTACAAACGACAAGCAATTGTTTAGGTTCAACTTTGGACCGGCTGATATTTTCTAAAAATTAGCTTAAGAAACAGGCGCAAAAATCCTGTATCTAGGATTTTACTCATATACAGAGCCAGTTCTTTAGCTTAATATAATATATATACCGATTTATCGTGGTACTATGAAATTAGATGTCAAACCAAGAAGAACTGTTAGATATGAATTCAGCTATTTCTGAGAAATCAGAAGATGAAATTTTAGAATTAAGCGATGAAGCAAGAGTAGCTTTTGCTTTATACCTTGATGTTATGAAACATGGAGTTGTTACTAAAGAAGGTACTAAAGTTCCACCTCTTAATACAGCAAAAATTTCTAGACTTGCTGAGGTAAACGCAAAAATCGTATCAAAAAGTTTTGATAAACTTCGCAACAAAGGTTTTATTTCAAATGATGATAATGGTGAATTATTCATCCCTAACGTACTTGAGTTTGAAGATTGGTTAAAATCTGAAGGCGCAGCAGTCTCTTAACTCTACCTTAACTTGAATGTAGTAATAAACTGGTATGTCGGTTTATGAATTTATCCCCTATATCAATTCCGCTGAAAGATTAGCAGATGCTGAATCTCTAGTTGCTCAGACACAATCAGATAACGCTTTTGCAGAGCAGCTTACTCAACAAGCAGTTCTAGGTATTGGTGATGCGAACGCAGCAAGACAACTTCAAGCAATTGTAAGACAGTTACTTGGTCATGCTCGCATCAATCAACAATTTTGGCTAGAAGTAGCTAAAGGCGACAAAGACCAATACAAAAAATCAATCGAATTAATTAAGTCGTCGTAATCAATAAGGAATTAAAATGTTCAAATCAAGTTCACAAGCAGCAGAGCCTAATTATATTAATTGGAGCTTACAACATGACTACATACAACGTGGTGTAACTCAGCTTTCAGCTAGTAATTTTCAAGACATCTTCACAATGACCAAAAGAGTTGGTGAAGTTGAAGTTAAAATGAGTAATTTAAAATTTAGAGCTGGTGGTATTGGCGGCATGCTTGGTATCGCAGCAGGAGCACTTGGCGGACCTGTTGGTAGCGTAGTTGGCTTTGGTGTCGGTAGATCACTTGGTGGCTTTGTTGGTAGTGCGCTTGCAAACAAATATTATGGTGAAGAAAAAAATATGATTAATGAAAATCTTCACATAGCTCAAATGAGAGACACTCAGCTAAAGTATCAAATTGGTCAGATGGAAGGTCTTGGACAGATGATTGAAACTTTAAGACAGAACTCTATCAACGATGATAAGAAAATTATCCAAGATATGATGGTTCTATAATTTCAAAATTATTTTTTCCAGAATTGCCAAATACTATTTCTATTATTAGCTGCAATATCAGCTTCTGTTTTTTGCTTTGATTGTTCTCCAGCAAGATCAATAGCAGACTGCATTTGAGCTTTTTGCTCAGCCGTTATTGCAATAAACAGACCCGGATAATTACCGGCTACCTTTTTTCCATTTGTCAGTTCTGGTTTTATATCCTTAGGATTAATATGCACATGATCTTTAAAACCTTCAGTGCTATCGTACTCTGGAATTAAAAATTTCATACTTTGATTACCTCTTTCAATAGTTAAAAAGGATTGGGTAATTCTATTATCCCCTCTTGTAGACCCACTCTCTGATTGATAGATAGTGGCTTGATCAGCACCAGAATATGTCGCACTGTCTAGTTTGGAAAGTATATGAGCTAGTATTGGCTTAACAAGTTTTGTGTTATGACTTCTTGCTTCATCCATCTCAGCTTGCATTTTGACTTGTTGACTAGCTAACCTTGCATTATATTCACTTGCTGTTTCTGGTTTCCAATTTAGATCTTGTTTAGGTTTGGATCCATTCCGATACCAAAGCTCAGCATTTACTGGATCAATTGACATAAGAATATATAGTCTTTAATAGACCTTTTGTGAAAGTCGGAATTATCCTTAGCGCAACTTCCGCCGAGTGGCGTCGTTGCGACCTTTTTTCGGGCGACATCTACTGCGAAACGATGTTTCGCAAGATGTCTAATTTAAATAAATTTATAGGTAATAACTCTTATCTATTGAGCGAAATCGGTCTATTAAGCTCATCGCAAGGACCAATATAATCACGTCTCAATGGATAGCCTTCCCACTGCTCTGGATTCAAAATTCTTGTTAAATTTGGATGACCTGCGAATTTAATTCCAAGCATGTCATAAGCTTCTCTTTCAAGCCAATTTGCCGTTGGGAAAATCTCAGTTAAAGTAGGAATAGTCGGATTTTCTTTTGCCACAGTAACTTTCAGTGAAACTGCTTTACCAGTCTCAGTTTCTTCTAGCTGGTATATAGCTTGGTATCCGCTCTTTACTTCAACAGCAGTCAAAAAATTAAGCAAAGTCATTTTTTTAGAGCGCACAAGATCTTTTGAGATAGCAACAAGATCATTAGCATCAACTCCAATCATCTCAAAACCTGAAGCGTTATTCCCCAAGGCTTGAATTTTAAATTTCTTAGCAATCAAATTCTCAGCAATCTCTCCAACAGCTTGAGCTTCAACGGTTTCTACTTTTTCAATTTTTTCTTCTGACATTTAATTTCTCTTTTTAATCAAATTATTTTATGAATAAACCTGTTTTATCATCAACATTTTTGGTTTTATTTCTATGGTCCTGAGCAATAGCAGATCTTAAAGCAAGTTTTTCTCTGCGAATTTTTCTTTGAAGTGTAAACAAACCATGTAATAATCCTTCAGGTCTTGGAGGACATCCTGGCACATAAACATCTACTGGGATAATTCTATCTACACCTTGAACAACAGAATAACTATCGTGAAACATACCACCCGTAATAGTACAAGCACCCATAGCGATTACGTATTTTGGCTCTGGCATTTGTTCATAGAGCCTAATTAAAGCTGGTGCCATTTTGCGAGTAATAGTACCCGCTGTAATAATCATGTCTGCTTGACGTGGAGTCGCTCTAAAAACCTCAGATCCAAATCTTGAAATATCAAATCTAGACATCCCTACAGACATCATCTCAATAGCACAGCAAGAAGTACCATAAGTTAAAGGCCAAACACTATTAGATCGTGCCCAGTTATAAATACTGTCCAAAAAACCACCTACTGTCGTTACCATAAGGTTGTTTTTCAATTCTTCAGGTATTTCAATGTCTTTTCTCTCAGGAAGCTTTACCTGACTTTGAGAATATAGCTCTTCGATCTTATTTGCCATCAATACATAAATTATACCAATATACAGGTTTTGCATAGGGGTCTGACTCGAAAGCCTTTAGGGTAAACCTCGGGGTCTGACCCCAAAAGCCTTAATGAATTATCTTGGTTAAGGAAAATGGGGTCAGACCCCAACTGGTAGAATTACCAGGTACTTCAGATATGACCGTAAAAGAAAAGCAGAATTTATTATTAATTGATGGCAGCAACTTAGCTTTTAGAATGTTTTTTGCACTTGAGATGAGTAACCTTAGGGATGCAGATGGAAATCCAACCTGGGCAGTCTATGGAACAATCAAAGCTCTTTTTGATGTTATTGAAGCAACCAAACCCACTGCAATTGCAGTCGCTTTTGATTTACCTGCTCCAACTTATCGCCACGAAGTTTTTGAAGATTATAAAGCTAACCGACCAGATGACATGCCGGATGACATGAAACCTCAATGGGCACTAATCAAAGAGACTTTCAGAAAATTGCATGTTCCTGTTTTAGAAGAACCTGGTTTTGAAGCAGATGATTTAATTGGCATACTTGCAAAAAAAGCTGAGCGTCATGGCATGGACGTTGTAGTGCTTTCTGGTGATAAAGATTTATTTCAACTCGTCAATGAAAGGACCAGAATTGCAATGCCCAAACGTGGTGGTGGACTTGATTTTTATGATATTGAAAAAGTTATAGAGAAAATGGGAGTAAGACCAGATCAAGTCCCTGACTACAAAGGAATAGCCGGAGATAGTTCTGACAATATACCAGGAGTAAAGGGTCTGGGACCTAAAGCTGCAATCAATCTACTAAGAGATTTTAATTCAATAGAAGGAATTTACGAAAATATAGATAAAGTTGGTCCTCCAAAAACAAAAGAAAAATTAGTCGAACAAGAAGATAAAGCACGTCTATCAAAATATATTGCAACAATTATGATTGACGAAAATGATGGCCTCAAAGAACAACTTGACCTAGAAAAATGTCATCTAGATTTACCAAACACAGATGAATTAATAGAATTTCTAAAAAAACTTGGTTTTAATTCAATTCTCAAAAGACTTCCAATAGTTTTAAAGCCCTTCAACAAAGGAGAGCTTGTAAAAGTGGACGTGGGAGAGCTTCCTGAAGAAATAGAAAAAACTTTCAGAGTGAAAAAAAATACCGACAAATGGGATAGCCTAGAAAAAGAATTTAAAGAAATTCAAGACGACAAAAGCTTTAAGGCTCACTCAGTAACAACTCAAGAAGAGCTAGAAGATCTAGCCCAGAAGCTCTCAAAGACAGATGTCTATGCACTTGACTTAGAAACAACTGGACTCAATACTTTGAATTGTAATATCGTGGGATGGGCTTTTAGTCTAAGAATCAATAAAGATTTACTTTCATATTACATTCCAGTAGGTCACACTAACGGAAAACAAGTTGATAGAAAAGTAGTTGTCGAAGCACTTAAACCAATTATCGAAAACCAAAACAAAAAAATCATTATCCAAAATGCAAAATTTGAATTGAAAATTTTAGAAAGACAAGGAATCAAATGTCACTTAAATTTCTTTGACACTATGCTTGCAAGCTATGTTGACAATCCTGCAAATAAACATGGTTTAAAGACACAAGCAAAAAGGGTTTTCAACCTAAAAATGACAGAAATTGAAGATCTCATTGGTACTGGTCGCAAACAAACACTGATGAGCGAAGCTCCCATAGACATAGTTTCTGACTATGCTTGCGCAGACGCATACGTTACATATAAACTTTACGAACATTATTTAACTAAACTCGATCAAAGAGAAATTAAACTACTGAGTGATATTGAGTTCCCTTTAATAAACGTACTTAAAGATATCGAAAATCAAGGAATTAGCGTTGATGTAGGATTCCTTGCAGTCTTATCAAAAGATATTCATCAAAAAATAGATGTCTTACAAAAAAGAGTTTTTGAATTATCAAAAGAAGAATTTAACATATCCTCTCCAAAACAACTTGGAGTAATAATGTTCGAGAAGCTCCAATTACCAACAGTTGGTAAAAACAAAAAAACTGGTTCTTTTTCGACTGACATGGGTGTACTAGAAACACTTTTACAAGATTATGAACTGAGCGCGCAGGATAAAGAATTTGTAGAACTTATAATTGAATATAGAACTCTAACCAAACTAGCTTCAACATACATAGACAATCTTCCAGCTTTAATTGCAAAAGAAGATAATCGTTTGCATTCTGATTTTAATCAAGTTGTAACAACCACTGGAAGATTGAGTTCTTCAAATCCCAACTTACAAAATATCCCAATCAGATCAGAGTACGGCAGACAAATCAGAAAGGCTTTTAGGGCTAAAGACTCTTCAAAAGTTTTATTGAGTGCAGATTATTCACAAATTGAACTTAGAGTGCTTGCTCACCTAGCAGACGAGAGTGCACTTATTGAGGCTTTTAATAAGGATCAAGACATCCATGCAAGAACCGCAATGGAAATCTTTAATCTTAAGGAAAATGAGGTCACTAGCGAGCACAGAAGGGTCGGTAAGACACTAAATTTTGCCCTTATCTATATGCAGGGTCCTTTTGCTACAGCTAAACAGTTAGGTATTTCTATGTCTGAAGCTAAAAAATTCATAGATACTTATTTTAAAGTTTTCCCGAAAGTAAAACCCTTCATGGATAGGACCCTAGAAGAAGCTCGTGAAAATGAATTTACAGAGACTATGTTTGGGCGCAGACGCTATTTTAGAAATCTAGATTCTAACAACAAGATACTGCAAAAAGAAGAAGAGAGACAAGCTTTCAACGCAGGTATTCAAGGCAGTGCCGCTGACATTATGAAAATGGCAATGGTTAATCTTGATAAGAAACTTGCAAACTATCCTGGCGCAAATCTAATTCTTCAAGTGCATGATGAATTGATTGTTGAGTGTGATCTTGAAATTAAAGATGAGATAAAAAAGATTATTATTGATGAAATGTCCAACGCAACTAAACTTAAAGTACCTTTAAAAGTTGATATCGGCGAAGGACCGAATTGGCTTGAGGCTCATTAATGAGATTACTAGGATCAAATCTCTGTAACAATTGAGATGTCATTGCTGTAGGGGTTACATAATTCGTTGACTATTACTCAATAATTACTCGCTCGCTTCATCTCAATTATTTCAAGCTGGTCATTCCAATGGGTTCAAACTTCCCTCCGCAAAGGAAAACTCGATTATTTATATTTAGACCTGTTTTGCTCAAGTTGCACTTTCGCAACAGGTCTAGTATCTCACAAACGCATCCGCTCGCAATTGCACTTTAGACACACAAATGATTTCAAACTGGTTCGCCAATCATGAATTTTCTCTTTGCTTCAGTCGTTTTCACCTCATTTCCATTTAAAGCTTGAAATAATTGAGATAAAGCTATTAGTATTAATTGAATCTAATTGCAATCAAATTAAATCACCTTTTTTCGAAGCATTTGCGCAAGCTCATGCGCAGAAAAAAGAGTGATTTAATTTGAATATTGCAATAGGGTTAATGATTACTACTTAAACTGCCAATGAATTACATGACCCTTACAGCAATGACGCTGTAACGGCTCAGTACAGAAAATTTACTCTAGATCTTTATCATTAATATGTTTATCTAAATTAAAATCAGAGGCTTTTACATCACGTAAAAATTCTTTAAATTCTTTTCTTGCTTCTGGGTCCGTGATTGGATCAATCTCATCATCGGAGTCAGAGAGAAATTCAACTTTAGAAGCAATATCCTGAAGTATTTTTTCTGAAACCATGATTGGTGCATCTAACCTGATTGCAAGTGCAATACTATCTGATGGACGCGAATCTATAGCAAAAGAATTTTCATCTTTATCTAGTAAAATTATTGATGCAAAAAACGTAGAATCTTCGTAAGAATTTATTTCAACACAATCAATAGTTGCATCCAGTGCATCAATCAATTCAACAGCCAAATCATGTGTCATAGGTCTTTCTGTTTCATGTCCACTAAGACCACGAGCGATAGCTTGTGCCTCAGCTTGGCCAATCCAGATGGGCAAAGTATATTTTTTTTCTTCGTCGTTCAATATCACGAGGGGAATATTAGTTCGGATATCGAGTGCAACGCCGGTGACGAACATTTCGATCATAAGCCTATTATTCCTTGCATAACGCTGATTAATCCTCAGTTAGAGCAACTAGTATATGTAACCTATAAAACGCACTAACAATGATAATTTTAATTAATAGTGCTAATTTCAGGGCTTAACACCAACTCCAGATAACACACGTTAGATTCAATTTTAATTACTCAATACAAAAAAAGACCCCAGGCGTAATGCAAGGGGTCTGAAATTATGGATATTACACCTTGTTATTCTAAGGTCAAAGACCAAAAGCGCAAATCCTAAATGCTATAACCCACATTATAACAAATATATGAGCTAAAATCAACCAAATGGCAAAACAAGCATACAGACTTGGATTAGATTTAGGTACTAATTCCATTGGTTGGTGTATTTTAGACTTAAAGCACAGTACAAAAGAGCCTTGCCGAATTAGGGCAACTGGAGTAAGAATTTTTTCAGATTCACGTGAAGCAAAATCGAAAACAACACTTGCAAGTGCACGCAGAGCAGCTCGTGCAATGAGACGAAGTAGGGATCGAAAAATCAACCGTAAGAATAGATTATTAAATACGTTATCTGAAATAGGATTAATGCCTTTAAATGAGACTGAAAGAAAACAACTTCAACAAAAAAACCCATATGAACTTAGATATAGAGCATTAAATGAAAGAATAGAACTTTATGAATTAGGAAGAGCGTTGTTTCATCTTAATCAGAGAAGAGGTTTTAAGAGTAATAGAAAAACTGATAAAAAGTCTAACGAAAATGGGAAAATCTTGAGTGCAATTAAAGAGTTAAAAGAGAAGTTAGAATCTGAAAAAAACAGGACATATGGAGAATTTCTGTATCATAAAAATAAAAAATCTCAATTAGTTAGACTAAGAGCTAATGCAAAACAGGAATATGCATTTTATCCAGATAGGTCAATTATTGAAGAAGAGTTTAATTTCATCTGGAGTAAACAATCTGAGTTTCATAAAGAGTTGAAAAATGAAGACATGAAAAATCAAATAAAAAATATCATTTTATTTCAACGCAATCTTAGAAAACCTGTTCCAGGGAAGTGTTTATTTCTACCAGAAGAAAATAGATGCCCTAAAGCACTTCCTTCTTTCCAGTTATTTAGGCTTTATCAAAATCTAACTAACTTAAGAATAAGAAATAAAAAAGACAATGAAACAAAATTAACTAGAGAAGAGATAAATACAATAATTAAATCAATTTTAACCAACAATAAAGAGAGTGTTAAGTTTGACGACCTAAGAAAATATCTTAGTGATACAAATAAATCCATCAGATTCACAATAGAACTTAGTGGATACATAAAAGAGATAGATGGTGAAGAAATACAAAATCAAATCGGAAGAATAGAAAAAAGACTAAAAAAATCAGGGATTAATAATCACAAAATCATAGATACCTGGAATAATCTGGAATTAAACAAAAAAGATGAGATCATTTCTTCAATCTTAGATAACGATAATGACGATGAGTTAATCAACAGTATTTCAAAAAAGTTAAATATCAATATCGAGATCGCAAAACAAATCATAGAGATAGATACGCCAAACGAGTATAGTCGGTTAAGCTTAAAAGCTATTGAACAATTTTTAGCTGAATGGAAAAACTCTAATGAAGAATATCTCCCTGATTATTCAGAGATCTCAAAAAAATTATTTAGTGGGCATACTTGGAATATAGAGAATGGTTTCGAAAAATTACCTTATTATGGCGAAATACTTACTCGATCTACCGTAGAAGCCCCTCCTGGAATGATTACAGCAAAAGACACTGAATGTACCGAATGGATTGCAAACCCAACCGTTCATGTTGCATTAAATCAACTAAGATTAATCATAAATACAATAATTGATAAATACGGAAAGCCAGATGAAATCGTCATAGAGTTAGCAAGGGAACTCAAAAATAACAAAGAGACAAAAGATAAAATAAATAAATCTCAACGCAATAGAGAAGCGGACTATAACGAATCAAGGGAAGAAATCATCAACCTCGGTGGCAATCCTAAAAGCCGAGATGATCTAATCAAATGGCGCTTATGGAAAGAATTACCACCACAAGATAGAATCTGCATTTACACTGGGAAAACAATACCACAGCATAAACTTTTTACAAATGAAATAGAAGTTGACCACATTATTCCCTTCTCCAGAAGTCTCGATGATCATATAAGTAATAAGGTTTTAGTATTCACTCAAGCAAACAGAGCAAAAGCAAATAAAACACCTTATGAAGCTTTTGGTAATAGCCCTACACAACTTGGAATAAATTTCAATTGGAACGAAATCACTAATAATGTTTATAGTATTTTTGCCCGTACAAATACCGAGACTGGAGAAAGGTTTCTTATTCGCAAAGGCAACAATATATTGAGAGAAAATTGGAATCAAGAAATTGAATCTAAGTTCCTCGCAAGGCATTTAGTAGATACTCAATACTTATCTAAAGCAAGCATGAACTACTTAAAATGTATTTGTGATAACGTAACCAATACACCAGGTATATTAACAGCTCTTATAAGACGTAATCTAGGTCTGGATGCTATCTTAAGTGAGAATAATTCAGAAAAGAACAGGCTTGATCATAGACATCACGCTGTAGATGCATTCGTTATAGCTCTAACAACAAGATCTTATGTTCAAAAAATCTCTCAAGCCAATGCAAGACGCGAAGCTGAAGATCCTCAAAACTTCGTTAATGAAAATCCACTTACACCATGGAATAATTACTGGATTGAACTCAAAACAAAAATAGATAGACTAACAGTAAGCCACAAATCTGATCACGGTTACTACGGAGCTATGATGGAAGACACTGCTTACGGCATAATTGATGGACCAAATAAAGATGGGAAATATACTACTCAAATAAGAGTAAGAATAGAAGACTTAAAGAATCCAGACTTAGTTATAGATGAATCTTTTAAAAGTACCTTAATACAATTAAAAGAGCAGCATGATAATAAATGGGATTTAGCTCTTAAACGCTTTATGGCAAACCCACCTAAACAATTTCGCAAATTAAAAAGTATAAAGATTAAAGAAGAAAATGTCTTACTCTTACCACCAATCAAGAACAAAGAAGGTAAACCGTATAAAGGTTACGTAGGAGGTAATAATGCAAAATTTGTTATATACGAAAAACCAGATGGGACTTGGGTTGGAACAACAGTATCAGTTTATTCAGCGTATTTAGAAGACAAAAAATCTATCGCTCCATTTGAAACAATTGAATTTGAAAACCTAGAATACAAAAAACTTATGGAGCTATTTAAAAATGATTTGGTAAGTATAAATACCGAAAACGGAGTGGTATATCAAAAAGTACTCAAATTCTCACAATCTGACCTGACTCTATGCAATCCAGAAATGGTAAAAGATAGAGAGAAAGATGAAAATGGCAAATTACAGTTTTTCTATACTGCTAAAAAACCACATCTTTGGCAAAAATTCGAATTAAAGCCATGCATACAATCCCCGCTTGGAACACCTAGAATAAAAAATGAGTCTAGAACTATGTGCAGAACCGTATAGTTGAGATTACTCAAACAGGAGTCTATTTGTCTAAAGATAGAGGCTTCCTTACCGTATCAAAAGATAAGGAAGAATTAGGCAAAGTACCACTAAGTGATATCTCGGGCTTAATTTGTAATTCACATGCCTTGACTTTTACCAATAATATTATTCTCTCTTTAGTAGAGCAAGGTAGCTCTGTGGTCATCTGTGGACATAATTATTTACCCGAAGCAATAATCTGGCCAGTAGAATCCAACTCTCAGCAACAACTCAGAATGAGATATCAAATAAATGCAAGTAAGCCTCTTACGAAACAACTCTGGGCAGAAATCATTAAACAAAAAATCCTCAACCAATCTGACGTTTTAAATTTTATTGGAAGAACTAATAATCGATTAAGCGTATTAGCAAAAGAAGTAAAATCAGGAGACAAGGATAATCTTGAAGCACAGGCAGCTAGAATATACTGGACTAAAATATTCGGTGATGAATTTACTAGAGACAGAATGTCTGATGGCATAAACTCTATGTTGAATTATGGTTATACAATTCTTCGCTCAACAGTAGCAAGGTCTATAATGGCTGTAGGACTCCATCCTACACTAGGGATACATCACCACAATCAATTTAATCCTATGTGCTTAGTTGATGATATGATGGAACCTTTCAGACCATTAATAGACCTATTAGTCTATTACTTAAATAAGTCTGGACATGAGAATGTTTCAGAAGATGTTAAACGCTACTTAGCAAACAGTATTAACATAGACCTTGAAACCGAGGATGGAAATAGCCCATTATTTCAAGTGATTAACAAACTTTCCGTAAGCCTAGCTCAATCTTATGAACAAGAAAAAGTCTTATTAAGATTTCCCATTGTGATACTCCCGGTAGAAATTCCCGACTTACCTTAATTAATACAGAAAGCCTAAACTTATAAACAGTTTTATTGGAATAAAGAGAGATGTGTTGAGTGGATACAGACTTATGTGGATGTTAGTAATGTTTGATTTACCTGTAATTACCAAGAAAGAGCGCCATAAAGCTACTAAATTTAGGAATTTATTACTTGATAATGGATTTGAGATGGCACAATACTCTGTTTATTTAAAGTCTTGTTCTGGTAAAGAACAGTTCCAGAGCTATTTACGAAGAATTGAAAAAAATCAACCTCGAACAGGCTCAATCTACGTAATGGGCTTCACTGATAAACAATACGAAAACTGTATTAGATTTAAAGGTGAAATCAAAGAATTAAAACAAAAAAATCCCGATCAATTAACTCTTTTTTAGTTAACCTCATACATTTTTTCAGAGGCTTATACTAAAAAAACCTACTCTATGAGCAGGTTTTTAGAATTTGGGATTATAGCATTTAGGATTTGCGCTCAATAGAAAACGAATTAGAATATCAAATTCGCGAAGCTTATGATTATAGCATTTAGGATTTGCGCTCAATAGAAAACTAAACTCCGAAGGTCAAATTTTAGTAATCCGATTATAGCATTTAGGATTTGCGCTCAATAGAAAACGTAACATTCAGCAAT
>CAIYXB010000098.1 GCA_903930015.1 uncultured bacterium | reverse complement strand
TAGCCTCTAATTCGCTAAGCTTTTCTAGTAATTGCTCAATGCTCACATATACTTATGACGTAGAAAAGCTTAAAAAGTGGCCTGATTAAAAAAATCTTATCTTAGGACTGAGTAGTTACATGATTTGAGAGACCGCTAGATAACTTCAGGTTCAAGGCTTGCGAAGACGAAAAACCGGAGTTTACTGGTTGTAAATGATTCCCAAGGTCGTATATAACCACCATTTATTAATATCAACCTTAGCCCTTGGTGAGGCGCAAAGCGCCGAGTAACTAAAAACAAGCGTTAAGAAAATGCGTAAGCATTTTTAGCATAAATAACGCAGAAGATGGAGTTATGTAGCGGTCTCTTTAAGTGCCTCTTGAAACTTAAGCACAGTGCCTTTAGCTTTATATTCTTCGGCAGTCTCTTTATCACCAATCTTCATATAAAAGATGGATAAGTTCATTAGCGCCATTTGATTTTTTGGATTAATCATTTCTAATTGCTGCATAATAGCAATCGCAGCTGGAAACTTCTCTTGCTTGGCAAGCATAACTCCAAGTGATTCGTATGCGTCCTCATTACGAGGATTTTCTTTTAAAGCTCTTTTAAGCAGATCGATCGCTGGATCAAGATCCTCTTGATTATTTTTTGCTTGCGCGAAAATTTCCAAAGCTTCGTCAGTGAATTTTTTAGATCTTTCTTCTTTCTTTTTAAGACCTATGTTTTTGAACTTAGAAAGCACTTCTTGACCTGGGAAACAACCCTTCGTAAAATCTACATACTTTTCTAAAACACCAGGGCGCTTTTCTTCAAGCTTGATAATACTTTGATCTTCAGCAAAACCCTCAAGCTGGACTTTAGGGTTTTGCTCTTTATCTGAGATTTCAATTTCAACATCATCAACTATTATAAATTTCTCTAAATGCTCTTTTAGTAATTCTGGATTCTGACAAGTAATCTCCAGGTCACCATTTGACTTCTCAATAAAACACAGTGAAACAATCTGCCCTTTTGGCTTTAAGAATGCAGCATAGCAAGAATCTTTTAGTGAATTACTAGCTTGCCTCGAAATAAAATTTTCTGCATCTTTACCTTTAACCAAAAGAGTCATTTAAAATACCGAAAAACTTTCACCACAACCGCATGTGTTTGTAGCATTTGGATTTCTAAAAACAAAGCCTTTCCCCATTAAGCCATCGTCAAATTCAACTGACATGCCTTTTAAATAAATTGCACTTTTAGGGTCTATAAAAACATTGATGTCTTTGATGCTTGCTTTTTGGTCTGGATTTGAAAATTCTTGTATTAAATCTTTATCGGCCTTTTGATCAAAGCGCAGATCATAACTTAATCCCGAACAACCTCCACCTTTAATAGCAAGCCTAAGACCAAAGTCGCTTGGATCTTTTTCTTCTTTATTTAATAAAACAGCAACTTGTTTGATTGCTTTTTCATCGAGTTGAACAATTTGAGTATCTTTTGACATAATTATGTTTATTTGCGTAAATACACCTTGGTAGTTACTGTCTTTATTATACCTTGCCAAATTTATACAATTATTAAGGGTTTTTTCTGTATATGGATCGTTTTGCATGATATATTTTGTAGGAATTCTGGCGCCAGTAGCTCAGCTGGATAGAGCAACTGCCTTCTAAGTAGTAGGCCATAGGTTCGAATCCTATCTGGCGTACCATTAAAAACAAAAAGAGGGGGTCAAAGACCTCCTCTTTTTGTTTTTGTGGTTTACCTGAGAGTTTGAAGCCTGCAGCATAAAATCTAGGATTTTTGGTCACGGGTTAGGAGCAAATGTACTGAACGTAGATTTGCGACGCCGTCAAGCAAAGCCCTTATTTAAACCACAAAGCCTAAAGTACTACTTCAGGCTTTGCTGACAATTAACTTAAAAACACGGATTCCGTAGACGACCCATAGACTATATTTCAAAACTAAACTTATGTAATATGAATTGCCTCAAGTTATTGAGCTTTTACAAATGCACCGATCATTGAAGCAAGATTTAAGATACAAGCCCTTGCTGATGGGGTTTGTAAGTATACGAGGAAGATTAATATTGTGAGAGCTGCGCTCAGGCTGCATCTGATCTTAGAATCATAGTATGTGATAATTAACCCATGCAAGTTTTAGTAGCACTCTTATTTATTATATTGATTGAAGTCCCTGTCAGTAACTACTCAGTCTTAAGCCTGTAATACCAATTGATGATTAAGCATTAATTTACAAGAATCCAGTAAGGAGTGACCTTGTTTTTTGGCAGTTTCAATTACCGATAAAAGAACTGAATGACGTTGCGGAGCATGATCTCCTCTAAAACATCCAGAG
>CAIYXB010000097.1 GCA_903930015.1 uncultured bacterium | reverse complement strand
CAAGGCAATGCCCTTGTTGATTTTGCACGCATTCTTTACACAATCCTTGAACTTTATTGTTAAGAATCCTTCAAACCACTAATTCCTGTTGATTAAATAAATTTAAGGAATTATTACTGGTTAAGCAGCCTAGATTATTTAAAATAAAAAGAACAAATATTGTAAATGGAGACATAAAGTCCAAGACATAATAAATTGCAAAAGAAAAGCATATTTATAAAAACTTTTTTATGGTTAGTATTTTTACTAGCTATTAGCACTGCACAAACTAAAGCAGCTGCACCAATATTACTTACAAGTACTCCAGCTGACAATGCGATTGGAGTTTCAACTACAATCGGAATAACTCTAATATTTGATCAACCAGTTTTTATGGGTGTAGGAAGTTACCAAGTTAATTGTACAGGACCTGGTATGTGCCTGTCTAATATGAGTTTTTGTTCAAACTTTTCAGGTTCTGGAACAACCACTCTAACTCTGGCAGAGACATATACAGCTAATAAGAACTATAACTTACAATTTGATACAACTTGTTTTAGAAATGCAGCAATGCAATATTGGGCTGGTATTAATAATACGACTGATTTGAATTTCAGCACTGGTGCTGCTCCAGGAGCATGTACATTCACGAATCCGTGTTTTTCACCTTTAGATAACGCTACTAATGTTCCTGTCGCAAGTAATCTAACAGTAACCTTTGACGTGCCTTGGGATTATGCAGATAGTTACAGGGATTTTGAAGTAAGAAGAGTTTCTGATGATTCATTGGTATTTAGTTACCCTTTTAATTCACCAGAAATAACCGGTGCCGGCACTACAGTATTTACAGTAAATCCTGCAACAGATTTACCGTCCGAAACAGCTTTGTATGTTAATTTTGATGCAATAAAAAAACAAATTGGCGTAGGACAATATGAGATTCCAAATTTTGATAAAACTACTTGGAATTTTAATACTGCAGACATAACTCCCCCTAACTGTACAGTTACTCTTTCTCCTTTAGATAACGCTACTGGGGTTGCACTCAACGCTAACCTTGTTATGACTTGTAGTGAAAACGTTCAAATTGGTACGGGTAATATTGTGATTACTCACACTGGTGTTGGTACCTTTGAATCTATTCCTATTACTGATCCTCGTGTCTCTATTGTTGGTAATACCATTACTATTAATCCAACTGGCACTTTTGCTTCTCTTACTAACTATCATGTAACTATTGCAGCTGGTGTTATTGAAGATACTTCAGGTAATGATTTTGCTGGTATCTCTGGCAACACTACCTGGAACTTTATCACTAGCGGGAACTCACCGGGCTGGTATTCAGGCAACTGGGGCAGAAGAATTAAAATTACAGTAGACTCCACACAAGTAGGAATTGATTTAAACAATTTCCCTGTCTACGTAGATTTATCAGACCTCGCTCCTAGTTTCTTTGCAAATACCCAAACGGATGGAGCCGACATCAGAGTAACGTTGAATGACGGACTCACGGCTGTACCTCACGAACTAGTGAATATTAATACAGGTGCTAGCACTGGTGAACTTTATTTTAGAGCGACTAACTTATCTTCAACTGTTGATAATGATTTTTATATCTACTATGATAATCCAAACGCACGAATGATCAATGGTGCTGATGAACTTGGCTTCCAAAGAGTTTGGTCAAATAATTACGTAGCTGTTTATCACATGCAACAATTACCTGGTAATAGCAACGCTAAACTTTGGGATAGTACAACAAACAGAAATCACGGAATTCCAAACGGTGGAATGATTAACGCAAATCTTGTCACCGGTAAAACTGGAGGAGCTCTTGATTTTGATGGATCAGATGATCACTTACAAATCTCAGATTCTGCATCATTAAATTCGGCAAGTGGAACAGGGCAACCGAGATCCGTGAGTTATTGGCTAAACACACTTGAAGCAGGTAATACTGTAATTATGGAAAAAGGTTCAAACAGCAACTTCACACAAAAAACAAATACAGGAGCTGTCATTGCAGGTACGAATACAACCCTCATTAATTATGCAAATTCTTCGACTTCAATTAATGATGGTTCATGGCATTTTGTTACCCACAGTTATACTGGTACTGCAAATAATCTATACGTTGACAGTGCTGGTACTCCCGAAGATACATCAGTTGAGACCGCAGCAGCGGCAAATACAAACCCTCTAACAATTGGAGCAAGTATTGGTGGTACAAATGCTTACGATGGTCTTTTAGATGAAATTAGAATATCAAACGTTGAAAGAAGTCCAGAATGGATTCATGCAGAATACGTAAACATAAATACGCCTGGGACTTTTTATTCAGTTGCAGCTGAGGAGTTAGTAACTGACACTTCTGATCCTAAAATTACAATCTTATATTCAGCTAATAAATCTGTTCAACATCCAACTAGCCATAATCTCAAAATTTTCTTTAGTGAAGTTGTTAACACTAATACAGGATTTATTACTATTAGAAGTTTTGATGATTCAGTTTTTGAAGCACTTGATGTAACTGATGGTGCAAGAGTCGCAGGGAGTGGTAGTTCAGAAATAACATTAATACCTACAACTAATTTTGAAGAAGGCACTAAGTACTATGTACTAATTGATCCGACAGCTATTGAGGATGCAAGCAGTAATGCTTTCTCAGGTATCTTTGATAAAGAGACCTGGACATTTACAACCCAAGGTAGAAATAGTATCAAGAAACAACAATTATTTATTTTAGACGGAAATTAAAATCTTAATTGAAAGCAAGTCTTATTATTTTAATATTTAAACAAGACAGGCTAACATGAATTAAGAGTTAAAAAAAAGCACAATACGAGTTTTTAGCGTAAAATATATTACTTACGCTCGGGTAGCTCAGTGATTGACGAGCATCAGCGAGGCAAAGGAAAAAGACACTTCATAGAAGTACGATTGGCAAAACTAAAATGCTCGGGTAGCTCAGTGGTAGAGCACTTCATTGGTAATGAAGGGGTAGGGAGTCCGATTCTCCTCCTGAGCACCATTTTCCTTCATTACTAGTATTGCCGCTAAAAAAGCTTTGCTTTTTCTTTACGCTAGATCTTAGTCACTCGGTGCTTCGCACCTCACCGAGGGCTAAGGGATAAATATTTTTGATTACAGATTAAACACGACCTCGGGAATCCTGAGCAACATTTTCCTTCATTACTAGTATTGCCGCTAAAAAAGCTTTGCTTTTTCTTTACGCTAGATCTTAGTCACTCGGTGCTTCGCACCTCACCGAGAGCTAAGGGAACATATGCGAACTTATTACGTCTAAAAGGTATTGGACGTCCTCACATGAAAAAACTATTTTTAACACTTTTAATTGCCCTACAACTACCAGCTTTTGCTGGAACTACAGCTGAGAATGCTAGCGACCTCATTGGGATTTGGCGTATATATAATGAAGCAAATACGGAAGTTGCCTCAATAAATATCACTCTTGCAATCACAAAAGGTGGTGAATCAAGATTCACATACAAACCACTTGGAACAGAGTCTACTGAGTTTGATCAACTACAAGGATTAATGGTTAATCAAAATCAAATCGTTATCGAATCAATAAAACCAGGAGAAGCGAACACTTATGTTTTTACAATTGACTTTGAAGCACTTGGTGGTGCAGGAAAGTTATTAAAAACAGTTTTTGCCGACTGCACAACAATTGGTGTAGATGCAAGCGTCGTAAAATCCAAATACAAAGACCGCCTAGCAAGTAGCTCTCAATTATGTATCGAAAGAACTACAGAGCTAAGTACATTAACAAATTTAAAAATCGCAAAAGACGCAGTGAGTCCAACAAAAATTCCATCTACCATACCAACACCTTCTGAATTTACAGCTAGCTTAAGCGACGTATCAACACAAATTGAATCAGCATGGAAAATCAAATCAAGCAAAAATTCAAGCAATAGATTTCTTGTTAAAAATACAGAAGCTAATTTTTTAGGCTACCAGTTTATTTACAGAATTATTAACAAAAAACAAAAATTAAATGACATAACTGAATCTGGTTTTAAAAGCTCAGAAAGAATTGGTCTTTTATTGAATGATTATTTAGTTATGAACAATAGCTTTTTCAAGGGTAAAAACGGCTTAAATATTATCGATTTAAACAAAAACAAAAGAAATGGAACTGGAGATTACATACTTACACCAAATTCAGATTGCTTTCCTAGTAAATCCGGTGCAAGTAACACTAGAGTTTGTACACCAAATTATGATACAAGCCTAGCAAGTTCAATATCACAAATCAACCCAAAAGCTAGTGCCCAAAGGATAAACACTAAAACAAAAATTAGTTTTTTATTAAAGCCCTAAATTACGAATGGCTAGCAAAAAAGCTATAATAACAGGGTCACAAATATGACCCAAGAAATTGAAAAACAAAAGATAAACAATAAAACAACTTTAGTACTAAAGTTTGGTGGTAGTTCTGTTGCCGACCAAGAGTGCATAGAAAGGATCTCGAAAATAGCCATTAAAGAAGCGACACAACATAATGTTGTGATTGTTGTATCAGCAATGGGCAAGACAACAAACGGGCTTGTTGATATGGCAAACAAAATTTCTCCAAACGTTCGCGGTAGAGAACTTGATATGTTGCTTGCAACCGGAGAACTTGTCTCTATCTCGCTCTGCGCAATGTGCATTGAAAGGATGGGACATCCTGCTATTTCACTAACTGGTTGGCAAGCTGGCTTTATAACAGAGTCCTCACATAACAAAGCAAGAATTGCTGAAATCAAAACAGAGAAAATAAAAAAAAATCTTGAAGCAAACAAAATAGTTGTTATTGCAGGCTTCCAGGGTATTACTGAAGATGGTGAAGTAACTACTCTGGGTAGAGGTGGTTCTGATACTTCTGCCGTTGCTATTGCAGCTGCTCTAAATGCAGAGCGTTGTGATATTTACACAGATGTCGATGGCATTTATACTACTGACCCTCGTATTGAAAAAAAAGCAAGCAAGCTTGAGTGCATAAGTCATGAAGAGATGCTTGAACTTGCAAGCCTTGGTGCAAAAGTTTTACACCCAAGATCAGTGGAACTTGCAAAAAAATATGATGTGGATCTCAGAGTTAGAAGTAGTTTTGCTCCTGACACTCAAGGTACAAAAGTTATAAGTTTAAAAAGGATTAAAGATATGGAATTAACAAAAGCAGTAACTGGTGTTGCACTTGATGAAAATCAAGCTTGGATTGGAATGATGAATGTTCCTGATACTCCAGGTATTGTAAGTAAAATTTTTACAGCACTGAGCGATAAAAACATAAGCGTTGATATGATAATTCAATCTGTCCCTGTCGATGGCATTAATGATGTGGCTTTCACAGTCCCTAAAGATGATTTAAAGCCTGCACTTGCAATTTGCACTGAATTACAAACAGAGATGAAAGGTATAAAAATCGTTTCAGATTCAAATGTCGCAAAAGTATCTATTGTTGGAGCAGGAATGATTAATAGGTCAGGTATCGCTTCAAAATTATTTCAAATACTTTCTACCGAAAATATCAATATTCAAATGATAGCTACTTCTGAAATAAAAATAAGTTGTGTTATTGACCCTAAAGACTCACACAAAGCTGTTCAAGCTATTCACAAGGCATTTGAATTAGATTTAAGTTCAGAACCAATTCTTGCTTAATTTGATGTATTATTGAGATGATAATGTCAATTGAAACACCTCTAAAATTAAACATAAATGAGATTCAAAAACTATTACCTCACAGATATCCTTTTGTGATGATAGATAGAGTTAGCGAACTTATTCCAGGTAAATCTGCAACTGGCTACAAAAATGTTTCTATTAACGAACCTTTCTTTACGGGACACTTCCCGGGTGCACCAATTATGCCTGGTGTGCTTCAAGTGGAAGCTAGTGCTCAGCTTTCTTGCATGGTAATGCTTACTATGCCTGAGTATAACGAAGGATATATTGGTCTATTTACTGGACTTGAAGGTGTTAAATTTAGACGTATGGTTGTTCCAGGTGATCAATTGAAAATTTCTGTTGAGATGAAGAAATTTCGTTTCCCTTTTGGTAAATTTGACTTCCGCGGAGAAGTCGAAGGTGAACTTTGCGTGGAAGGCACCCTTAGCTTTGCCATGAGCAAAAAAGAAGCTTTAAACTAATAGAGACCACTCCATAACTCCATCTTCTGCGTTATACTCGCGCTCAAAATAATACCACAGCAAGACAATACTAAAAAGCCTTAGTATAATGCTCTGGTAACTAAATTATGAGTACAAAAGCTGTAGATCTAGACCTATTAAATTCGTTTCACAGAAGATCTGAATTTTCAAAAAGTACTGCACTTGCGCAAACTTTCAAGTTTGCACTTTTAGCTGGTTTTTGGATTACTGTTGTTTTTTCTGCTGCTGCAGGAGGAGCTGTAACATTCGCATGGCTACTTCCAAAACTTGCAAATGAAATACTACCTCAATTAGTTACTGGTCTAGACATTGAAGTAACTAAACAAATTGCTCAAGTTATAGAATTTTTAGCACCTACAATTACAATCGCAACTGTAATACCTGTAAATGCAATGTTCATGGTTCTTTGCGAAAGAAAATTCCTTGCTCTACTCACTATGAGAATTGGACCTGAGACCGTCGGACCTAATGGTATGTTACAAACATTTGCTGATGCTCTGAAACTATTATTTAAAGAAGACATCATGCCAGACGGCTCCGATAAACTTCTTTTCACTCTATCACCAGCTTTATTTTTTGCACCAGCAATGGTAGTCTTCATGCCGCTTTTATCAGTCGCAGGAAACAATGTTGGTATTTTCAAATTAGCGGACCTTGATATAGGTTTACTATTCATACTTGGGCTTGTGTCACTTGGGACTATGTCACTTGTGATGGTTGGCTGGGCATCAAATAACAAATACTCATTAATAGGTGGACTCAGAGCCGCTTCACAAGCAATCAGCTATGAAATACCAATGGTACTTTCTGTACTTGCAATGGTTATCCTGACTGGATCTGTGAACTTAATGGAAATTAACGCAAAACAAAGTGGCGGGATTTTAAACTGGAATATCTTTGGTAACGGCTATTCAAAATACCTAGTAAACTTACTTCCAAACCACGATGGTATCTTTATGAACGGTCTTGTTTCACTTATTTTTATAGGTGTTTGCATGACTCTATTTTTGATTTTCGTAACTGCTTCAACAGCAGAAGTAAATCGTATACCTTTTGACCTTCCAGAAGCTGAGTCAGAGCTTGTTTCAGGATATAACACTGAATGCAGTGGAATGAAATTTGCATTATTTTTCCTAGCAGAATATACAAATCTTTTTGTTGCTTCAGGGGTTGCAGCAATTTTATTTTTAGGTGGATCTCATTTACCTATTTCTTCCGGAGCTGAAGATGCAATACTCAGAAGTTTATCAAATGTGACAATTAGTTTACCTGTAATTGGTGATCTAAATGGATTTCTCTCAGGCTTAGATCTTTCTTGGAATCTAACATCAATTGTTCTACTTCTTAAAATCTATGGGATGTTTTTAGTTTCGATTTGGATTCGTGCAACACTTCCACGTTTAAGACAAGATCAACTCATGGAATTCGGCTGGAAATACCTTATACCTCTTACTTTAGGTATAATTTTTATAGTTGCACTTTGTGTTGAGTATTTAAGAAATTTGAGCATCTAAATAAGGAATTTTAATGGCAGTAATAGAAAAAATCATAGAGACAACGACCAAACCAATCAGACAAACTGTTGATGGGTTATATAATATTTTCCTTGGGATGTTTACAGTTGCAAAAAATACAACTCGTAATCCAATCACAAATCAGTATCCAGAAAAGATGCCTGATTTGTATCCAAGATCAAGACACAGACTAGCATTGCAAGTAGATCCTGATACAGGTGAGCATTTATGTATCGCTTGTAAACAGTGCGAAAGAGTTTGCCCTGATGCTTGTATCTCGGTGATCCCTCACGATACAGTAAAAGCAAAATCAACTCAGTTTTATATTGATCATGGACTTTGTATGTTTTGTGGATTATGCACTGAAGTTTGCCCGACTGACTGCATTATAAACACTGTTGATTTTGAAATGTCAGAAGAGACAAGAGAAGATCTAATTTACGACATTCGTAAATTAACACTCACTCAAGAGCAATCTAGAACATACTTTGATCTTAAAGGTTATGAATCAAAAGCAACTAAGAAAAAAGCTGCAACTGCTGCTGATCCAAGTAAATTAAAACCACATCTAGGTGGTATCTCACAAAAAGCCGTTCAAGCAGCACTTGAAGCAGTCGGCATCAAAAAAGATTAATTAGAAGGAATTTTCATCATGCCAACATTAAATGTACTTTTTGGATCAGAATCAGGTAACTCAGAGAAACTAGCTCAGAGTATTGAAAGAACAGCAAAAGAAATTGTAAAGCAAGCTGGCGAAGCACATAAGTTTGATGTTGCAATAAAAAATCTTAAAGATGTAAAAGTTGCTGACTTAACTTCAATGGAACACGCTGTTGTAGTAATTTCAACTTGGGGAGAAGGTGATCCTCCTGGTACCTGCAAGAAATTTTGTGAAGATCTTTTTGCAGATAAATCAACTGATTTATCAAAATTAAATTACACAGTATTTGCCATGGGCGATAAAAGTTACCAAATATTTTGTGGTTGCGGCAAGCAAGTAGATGAAAGTTTCTCAAGACTTGGTGCAAAAGCTTTTATGGCTCGTCATGACTCAGATTTAGATTATGATGCTGGATTTGAGCCCTGGGAAGTAAAGATGTTTACTAAACTTGCTCCAATGCTTAAATAACTAGGTGCAATCGCGCGTTAAGTATTGACAGATTCTGCTAGTTTTAGCTAAATTTTTTCTTGTTGAACACTAGTTTTATAAATCTTTAGAATAAAGAACTAAGTGATTTTGTAAAATCAAATCCACATTTAAAAACTCTTGTCAAAGAAGCCCAATATCTTGATGGAAATTTACAAGAAGAGAGCAGTAAAGCAAAAGAAGATGCAAGAACTGAGCTTGGCGCTTTTCATAGTGCACTTGCTTTAAATCATGAGTTATCACAAAGCAACAAGCAAGAAGTTCTGGAAAATGTACTTGAGCTTATGCACAACTCAGCAATGAGAGTAGTAGAATTATTTGAGCAAATTGCAAAATCGAATCCTAAAAAAGTGCTTGAAAGTAAAGAAACAGGTACTCACATTGTATTAAGTAAAAATCTATTTAATCAGGCTGCTTCCTATAGCATTGAACAAAAAGACGGTAAAAATATTACAATCACCCTAAATAAAGATCCGAATAAGGACTCAAACCATCACGATAGCTACGAAATAGAATATTCTGATTCGCAAGAACCATATAGTAAAGTTGAAACAAAGCCAGGAAAGGAACTAATACCAACCCCGCGTATTAAATTAGCGTGCCAAGCGGAGCGATTTAGCTCTGCGACAGGCACATAAAAAAATCTAGGTGGGATTAGTTGGTATGTTTAGTATAAGAAGTACAGAAGAAAGCTTAAAGTTTTCTGCACAATATAATGTTAATCATTTTATATTAAAAAGCACAAAGGCATATAGCTGTGACCAAAAAAAAACTATTACAGTAGGTGATGAAGATGATACTCTAAGAAATCTTACGCGTAATTTGATTGCTCTAAATCAAGCTCAAGAAAAGGCTGAAGAAGATATTCCTCTTCAAAGACTATATCTTCATGAAGATACTCCTTATATTCAAAAGCTTTGGCAAGCTCTTGAAAAAAATCTTCCATCTCAACAAAAGTAAAACCAGAAAAATCTAAATTTAGTTAATAACGTAGGTAAATATTTAATGGTGATGTCCCACAAATACTCTTGGCGCGTATGCTTATAGGTTATTTACAGATCCACAAAAGTGCTTAGACAGTAGCTTTCATTAATTCATTCATCTTAGCAACGTTTGTTTTCACAGACTCAGCAGAAGCTTTTAGATCTTTTAACTCAGTATCACTTAGTTTTAATTCCATGATTTGCTCAATACCATTTGCACCAAGTTTAGTTGGAACACCAACATAAACTCCATTAATTCCATACTCACCAGTAAGCATACAAGAGCAAGGAAGAATTTGTTTTTTGTCATTAAGAATTGCATCAATCATTTCTACAGAAGATGAAGCAGGTGCATAAAAAGCAGATCCGGTACCAAGCAAGTTGACAATCTCAATTCCACCTTTTTGAGTTCTTTCAATAATCTCTTTTATTTTTGCTTCTGGAAGTAAATCTGGTAAAGGGATTCCAGCCACTGTCGTATATCTAGCAACAGGAACCATATCATCACCATGACCACCTAAAACACAAGGTTGAATATTTTTTATTGAAACATTTAGAGCTTCCGCAATAAAGAATGCCATTCGCGAACTATCTAAAACTCCAGCCATTCCAATAATTTTATTATTAGGAACACCTTTTGCTGAAAGTATTTGGTGAGTCAATTGAGTCATGGCATCAACCGGATTTGATACAACAATAAATATCGCATTTGGAGAGTATTTATAAGCTGATTCAACACAGCCTTTTACTATTTGAGCATTCTTAGCAAGTAAATCATCTCTAGACATTCCAGGCTTTCTTGCAAGACCTGCAGTTATAAGCACTACATCAGAGTCTTTTGAAATTGCATAATCATCACTACCAAAAATCATACGATCATGAAGTTCAACTGGTCTTGCCTCCATAAGATCAAGTGCTTTTCCGGCAGCAACTCCACCCATAATATCGACAAGAGCGACATTTGCTATATTTTTTTCTGCTAGTCTTTGTGCAGCAGTTGCTCCAACATTTCCAGCTCCAATTACAGTTACTTTTGCTTGTTTCATAATTAAATTTTACCCCAATATATTAAATTGCTTACAAGGTCACTGACTGATCTGCGTCATCCTGTGAAGCAAGCGGTATCTTACAATCAGTTATCTTGTGGGACTCCGTATGTGTCATAATATAATTATCATGGCTACTCGATCGTCAAAAACTATTAATTTAACTAAAGCCTTAAAAAACTTAAAAACTGCTCAACTTTACGAAAAATCACTCTTTAATCAAGAAGCTAAACTTAGCGACAAGGGTGTTCTTGTTACCTATACTGGTAAAAAAACTGGTAGATCTGCAAACGATAAATTTATAGTAAATAACAACGAAAGTAAGAATCTAATTAACTGGGGGAAAATTAACAAACCCATTACAGAAGATACTTTCAACTTATTGCGTAGTGAGGTTATTGCTTACTTAGAAGCAAAAGATGAAATCTTTACCCAAGAAACCATTGCTGGAGCAGATCCTAAAAACTCAATAAACGTCCTAGTAATAACTGAGCTTGCTTTTCATAGCTTGTTTATTCGCAACATGCTCTCTTCAAGGAATTCTCACTCTGCTAGATTAAGTTATAGCGAAGAATATTTAAAGAATTATCAAGCAGAATATACGATTTATCATGCACCAAATTTTATGCCGGATCTAAAAAAATATCCAGAACTAAACTCAGAAACTTTTATTCTCGTAGATTATAGTGCTAAGGAAGTTCTAATTTCTGGGACACTATACGCAGGTGAAATTAAAAAATCTGTTTTCTCGATTTTAAACTATGTTTACCCACAACGTGGCATTATGCCAATGCACTGCAGCGCAAACTCAAATACTGAAGGTGAAGTAAGTATATTTTTTGGACTTTCTGGCACAGGCAAAACAACTCTATCAGCTGATCCTGAAAGAATACTTATTGGTGACGATGAACATGGCTGGTCAGAAGAAGGTATTTTTAATTTTGAAGATGGGTGCTACGCAAAAACAATAGGACTAACAGCAAAAACTGAACCCGAAATTTATAACGCTTCTAGAAGATTTGGCACAACGGCAGAAAATGTCTATCTCAATGAAGATAGATCAATGGATTATAACAATACGGAAATTACAGAGAATGGCAGAATTTCATATCCATTAATGTTTATACCAAATGCAAAATTAGATAGATTTGTTCGTAAGCAACCTAAAAATATCATCATGCTCACTTGTGATGCTTTTGGTGTCTTGCCCTCTGTAAGCAAGTTAAGTGCAAAAGAAGCAAGTGAACACTTCATGCTGGGCTATACAGCTAAAATTCCTGGTACTGAAATAGGAGTAGCTGAACCAACAGCAGTATTTAGTCCTTGCTTTGGAGCTCCTTTTATGCCACTATCACCAAAAGTCTATGGGGAATTACTTGCTAAAAAAATATCCGAGAATGATGTTAACTGCTGGCTTGTAAATACTGGCTGGGCTGGTGGTAGCTATGGACAAGGTAAAAGAATGGCTATAAGCCTTACACGAGATATTATTCACAGAATTAATTCTGGCAGTTTATCAAAGGAAAACACTATTAAACATCCAATACTTGGTCTTAGAGTTCCTGAATCAATAGAAATGCCTGAGGCATTATGGATAGATAAAGCCGCTTACGAAGCAACCGCTAAAAAATTATTAGAAATTTTCAAAAAAAATGGACCATATTCTAAAGCTTAACTAAATAGATTAAAAAGACATTGTAATTAAACCCTCTCAGAAATCGCTTGAACTAAATTTGGAAGGCTATCTTTATCCAAAGCAGAAACAACTTGTGGGTTAAAATCAGCATACTTTTCTGACATTTCAGAAATAAGCTTTATTCTTTCATGCTGAGTGATTGAGGACAGTCTATCAAACTTATTAAAAACAAAAATCCTTTCTGGCGCCTCACCAAATTTAATACGCTCTTCCAAAAGCTCATCTAAAATCTCTTCAACTACTCTGATTTTCAACTCAACGTTCTCATCACTTATATCTATTACATGCAAAATTAAATCAGCATCAACTATCTCTGCAAGTGTAGTTTTAAAAGCTTTAATAAGATTGGGCGGCAAATCCTGGATAAAACCAATTGTATCTGCCATTAAGACCGTTCTACCTGGCATATCATAAGTCTCAGAAGGAATAAACAACTCACCAATTTTAGAATCTAAGGTAGCAAATAATTCATCTGCAATATAAACATCTTTTTTCTTTGTAAGAGCCTTTAACAAAGTGCTTTTGCCGGCATTAGTATAACCAGCAAGTGCTACGGTTTTTTGGTTTCTATTTGACCTTGAACTTCTCTGGCGAGCTTGAATCTCTCCATAGTTTTCAATTTTATCTTCAATAAATTTTGTACGTTTCTGCAATGCTCGTCTCATACGTTCAGTATTAGTCTCACCAACACCAATAGTACCGATACCACCACCCTGACGTGACAATTCCATACCCATACCAAAAATCCTTGGGCCCATATGCTTTATACTTGCAAGCTCAATCTGCAACTTAGCTTCAGCAGTTTTTGCATGTTTATCAAAAATCTTCAGGATCAAATCAACCCTGTCCCAAACTTTAATTTTTTTTGGAATTTCAAAACGCGTCTCACCTTCCACAGCTTTTGCTTTTATTTTTTCAATTTCATAGTTATTACAAAATTCTTCTAGATTATAAATCTGACGAGGCTTTAAAATATTATTCAAGATGATCACATCAAGATTCTCAGCACCATTATATTCATCAAGCACCTCTTCTACCTTCCCTGTACCAACATAAGTTTGATAATCAGGGGTTGAACGTTTTTGCATAGAGCGAACCACACTCACTCCGCCAAAGGTTTTAACAAGACTATCAAGCTCATTTAAACGAAGCTCCGATTCTGCTTTACTTACACCTGGCTCAATAACATCAATTAAGACGGCTCTTTCTTTCATTAAATTTCTTTTGCAATGAGGCTTAATTTACCAACACAAATTTGTAGTTTCTCTGAACTTAAGCCACATACTGGTATTCTCAAGAATTGATCTGAGATCAAAGGCGCATAAAAATGTTTTTTTATCATTGTCTCATTAAATTTAAGAGCGTAAACCTTATCAGTAAACTTTAAACTAACAAAGAAACCACCATCAGGTTTCACATAACGAAAGTCCTTGAAACCAACGCTATCAAAGGCTTCAAGAAACACCTTAGTTCTTTCTTGAAGTAGATTCGAAGTTGATGCTTGAAAGTCATGAATGTAAGCATGCTTAGCAGGTGTCTCAAGAATTTTTTTCACTATCTCTTGTGCATAGTTATTAGCATTCGAAAAAGTACCTCTAATACTTCCACCAATTACATCGGACCATGTTCTTGCATACTCTCCATTGCTTGTAATTAAGATAGAGACTCCAACTCGAGCTCCATACATTGCAAAACTCTTGGAAACAGTTGCAGCAATAACTAAATTAAAACTTGGGTTTCTTACTTTTTGAAAAAGCTTACTTAAAAAACCTAGTCGCTTGTAATCCTTTCCACCAGGACCAAAATCAATATATGCAGTATCTAGAATAAGAAGAATTTCTCTATCGTTATATTGAGCAAGAACATCTCCAATCTTATCCCAAGCAGCATCTCCAAAGTCCTTGCCTAAAGGATTATCAAAAGGTGTATTAATAACTATATTCAATTTAGATTTTGGATTTCTTGAAGCAACTTCTGCAATTGTTTTTGCAAAATCTTCAGCATTAAAATTATCATTCTCATCTAAAATTTCAAAATTTACTAAAGGTTTTCTTTTAAGTGCAAGCGCAATACTGTCATAACCTGCCCAGTGAGGGTTGTGTGTAATAATGTCATCTTCATCAGTAGTACAAGACATCAAAGCTGTTGAGATAGCATTTGTACCAGCACAGGTTACTATTTGTGATTTGAACAAACCCATACGCTCAAGTTCAACTTGAACGTTTTTCCCGAGCACTTCATTTGCCATTAAATCAGCGAGTCCCTTAATTCCAGAACTTGGAGCATAGGACATATCGATCCCATTTTTGACTAGCTCTTTTGCAACTTCATGAATCGGATCAGGTACTATCAGTTTCCCATCATCATCCATTGCTGATCCAATAATCGCAGTAAATTTTTCTGGACTATCGTCAAGTGCAGCCAGTTGTAAAAGACCAACAATTGGGTCTTTAGTTATTTTTGCATTCGTCTCGTATAATGACACAATGCTAAAGATTAGCATATGAGCTGTTATTATTTATGAGCAAAGCATGCTAAAAAGACTAAAAAAACTCTATTATTTCTCCCATCTAAGTTATGCCTTTTTTAGTATCTGCATGCCAATTGTTGTTTTTTTCTTTCGCTTTAAATATAAAATAAAAGTAGAGTACACATCACAAAAACCTAAAAGAGATACTAATTATCTAGTGGTAAGCAACCACCGCTCAATGAATGACCCTCCGATAATTTCTTCTTTTTTAAATATGCCAATGGCATTTATTGCTAAAAAAGAGCTTTTCACAAACTCAATTTTTGCTTTTTTAATTAGTCTCTATAGTGCAATTTTAATTGACAGAGAAAATACTAAAAAAAGCACTTTTGACCTAACTAAAAAAGCCCTCAATACAAAAAGATTTGCTGGAGCATGGAGCTCAAGTATTTTTATCGAAGGTACTAGATCAAAAGATCCTCACTCACTTGGCTTACCAAACAATGGTGCTATTTTTATTGCGCGACTAAATAAAGTCCCAATTCTTCCAGTCGGTATCACTTACACAGACAAAAAAGAAATCATAATCAAAGTTGGAGAAGCTTATGAAGTTGATCGATCACTTGAGCTTGATGATGCAGCTTGGGATTGCTTAGAAAGAATCTCTAAGCTTTGTGATTATAAGATGCCTTTGCGTGATTAGAACGCAAGTGCTAACTGTCATTGCGATAAGGTTTACGTAATTCTTTGACAGTTTCTCTGCAATTAAACTCTCGCTTTATCTCAATTATTTCAAGCTGGTCATTCCAATGGATTCAAACCTCCCTATGCAAAGAAAAATCCTGTGATTTTTACTTTGCTCCAGTCGTTTTCACCTCATTTCCATTTTAAGCTTGAAATAATTGAGATAAAGCTATTAGTGTTAATTAGGTCTAATTGCAATCAAATAAAATCACCTTTTTTCTAAGCGTTTGCGTAAGCTCAGGCGCAGAAAAAAGAGTGATTTTATTTGAATATTGCAATAGAGTTAATGATTACTACTTAAAGTTTAAGCTGATTACCTGACTCTTAGCTATAAAGTTTAGTAACAGCATCAAGACGACGAGACACGAGATCCCAATTGATAATCTTACCAAACACGCTTATATACTCACGCTTAGCTTCATCACCGCTACCAAATTGATCTAACCAAGCATGATCATAAACATCCAAAACTAAAATTGGCATAACATAAGCTGGATAATTTGATGAGTGAGTATCTTGGGCATAATTAAAAAGTTTACCGTTGAGCAAGTTTAAAGCCGTTATAGACCAGCCTTTAACAAGCATCGCTGTATCTACTAAATTCGCGTAATAGTTATCAAAACTTCCAAAAGTTTTATCAATAGCTGCTTTTAAGGCTGTTGACTGTTTGGTCGCTTCAGTTGTCATATTTGCAAAATACACATCATGCAAAGCCATACCGTTTAATGAAAAAGCCAAATTCTTCATTGAAAAATCATCAACTTCATTTTTTGCCATCATAGCTTCAGCTTTATTTACTTTATCTACATATGCGGTATAGAGAGCTAGGTGAGCAGAAATATTTTCTGGACTTAAACCTAGGTTAGGTATTTTAGTGAGTGCAGTAAAGTCTTTTGCTACGTACTTACCATCTTGGTAAATCGGGAAAAGCTCTTTATCATTACCGTGTGCAAGACTAATAGCATTATGTTTTTTTTCTTCGGTACATGCTGTTAGAGTACTGAGTCCAAGTGCAGCAGCAGTTACTCCAAGTCCTGATAAAAATTGACGACGAGATAAAGCATGTGGTTTTTGCATAGCTTTAATTCTAACATTGGCTATAGAAAAGTTTTCTTCAAATTGCAACAAGCCTTCCGCATTTGTCGCAATTGCTCTTAATTTGATTGCTCAAAGCTAATCTGATACAAGATTTTAAGTAGTTATCATTAACTCTATTGCAATATTCAAATAAAATCACAGGTGTCAGCAAAAAAAGAGTGGTTGTCTAAGCAATCAAAAATTATGCTGCAATAGCAGGAACCAACTGATCATCAGGTTTATTAGCAGCTTCAGTCGTAGCCACTAGGGTCACTGGCGCTTGCACTGCTGCTTGCTGTTGAGGCACAATTGCTTTTAAAGCCTCTTCAACAAGTTTTTGAGTTACTTCAGGTTGTTTTTGTAGCAAAAATTGAGTGAAATCTTTTAAAGAAATGCCAAAAGTTTTTAAAACCGAATCTAATATTCCAAGTACTTTAGGTAAATGGGCTTTAGCTTCCACTATATTAGAATCAATTGGTGAAGCTGTCTCTGGTTTTACAGCAGCCATAGCAACCGCAGTAGAATTATGCTCTTGATTAGTAAGAACAGCAGTTGGAGATGTAGGTGCTTCTGGATTTTGAGTTCCTGCGGGTTCTTTAGCAAGTGAACGTGCACTAGGACCAGCCTTTGGTGCTGCACCCATAAGTCCGCTTAATAAATTCATAAAATCCATAATATTTCCTCTTAATATCAACAATACATCAATACATATCCACATGTCAAGACCAAAACAAAAATTTATTTTTGACTTAAGTCAAAATCAAGCAAAAAAGCAGGAATTAAGCCAGTTTTTGCAGAATCTGACTGGGTTAAATATTTATCAGAATCTTCAAGCATTGCCTGAAAACCCCTAGCATCATAGACCAATCTCTCATGCTCAGGTGAGCTCATATGCTGGTATTGGTTTAAGTAATAATTACAAGTTTTAAGATATTTTGCATCAGTAGTTCCCGAGCCAAAAACTCTACACAATAAAGGACGTGCTTGATGAATTGAACATCTTCCAGATTCAAGAAACGGACAATCAAATTTAAAATCCTCTGGATTCAAATCAACTCCTTCCTCTTTACTTTCTATTTGAAAATATTTTCCAGATAGTTTTTTATAATCGTCTTGAATTTTTTTTGATTTTTCAATTGCATTAGACAAATCAAATTTATTTTCGCTTGCCCAATTTTTAATGTACTCGAATTCAGTCAAAGACAAAGATGGATAAGTGTAACGACAGCAATCATCGCAGCCATAAGCGCCGCAGGTATCGCTTGTCAAGAGCGATGTATCAGCTATGAATGCAGAAATCTCGGTTGACTCCAAGTAAAGTTTTTTTAGATTAGTTAGAACCTCATCTCCTGAAAATAATTTTTGATTTGCAATTAAAACCAATTTGGAAATTTTTTCTTCGAGAGTAAAAGATTTTTCAAAATATAATTCAATATTTTTCTTTGCATCAACGTGATTCTCTAATTTCTTAAAAATCAATGCTTTGAGGTAAAGAACTCTTTCTTCATAATGATCCACTACCTCACTATCACTCTCAAAAATTTCTTTCACTTTCTCAAAACTATTTTCTAGTTTCAATAAAAAATCTTCTAAATCATCTTTAGTTACAGAAATAGGATAAGCATAAAATCTTGCCTTAATTGTTGAATAGACGAGCTGTGGGATTTGATTTGAGTATACAAAAAAATCTAAATCAAAGATCCCTAGCTTATTTGCAGTTTCTATCAACGCTTCTGAGAAATTCAAATCCTTTTTATACTCATAAAAATTCTCCATTTTTATGAAAGAAGAATTACTTGGTTTAAATCCTAATTTGATTTCAGTAAGAAATTTTATTGATTTGATCTCAAATGATGAAATTCGGCTTGGGTCTTCATAGAGATAATCTAATAACTCTGAATAAGCTGATGATTGGAATAATGCAAGGCATTTGCCCGCAACTTCATCAATAACTTCTAATAGAGAGTCCTTCCCTTCATTATTTTTGTTTTTCTTTAGTTTCTCAAATTCCGATTTATCAAAGTTTTGAACCCCAGAACCTAAGTTCTTCCTAATTTTCTCAAGTAAATGCTTATATTCTTGCAAAATTTGGCTCTCAACTTTTATAATACACTTTTTTTGGCCAAGGCTTGGCCACATCGACAAATTAGGATAAAATGATATTGAAATGCATAGTTATTGCACAGTTTGCGGAGTCAAACTTACAGCTAAAAATAGAATTTCGTATAGACCTAATTCATGTAGAGATTGTGAATTAGAGAGAAAAAGACTCTATTCTTTAAAAAAGAAAAAGGATAGTCCTGCAAAGGCTAAACCTAGTAAAACTGCGACTGGTTCCAAAAAAACAGCTGCTAGCTCTAAAACCACTGCTAAAAAAGCAAGTCCTAAGAAAGTAAGTGTTAAAAAGACTACAAACAAAGCT
>CAIYXB010000096.1 GCA_903930015.1 uncultured bacterium | reverse complement strand
TTACTGTCTCGCTGAAACCTGTAAATAAATTCTTGAAGCTTGTATTTGTTGCTACCACAACATTCCAGTACAGCATTAAACTCTTACATTGGCCAGGGTTAATCGCTCGTTTTAATTATTTAATAAAGGAATCATTGCTGTCTAAGGTAACAAAAGCAGTATTATCACAAGCGAGCTTATGTCCATCAGCTCTTGCACTATTTTTGACAATTTCAAATAATTAATTTTTTGGTATGCTTGGCTCACATAATTGCAAAAGCGAAGTAGCGAACTGGGTTCCATGCGCATTTTGATAAGCTCTACTTAATTGTTGTACTATTCCCATGAATAAGATAATAGCATCTAGGTAAAATTAAAACTATAATTATTCTATGGCAAGCTTTATACAAGAAAGAATCAAAATTTGGCAAGGATTAGATAATTTTAGACAAGTCTTATTAGATATTTTAAGCCATGGTGTTAGAAACATAAATCAAAACACTTTAAACAAACTCTTCAGTGGTTATGATCTGGTTTTACAAGATAGTAGAAGGGATTTATTAATTAAACAAATTCAAATCCAAATAAAACAAATGGACGAAGGCTCTGAAGAAAGGCTTTTACTAGAACAACAAATGCAGGAACTAAAAAGTCTTGATGAGGAATTAATAATAAAGAAAGAGACAAAGTTTTTTCATTATGAATTTATTCTCAAAGAAAAAAATAACTTTAAAAATCTTGCTGGTTTTGTAAAAATAATGTCGATCGACAATCCTCGTCATAGAGCTCTACTCAGCTGGCAACAGCAAAGTAGAGAACCTGTCATCTTCTTAGCCGAGCTTCTACCAGATCATGAAAATTTTGGTAAAGAAAAAATTTACTTTCATATAAGCCTAAGTAAAGATGATGGCACTGCTATTATTTTTGAAGAAAAAGACAAATTTATGTGGACACAAATTGATGCATACGAATATTCAAGCATGATTAACGCTGAGACAGGTTCTATCTCAATGAACAAGGCAACTGGGCTTGTTATGCTTGAAGATGCTAATTTGACTGCAGCAAAAGCCCTATCCAAAGCTGAAACAACAAATCCCGAGGGGGTCAGCATCTTTGCAAATAATGTAAAGCTAATGCAAATGTATAAAGATGATTTACAAAAACTAAGTTTTGATTATTAAAAAACAATCGCTTTACCAACTGAACCTAAATAAGCATAAATAAAAGTAGATGGTGACATCGCAAGAAAAGTTGCTAAGGTAAATTCCAAACAAGTAATTTTTGTAAGTCCATAACCATAGTTTTGTAAGTTGTAAGGAAAGATAGGAGCTAATCTTGTAAAAGCTACAAAACGCCAACCCTTATCAAGCGTACCGTTGCGCAGTTTTTCAATTAGACCTAAACTGCTATTTTCAAGCCAATCTGAAGCAATATACCTACTTGCTAAAAAGGAGAGCATCGCTCCGAGCGTAGCTCCTATTAAGGAGTAAATCCCTCCGAGGACTGTACCAAAAACTAAACCACCAAGCATAGTAAAAATAAACGATGGTAAAAAAGCTAGAGCACCAATAATATAAATTAGGATAAAAACTAATGGTGCAAAAATACCTAGACTCCGAATAAAACTACTAATATTCTTTGGACTAAACAAATGTCTATTTAAAGATGAAAATACCACCAAAGCTAGAAGCCCCGCAAAAAAAAGAATCTTGAAGATGTTTGATTTATTCCAGATCACTTAAGTCTAATAGAATTCTTAGAAAAAACCTTACATGTCTTTACTATTCTGT
>CAIYXB010000095.1 GCA_903930015.1 uncultured bacterium | reverse complement strand
GGATTATTGGAATAAGTTTTCTCAAGGAAATTCAGAAACTAGCGCACCTTTGGAAGATTTAATAAATAACAACACTTCTGAACCATCATTAGTAGGCGAGCCATTTTATACTCATGAAGGTAAAGCTTCTTATGAACGCGCTCAAAATACAGATTCACCAACAGGAATTAGAAGAAATTTAGCTTATGTTGGTCCTAAGATTTATAAATATGGTAATATTCGCGAAGGATTATTGCCATTTGAATTTTCAGTAAATGGTTATAATGTTCGTGATGCAATTGAGCTTTGTCAAAAAGCTTATTCAAATGTAGCTATTTTTAGAAATGCTATTGATATTATGTCTGAATTTGCAAATGCTGAGATTTATTTAGAAGGTGGCAGTCAAAAAGCTAGAGACTTTTTCACTAAGTGGATGAAGTATATTCGAATTTGGCAAATTAAAGATCAATATTTTCGTGAATATTATAGAAGCGGAAATGTTTTCTTTTATAAGATAAATGCTAAATTCACAATTGATGATTTTCAAAGTTTGATCGAGTCGTATGCTAATTATGATGGGCAATCTTATACAACAGATGTTTCATTATTGGATTATCCTACATCATATGATGTTAAAAATCAAATACCTATACAATATGTATTATTGAATCCATATTACGTTACAGTAAATAGAACTAGTTCATGGAAAGCAATGTTGTATCAAAAGATTCTTTCAGAATATGAATTAGAAAGACTACGCACGCCAAAGAACGAGCATGATCAAAAAACATTTGATCAATTAGATGATCAAACCAAAGACAAAATCAAAAATGGTCAATGGGCTCCAGATGGTTTAAAAATTCAACTCGATCCAACTAATATTATTACTTCTTTTTATAAGAAACAAGATTATGAGCCTTTTGCTGTACCATTTGGTTTTGCGGTATTAGATGATATTAATTTTAAGCTTGAAATGAAAAAGATTGATCAAGCTATTTGCAGAACAATTGAAAATGTAATCTTATTGATGACTCTTGGTACAGAACCAAGCAAGGGTGGTATTAACCATAAAAACATTGCAGCGATGCAAAATTTATTTCGTAATCAATCAGTTGGTCGCGTACTTGTTGCTGATTATACAACAAAAGCTGAATTTATTATTCCTGATATGAATAAAGTATTAGGATATGAAAAATATAGAATAGTTAATGAAGATATTAAAGAGGGTCTTCAAAATATATTAATTGGTTCTGAAAAATTCGCTAATACAACAGTTAAGGCTCAGGTATTTTTTGAAAGATTGAAAGAATCTAGAAACGCCTTCTTAAATGAATTTTTACAACCTGAATTAGAAAGTATATTCAAGAATTTAGGATTTAAAGGTAAGTGCCCAATTGCTCGATTTGAAGAGGTTTCTATTAAAGATGAAACACAATTTAATCGTGTTGTTACAAGAATGATGGAGCTTGGTATTCTTCCTCCAGAAGAAGGTATCAAGGTTATCGAAACTGGTATTTATCCTACTTCTGAAGAGT
>CAIYXB010000094.1 GCA_903930015.1 uncultured bacterium | reverse complement strand
CTCTGGATGTTTTAGAGGAGATCATGCTCCGCAACGTCATTCAGTTCTTTTATCGGTAATTGAAACTGCCAAAAAACAAGGTCACTCCTTACTGGATTCTTGTAAATTAATGCTTAATCATCAATTGGTATTACAGGCTTAGGACTGAGTAGTTACAATTCAAGCATAAATATCAAACTTTAGTTGTACTATAATGGTTGTATGGCAAAAAATAAAGACATCGGAAAAGAGATTAGTCTAGAAATTTTAGAAAATCTACGCAAGATTATTAGAGCAGTTGATCTTAACTCTAAAAAACTTTCTTCTGAGAACAACTTAACCTCACCACAAATTTTATCATTGGCAGCTATTGCTAACAATGGATCAATGGCTTTAGCTGATGTCGCAAAATCAATTCACCTAAGTTCAAGTACTATGGTTGGAATAATTGATCGATTAGAAGTAAAGGGATTTTTAAAGCGAGAAAGATCTACTGAAGATAGAAGACAAGTTTTCATAGAAATTACAGAAGAGGGTAAAAAAGTCATCAAAAAAGCTCCTACACCTCTTCAAGACAAACTAGTGTGTTCACTAAAAAAACTATCCAGTAAAGAACAAAAAGAGATAGTAAATTCTCTTGAAAAACTAGTAGTTATGCTTGATGCAGAGAATTTCAAAACAGCATCTATGCTGAGTTCACAATCAAGGCTAAATTAAGTTAATGTATTTCAAAGACTAAAGTAAATTTAGATCCATGTCCCAGCTGAGATTCAGCAAATATACGTCCATAATGATTATTTACAATCTTTTTAACTGTCGCAAGTCCAATTCCAGAACCTGATAAATTTGTTAAGTCTCCGCTTCTTTTGAACATTTGGAAAATCTTTAATGAGTCCTTTTGGTCAAATCCACGACCATTATCTTCGAAACTTAATACATGAGAGTGAAATTCCTTCTTATATAAGATATTTATTATTGGGTCTAAATTTGGACTTTTATATTTAATTGAATTTGAGATTAAATTATAAAAGACTCTAAGCAATTGAGAGTGATTGCCTTTAATTATTGGTAATTCATTAGCATTGATTTGCGTATTTGACTGCTCAATATTCAGCCCTAAATCTATAATTGATTCTCTTAGGACTTCATTTAGATCTACTTCTGTTGTTGTAATTTGATCAGAATCATGACTAGAGTACTCAAGCAAGTCAGTAACCATATTAATCATTCTTACAGAACCCTCTAAGGCAAAATTAATATACTTTTGTACCTTAGGATTTAATTTTAATAAAGGAATCATTGCTGAAAGGTCTTGAGCAAGAGTTAACAAGAGCTGAAGAGAAAATTAGTAAATTAAATGAAACTGATGTTAGTTATTTAGAAAACCAGCTAAAAGGAACTTTTAAAGATCTTGCTGATCTTGCCACGAATCATAAGTTTTTTCAGAGTGCTGATGACGATAAGGCGAAAGTTGGTTTGTTGGTAATATATTGTAAGTTACTAATTATTATTTCATTCAAAAACAAAATAGCCAAAATCTTTAAAGATGAAGATAAAGCTCAGGAAGTAAGGCTTCAGCTTCAAAAATATTCTAAAATCATTAATCCAGCATTGTTAGAAAAAATAGAAGCTATAAATCATCCAGATGATCAAATTATTGGGTTTTTAAAAACGGCGCTTAAGTTTGACTTTCAATTCAAACCTGATAATCAATCCCCATAGCAGCTTTAACTTTAGACATAGTCTCTGATACCTTATTGCGAGCTTCTTGAGTTCCTTGAGCGACTATAGACATCACTGCCGCAGGATCTTTGGCAAGTTCTTCTCTACGTGCTCGAATTGGTGAAAGCTTTGCATCTAAAACTTCCATGACATATTTTTTTACTGTCATATCACCAAGTCCGCCTCTTGAGTAATGATCTTTTAGTTCTTGAATTTTAACCAAGTCTTCTCCAAAGGCATCGAGATAAGTAAAACAAACATTGCCTTCAACTTTACCTGGATTTTCTAGTTTGATATGCTCAGGATCTGTGTACATTTGGCGTACTTTGTTCCAAAGCTCATCACTAGTGTCTTTGAGATAGATGGCGTTACCAAGTGATTTTGACATTTTTGCTTTTCCATCTAAACCAACAAGTCTAGAAAAATTCTTTGGTACTAGTGCTTCGCATTCTTTGAAAACTTCTTGACCATAGGTTTGATTAAACTTGCGGGCGATCATGTTAGTGTCTTCGATCATCGGAATTTGATCAGCACCCACTGGAACTAAATCAGCATTGAATGCAAGTATGTCAGCTGCTTGTGAAACAGGATAAATCAAAAATCCTACAGGGATTTTATTACCAAAATCTTTTTGTTTGATCTCTTCTTTAACAGTTGGATTTCTCTCGATTTGGTTTAGTGTTAGTAAATTTAAAAAATACATAGTGAGTTCTGATATCTCTGGAATTTGTGATTGTATAAAGATACTCGATAATTTTGGGTCAATACCGACTGCTAAATAATCAAGAGCCACTTCAAGGATATTGCTGCTTACTTTTTCTGGATTACCAGAATGATCTGTAAGTGCTTGCATATCGGCCATTATGATAAAAGACTTATATGTTTTTTGAAGTTCGACTCTGTTTTGGAGTGAACCTAAATAATGTCCTAAATGTAAAGGTCCTGTTGGTCTATCTCCGGTTAATATGATTTTCTGCATTAGGTTCAATTATTGTTGATGTGATCTTATACTATAATATTACTTATGTTAAAAGCATTGCTTACTATAATGTTAGTTTTTACTTTGGTTTCTTGTAATGAAAACAAACTTGAACAAATTCAAGAAAACACAGTAGATGCGGCTTCCGAAGCTGCTCTTAGTAAGGAGAGTTCACTAGGGCAATTTTTGCTAAATTCTTCAAAACCAGCTGTAATCAAGTTCTACGCAGAATGGTGTTCTACTTGTAAAAAATATGACCCAAGTTATAGAGAAGTTAGTGCAAAAATGGGTAATGTTGTAGATTTCTACGAAATCAATGTTGATGATAATCAATACAAAGAATTATTAAAGCAATTAAAGATCTCAAGAATTCCTGAGACAGTGTTTATTAATCTAGAAAGAACCAATGTAACAAAAAAACTTGGCTCAATTTCTAGAGATAAGCTAGAGAAACTCATTGAAACTCAACTTCTTTAAATATTTAGTTGATTACGCCTAGAGGGAATGTTATCTTGTATCGTGCTAGTATGTATTTAGAGGTTAATTGATTTGTTAGCAAAAGCAAAAATTGGTCAAAATGTAAAAATATCTCCTTATGCAGTAATTGGGGACAATGTAAATATTGGTGATAATACTGAAATTAGAGAATTTGTTGTTATTCGCGACAATGTTTCTATTGGTTCCAATAATATTATTTTTCCTCATGTCACTATTGGTGAAGAGCCTCAAGATAGAAGTTTTACTAATGAAATTAGTTTTGTAGAAATTGGTGACAACAATGTGATCAGGGAGAATGTTACCATCCATAAACCAGTTGGTCTCAATCAGGTAACTAAGCTTGGCAATAATAATTTTTTGATGGTAGGAGTTCACCTTGCGCATAATGTTTGTGTGGGTGATGGAAATACTTTTGCAAATAGCGTATCTCTTGCTGGGCATACTCAAGTAGGAAACTATGTAACTTTTGGTGGAGCAGCACAAATTCATCAACATTCACGTATCGGTGATTATGCGATGGTTGGAGGACTTGCAGGGGTCAATCTTGATGTTTTGCCTTATATGGTTTTTGGTGGTATCCCAGCTAAAGTCATTACATCAAATAGAGTTGCGCTTAAAAAATATGCTTTTACTCAACAAGAAAGGGCTGATGTAATGACTGCTTTTAAAATTATCTATGATATGAATTTAAGTATTCCTTCAATGCTTGAGGAACTTGAAAAATTACCAGAATCAAGAATTACAAAGAATATTTTTGAGTTTATAATAAATTCTAAACGTGGCATAATTACTCAAAAGTATTCTAAGTAGAATGGTTAATAAAAATAAATCAACATTTGATATTGAAATTTATGGTTCTGAGATTCTTAGAAACCCAAGCTCTGTTGTAAAAAAATTTGATAAATCATTACAAAAGCTTGCAGACAAGATGTTTAAGACTATGTACGCCCAAAACGGTGTAGGTCTTGCAGCACCTCAAATTGGTGAAAACCTTAGGTTGATTGTGATTGATGATGAGTGGTCTGTTGATGATGATTTTAGAGCACCAAAAATACTTGTAAATCCAGTAATTGTTTTTAAAGAAGGAGAAATGGAAAGCTATGAGGGCTGTCTAAGTTTCCCTGGAGTTTTTTTTAATGTCACTAGAGCAAGAAAGATAGTCTTTAAATTTCAAGATATAAAAGGTAAGGAGCATCGTGCAGAGACAGAAGCTAATCTACTTTCAAGAGTGATTCAGCATGAGATTGATCATTTGGATGGCAGGCTTTTTATTGATATTGCAAATGATAAAGCTATCGCAAAAGAAGAGCTTGAAAAACACAATCTAGGGGATGTTAATTCCAAACCACCTATTATTCTTGGTTAATAGATTTTCTCAATATTTGAGCAAGTTAAGTCGCGTCATTATTTTTAATCTGCGCGCGCCTTACTAAAAGTTGTAGATGATTTGTATTTTAGACCGCGCTCAAGTAAAGAAGCTATTAGTGCTGCTTTAAAAAGTATCAAAAGGGAAGCTCTTGAGATGGCAAGGGCTTGTGTGAAGTTGTTGGATAAATATAGTAAAAAATCATAGCCAGAGGACTTTTGACCCCCTACAAAAAAACGTAATTTTTATATCATATAAAACTAATGGAGGACAGTTATGTCAAATAAGGTATATGTTATAAAAAGGGCAGTAGAAAGACCTAGTAATATGGAGAATTCCAAAATAGGATTTGGTCCAATATGTTTTTCTAAAATGCAGGTTAAGGTGATGGAGAGGATTGGTGAAGGTTATTCAAATACGCAAATTGCTCAAAACCTAAAGCTTTCAAGAAGAACGGTAGAATCACATATACTCAATATAAAACTGATACTTAGTGAATATTTTGGTTATAAATTCTGTGATAGAGAGTTGGTTATTTTTTCTCGAAAAATGATTGAGGATTATAAGGAGTATATCAAAAACAATTTAGATGAGTTTTCTAGGCAATACTTAGCTGAGAATTTTGATGATGGCTCTTTAGACCTTTCTTTTGAGCTTGCTGTATTGCAGTCTAAATATAAATTATCAGGTCATATCTCTATTGATCCTGAGAATGCAAAACCAAGTCTGGAATTGTGGTCTAGCCAGAAAAATGGTTTTTGATTTTCAGGACTTACTCTTTTAGCTTATTACTTCGTTAATTCTCGGCTCAAAATGCTCATTTACAACCAGTAAACTGCGTTTTTCGCCTCGAATATACCTTGTACTAAGCCAAACGTCTAAGCCCAGTTTGTGTCATAGTGGCAAGACTGAAATAATTTATTCTCGTCATTGCGACAGTTAGCTTGCAAAGCTGGAAGCAATCTATTCCTAAAATGAATTTAAGTAGTGGATCACTATGTCTTGTCGCGCGCTTACATTTTCTCTGGAGCTGAAATTGCAAGAATATCTAGTCCATCTTTGAGAATGGTTTTAGTCGCAGAAACTATACTTAGTCTGGATTTTACAAGTTCTTGGTTATCAGAGATGACTCTGTTATGTGTATAGAATTGATGAAAGATGCTAGCAAGTTCTTTGAGATAGTGAGCAATTTTGTTTGGAGCTCGGTTAAGCGCAGCCTCATAAATTAGATCTGGATACTGAGCTAAAAAGAGTATAAGTTGTTTGGTACTTTTTTCTTCAACTTCTGATAATCCTTGGAAGTTTAATGCAAAAAGATTCTTGCTGGATTTAAAATCCTCTTGCCACTGCGCCAGTAATTTTTTATCAACCAAGGCAGGCTCGAGTTTTTGAGTCTCTGTGTTCATGCGCTCTTCAGAGATATTTCTGATGATGCTAGCGCACCTTGCGTGTGCGTATTGGATATAATAAACAGGGTTATCTTTGTCTTGTTTTTTTGCAAGTTCTAAATCAAAAACAATTCGATTATTTGCTTGGCTTTCAACAAGGAAATACCTAAACGCATCTAAGCCCACTTCGGCAATTAAATCAGTGATAGTGACAACATCACCTGCTCTCTTTGACATCTTAACTTCTTGACCATTTTTGGTTAAAGACACCATTTGCATGAGCACAATCTCAAGCTTAGAAGAGTCTTCTCCGGCTGCCTCAAGAATCCCTTTCATGCCGGCTATTTGTCCGTGATGATCTGCTCCCCATAAGTTGATTAATCTGTCAAAGCCTCTTGATAACTTGTCTTGGTGATAAGCAAGGTCTGCAGCTAGATAGGTGAACTTGCCATCTTGCTTTTTGAGGACTCTATCTCTTTCATCTCCAAATTCTTTTGCCTTGAACCATAAAGCACCATCTTCTTGGTATGCTTTAGCTTTTTCTAAAAGTCTTTGACAAGCAGCTTCTACCTTGCCGTTGATATGTAGACTATCTTTTTCTGAATACCATTTTTCAAAAGGTACTTTTGCTTTTTCTAAAATATCTTTTTGAGCATCTAAAAATCTTTGTTTGGCTAATTGAGCATATTCATACTCACTAATAGCTTTATAATCAACGCCAATCTTATTTTGGTAATAATCCTTTGTGATAAATTCTAGAATTGAGTCTAGAGGATAGTTATTTTCTTCATCGTAAGCACTTTTATCCATTAAGCCTTCATTTATTAAAATCGCTTCTTTGCAGGATTTGCCGAGTTTTTCAATTTGAGCTCCTGCATCATTAATATAAAATTCATTGTGAACTTTATAACCTGCTTTTTTAAATAAATTAGCAAGTGCACTGCCTAGTACTGCTTGACGTCCATGCCCTAAATGCAAGTCACCAGTTGGGTTTGCTGAGACATATTCAAGTAACACGGATTTAACATCGGGTTCTGGTTTGTTTCTTTCATTAAGCTGTGCAAAATTTTCTTGTTTTGAATTTATCTCTGCGACTGTTTCTTCAAAGGTATTCCAATCGAATTTTAAGTTTATGAAACCTGGTCCTGCAATCTCTACTTCAGTGAGTCCAGATCTATCTATGTATTTAGTGATTGCTTCAGCAATACTGCGAGGAGGAATCTTAGCTTCTTTGGTAAGTTTCATGGCGATGCTGATCGCTCTATCACCATGTTCAGGATTTTTAGGTAATTCAACAAGAACCGAATCTGGACAGTCTTTTAGCTCGCCCATTTGTCCTTTAGAGATGGCTATCTCTATTGCTTTGATAATTTTTGTTTCAACAAGATCTTTTAACATTAGCTTTCTAACTTCTCTGTAAGTGTATCAAGTGGACCCTTGAACTCAGCAAGAGTCTTTCCTAAAGATTTTGCTAGGGGCTTAAAATAGTTGTCAACATAGTTAACTGCAATTTGTTCGGAGAATTTTCTGTTAAGCAAATATAAACCGAGCCCAGAGCATACTGATCTAATAAACGCATACTCTACTTTTTCATTGTCAAAATTTTTAGAATATCCATAAACTTGACTAAAACCATCATCTTTTAATAGTAAATATGAAAAATTAGGATTGTCCTCACTTGCAAGATCGATCGCAAAGATTGGCTGTTCTGTATCAACTAGTGGAATCAAGTCAACACCATCAAGATCATTTACTAAAAAAGCAAAATCGCAGTTATCAATAGATACTTCTTGGATATTTAAATAACGAAAAATATTTCTAATACTAACAAGAATATATTTATCCATTTTTTTTGAATTTGAAATGATAGTACTATTGAAATTAAGTTTTTTGAAAGCTAGTTGTTGTTTGACGAAGTTTAAATATGGATCGTCAAGACAGTCATCTACTACTTTAACAATGCGCGAGGCATTATTTTCGGCAATGATTTTATGAATATATTTTTCTTCAGCAATATCAAGTCCAAATTGCATTTCGTTTTTGACTTGCGCAGGAATTGAACCAATTAATATTTCTGAAAAGAAATTATGATTTTTGATTACGTGCATGAACAGAGCTATGTTATTTTCTCGGCGCGCTTTAAAGGATGCGATCTTGTTTATGTCCAGTGTCTTTTCAAGTGAATGCCATTCATTGAGAGCGTCAAGGTCTAAACCTTTAGATGAAGCATATTTGTGATTGTAAAAAGACCATCGTAGTAATTCCTCATCACCAAGGGATTTAACATCATCTATTTTGAAATTTAAAAAGCGAAATTGTTTTTTGCCTGAATGATTTTTTTCAAATTCTGAGAAGGCAAAAAGTAATTTATTAAAACGATCTATTAGATCTCTAGAACTTAATTTGTGATTTTGGAAATTTAGTTTGGGATTGTCGTAGAAAATAAAATCTTCTAAATCAATATATACAAAACCAGCGTCACTAATTTTGTCTGAGTAACTATATCCCAAGCTCTCAACTAGTCTTTTGAAATTCTCTTGATTAGAGTTTGAAAAATACATTTGTTTAAAATTGTGTTGGTCTGTTAAGTAAGCCTGGTGCAATTGATCTCATTAGTGCCTCTGTTCCAGCAGTGCTTTTTGCTGGTGCAATTACTCTTACTGTATTTAAATTAGAGTAAGCTGCATTTGCTCCAAAAAAAGTTGCATTTTTTCTTTGAATCCCTTGCTCTGTTTGATATTCGGCAATGGCATCAAAGTAGATGTCCTTGTCAACTAGATCAGTGTATTGTTCTAGTGGTAAATAGACTGCGAAACTTTGAGGTGATTTATTGCTTTCTCCTACTATAACGTAATCAGGTCCCAGTCTGAGTTCTGCATCTTCATAGTTTGAGGCTCCAGCTTCATTTCCTTGAAATAAAATCACTTTTGAAGCACCTGGGGCTTCGATTATAATTTCGATTTTGCCGCCAATGACTGCTCTATCTGGGATATAGACTTTTGCCTCGTTGCTTCTATTTAGAATCATTGACTTTAGAATCCCAAAATTCTCAGTCTTGGCTTGGCAACCAAGTCCCACGTAAAGACAAATTAAAATTTGGCTTAAAATAAGGATTTTTACTTGTTTGTTATGAGTTGGCATTGGGAATTTACCTTATTATACCTGCTTATGCTAAAAATAAAAAAAATCTATTATTACAAATAACCATTATAACTGAAAAGCAAAAATGCTAATATTTTTGCTTGCATGCCAACAATACAGCAATTAATTAGAAAACGTAGAAAAAGCAAGACTGTTAAAAGTAAAAGCCCTGCTTTAGCTGGTAACCCGCTTAAGCGTGGTGTTTGTACTAAAGTACGTACAGCTACCCCAAAGAAACCAAATTCGGCTATGCGTAAGATAGCAAGAGTTCGTTTGACTAATGGTGAAGAAGTAACTGCTTATATCGGCGGAGAAGGTCATAACCTTCAAGAACACTCGGTTGTATTGATCAGAGGCGGAAGAGTAAAAGATTTACCTGGAGTTCGTTACCATATAGTTCGTGGTGCACTTGATACACAAGGTGTAAGCGGACGTAAGCAAGGTAGATCTAAGTACGGAACTAAAATAGAAAAAGCTAAAGTAGCTAAGAAATAATAGGTAATTGTTTTAAGTACTGCTTGCAAGCAGGAAGTATTAGACAATAATTAGGAGTTAAAAATATGCCAAGAAAAGACGGAAGATTTAAAAGAAGAGTAGTACCTGCAGATCCAATATACGGAAGCAGACAGGTATCAGCTTTTACAAACAGAATAATGCTTGATGGAAAGAAATCAACAGCACAAAGAATTGTGTATGGTGCGCTTACTAACCTTCAAGGTAAAATTGAAAACAAAGAAGCAATTGATGTCTTCAAGCAAGCTATTAAGAATGCTATGCCAGTAGTTAGAGTGAAAGCTCGTCGTATTGGTGGTGCTACTTACCAAGTTCCTATGGAAGTTGAACCAAGAGTAAGTGAAGCTCTTGCTCACAGATGGTTGATCGGAGCAGCTCGTAAGAGATCTGGTCGTACTATGATGGACAAATTAACAAATGAATTGCTTGACGCTTACAACAATAAAGGTAAAGCTGTTGAGACTAAAGAATCTACTCATAAAATGGCAGAAGCGAACAAAGCTTATGCCCACTTCAGATAGGACTCTGTGATCCTTTTTTGAATTACTGCGTCATCGTCGTTTTTTGAAATACTCATTTACGTCCAGTAAACTCCGTTTTCAAAAAACTCCTCTTCCTTGTACTTCAAAAAAGTCTCTACATCGTAAAGCTTTTAATATCAGCATCGCCAGCCCTAGCTGCTAAAATTTGTCTATGGTTCTAATTTCACCATCAATCCTCTCTGCTGATTTCTCTTCTATCAAAGACGAGATCCAGAAAGTTGAAGAAGCTGGTGCAGACTGGATTCATCTTGATGTTATGGATGGAGTTTTTGTGCCAAATTTAACTTTTGGTGCTCCTGTGATCAAAAAACTTAGACCATTTTCTAAATTGTTTTTTGATACTCATTTGATGATTTTTTATCCGGAAAAGCATATCGAAGATTTTGCAAAAGCGGGCTCTGATTCAATCATCATTCATCTTGAAGCTTACCGCACACAAGAATTTGATTTTAGTAATAAAAGTTTTTGGCAAACAGGTGATCATAAAAATTCTAACCAAGAGACTTGGGAAAGTTCTGGCAAGTCTCCTCTGGATTACGATTCCAAGAAAGTCCTTGAAGTCTTAAAGTCAATCAAGAAGCTTGGTTGTAAGGCGGGTATCTCTATTAATCCTGCTTGTCCGGTATCGGCTTTAAGCGATGAGATTATAAAAGAGCTGAATCTTATTCTGCTTATGTCTGTGAATCCTGGTTTTGGTGGGCAAGAGTTTAAACCTGTTGTTATAGAGAAAATAAAAGAATTTAAATCACGTGCTGAGGCTTTAGGACGAAGTATTGGAGTAGATATAGATAATGATATTGTGATTGAAATTGATGGCGGAATTAAGCCCGGGGATACCGCAGAGCAGGTGAAATCAGCTGGAGCAACAGCCCTCGTTGCAGGATCTGCAGTTTATCATTCTGATAATGTGAAGAAAACTATAGATTTACTCAAGAATTGAACTATTCGAAGCATTCACTAATAGACCTGTTGCGAAAGTGCAACTTGAGCTAAAACAGGTCTAAACAAAAACACAAAACCGAAGGTTTTGATAGAGTTGTTAAGGAAGGGCTTGCCCTTTCGCAACAACTCTAATATATAATATGAGTAGATTTAACAACTAATGTCAAAGCAGTCAAACATAACTTTTCATAATGACAGAGCAATTCTAGAGAGTGTAGCTCGCTCATCAAAAAATGGTTTTGTTGCTTATAATAATCAATTTCAAATCACGTATTTTTCAAAAAGAATGGAAGAGCTAACAGGCTGGTCTAGAACCGAAATGCTGGGGCAGGATGTTAGAGAATTATACGCAATAAAAAGTGCAGATGCTGTACCTGGTATTAATGAAGTTAATCAGCAGATAGTTATAATTTTTACAAAAACAGGTAAGCAAATAACTTTGGAAGCAAGAATTACACCGATTGCAAGTGATAAGCAAGAGACAGAGGGTTTTTTAGTGTTTTTTGTTATTGAGGATTATAAAAAGAATTTAGATCAAGCTCAATCAGAATTCATCAGTACTGTTTCTCATGAGCTTAGAACTCCAATCACCAGTATCAAAGGTTTTGCTGCTACCTTGCTTGGGCAAGCTGATAAACTCGATCTTGAAAAAAGAACTAAGTATATAAAAATTATCAAAGATCAAGCAGAAAGACTTGCTAGGCTAGTTGAGGATTTGCTTGCTGTTTCTCGAATGGAAAATAAAAAACTTCAACTTACCTTGCATCCGGTTCGTTTAGAACCAGTGATTGAGATGATTGTAGAGGTTGTAAAGTCAAAGCATCTCAAGTCAAAACACAAATTTGATATTAATATTGCTCCAAATCTTCCAGAAGTTTGGGTTGATTCAGATCGCTTAGAGCAAATACTTACAAACTTAATTGATAATGCAGTGAAGTATTCTCCTGATGCAGACAAAATTGAGATCAAAGTGCGTACTACCCAAAAAGATGGAGAAGAAGTTGTAAGAGTAAATATTACTGATTATGGAATTGGAATTAAGCCTGAAGATATTAAGAAGATTTTTACAAAATTTAGTCGTTTAGATAGCCCTTTAACAAGAGTCACTGAGGGAACAGGTTTGGGGCTTTATATTAGTTTTTCTTTGGCAAAACTTTTGCACGGTGATTTAAGCGCAAAATCAGAAACAGGTAAAACTACTTTTTCGTTGTTTTTACCGACCAAAGAACATTCAGGAGCTGAGATATGGTGGGATTAATTCCAGAAAAGGTAATCTTCTTTTTAGCAAAAGATGAATCCAAAAAGACAATCTCAAAAAACACTTTGCTGGTAGATTTAGCAAAAAAAGAAAATATTGTTTTTTATGATACAAAGGCGCTTTGTGATCTTAAGCCCGAGATAAGGGAGTTAAGACCAGAAATTCTTTTGATTGATGAAGAGGTCTATGTTGAGAATTTAAACAATCCTGAGACTCGTTATTACTCCAAAAGCTGTCGTCCATTTGTTTTGGTCTTAGCAAAGCCAGGTCATTCAAAAGAAGAGACATTTGAGTTTTTAAGGAATGGTGCTGATGACGTTATTGACCGTGATGTCTCAGAAGAAGAGTTTATTTTAAAAGTAATTTCAATTTTGAGAAGAAAGTCTGTACTGGAGATTGATCATCTTTCGGATTTGCCTGCAAAAAACAAAACATACTCTATATTAGAACATTGTAGAACTCACCTTAATGATTGGGCTGTTGTTCATATTGATATTCTTAATTTTCAAAGTTATGGGGTGATGTATGGAGTTGCCCAAGCGGATAAGGCTATCTCTAAGACTGCTACTTTCTTGAAAAAAACACTTTCAGGAATAGGTCTTGAAGAATATTACTTAGGTCACTTGGGTCGTGATAATTTTGTTATTGTTGCTGATACAAACTCATTTGAGAAAATCATTTTTGAGATTAAGCGTAATTTTAAAAATATTCTAGAAAAATTATATAAAAAAATAGATTATGATAATGGATATATTATAAGTTCTGCTGCAAACAAAGTCCGTCGTAAAGAGGGTTTGCTTAATTTGAATATTGGTTATTGTTCTTCTGTTGATAGAAACTTTTTGTCAGGTACTGATATTATTGAGCAAGCAGTTCGCAATAAAATGAATTCGGAATTGAAAAACAAAAGAGTACTTATCCTTGAGGATGATATTGATTTCGCTTATCTTCTAGAAGAGACTCTAGTTCGAGAGGGTAATGATGCAAAACTTGCATCAAGTCTGGAAAACTTAATTAAAGAAGTTGAAGAATTTCAACCAAGATCACTGATACTTGAAGCTTCAAAATTGGGTCCTCAAAATTTCCAACCTTTATGTAGTAAGCTGCAAAGATTTAAAGATGAATTTGGTCTGAAAATATTAATTGCAACAAATGTACCAGGGCATCAAAATTTTTTGGCTCATGGTGCTGATGTTTATTTACCAAAGCCTTATGATCTTGAGACTCTCTTAAAAGAGGTTAGAAGACTGAGATTTACTCACGCATAATCGGTATTTACCGAATTGATAGGATTCCTAATTTTAGAGATTGATTAGATTTCAAGGTTTTTCTCATGTTAATATTAATCTGCTTATGGCAGGTGTCGCCAAGTGGTTAAGGCTCCGGTTTGTGGTACCGGCACTCGTGGGTTCAAGTCCCATCATCTGCCCCATTTAAAGAAAAAATAAGGAGACCGCCGAAGGTGAGTCTCCTTATTTTTGTTTTAGGAGAGTGGTTGAGATTTCAACTCAAGAGTGTCACAAGTCTACCGGCTGAGTGGATGCGAGGTCGTGTGTAGCTGAGATCTTTAGAATTTATACCTTCGCCCTCGCTACGCATCGTAAAATCGCAAAGCGATTTAGATGCGTGAGTCCCATCATCAATGATTCTCTGAAATAATTAATTGAAAACGTTTCCTCTCTGGCTTAAACCAAGTAACTTTACAAGAAAACTCTAAAGTTCAACTTTAAAGTTTTAAT
>CAIYXB010000093.1 GCA_903930015.1 uncultured bacterium | reverse complement strand
TTGCTGCTTCAAAACCAGCAAAACGGTAAGCCCAAGTTAAATCATTTCCCATTCAGTAATTATATTAAAGTATTTACTTAATCCACTAAAAATGCAGAAGAGCCTAAAATAATTTCTACGACCCTTATTTCACAGGAAGCACTCAGCGAAATTATCTAGAATAACCCTATCGTCATAAAACAGCAGCTTTTTCTATGCTAGTATTAGCGAAATTTCAAATATGTTAGAAAAATATAAAAAGCTGGTTTTCTATGTGCTGTCAATCATATTTGCAGCATTAGTAATTTACTTAGTTATAGAGTTAGGTATTGGGAATCTAGAAAGTCAAAAAGTTCTAGAACCAGTATTTGCCATCCAAAATCAACAAAATCATTTTGAACAGTTCTGGGACGCTTTTTATCCAAACTTTACAAACCCACTTTCTATATTTATCCTACAAATCCTCATCATTATAATCACAGCAAGATTGTTTTCCTATATCAGTAATAAAATTGGACAGCCCTCAGTAATTGGCGAGATCTTTGCCGGCATCTTCTTAGGTCCATCCCTACTAGGTTCCATGTTTCCTGAGTTCTCTTCGTTTCTTTTCCCAATAGAATCACTGGGTAATCTAAAATTCTTAAGCCAAGTTGGACTTATATTATTTATGTTTGTGGTGGGTATGGAATTAGACCTCAAAGTCTTACGTACAAAAGCACACGAAGCAGTCGTCATAAGCCATATGAGCATAGTCGTACCTTTTATGTTAGGTACAGGACTCGCTTATTTCGTGTCTACCCAAATGACAAGATCTATCATAAAGATTGTGAGAGACTCTTTTATTTAATTAAGCCACTAGAAATTTGAAATAGATCTGTCATTTATTCTATTCTAATTAGGGTCAGGTCCGGACAATCGGACATTTTAGAAGCAAAATGTGATTTGAACTGCCTCTAGCCAAGTGACAGATCTATTTCATACGTAAATTCTGAATTTTCAGTGGATCCTCAATAAAGTAGGTCTTAAACCCAGGATATAGGTTAATACAAGATGTGTTATAATATTATCTGTGGGTTTTATACAGGATACGCTTGGTAGTCTGCCTGTTATTGGTTGGATTATAGACCCTCATCGAGCCGAGAGGCTTGTGAAAACATGGACTGGTAATGATCCCTTAACTCCAGAAGAAGCTGTCAGGGCTCTAACAGGTTTACATCAGGTGAGAGATTTAAAGATTCGTTCCGACTCGCATATGAGAATTGTAAATAGATCAGGCAACCTGCTCAAAGTATCTGGATTAATAAAAAGATTGGACTTGAAAGCCAATCCTAATATAACTTTCTTGTTTGGTGATAATGTCGCAGATCATTGCAAGCCTTTTGACCGAAGAGTTGGGAAAGGAGGTCAAGCTGCTGAGATGGCTGGTGAGCCTAATGCCGTTGGCATACCAACATTATGGAAAGCTCCAAACGGAACTGATGAGTCAGCTTATTTTTCTGATAGCAAAATTCCAGGTGAAAAGTATGCTGAAATAAAAGCTATTATCGATAAAGCTTTTGCTGAAGTTAAACCTGGTCAGAGGTTTGTCGTACCTGTAAATAACAAGGGCGAAATCAGTTTAGGTACTGATAGAGCACAGCTTCCTCAGCGTGCCCCTTCATTATTGAAATACATTGATTCTAAAGTAAGAGAATTAGAAGGACAGACTGGAGTACCTCAATCAGTAGTTAATAATACTCAAGTACCAGTAGCGATGAGATAAGTAAGAAAATTACTTAGTTTATCAGCATGAACACTGGGTCCGCAACTTTTTGTATTATTTTTGAATATAATAAATTTAGTTTTAATGTAATTATAGATGTCTAAAGTTTAGCTATAGAGTTTTAGTTATTTGAAGCTGTAAACTCTGCGACATTATTTCTAATTTTCTTGAAGTCCTCTACGTCAATTTTAGCTATAGCGATACCTGAATTTATAACTAAATCTCTAATATCATCTAGTTCTAATCTCTGGCAAACTAATTCAAAATCTAATTTTTGCTTTTCAAATTCACAAAACACTCTACCAATCTCAATATAAATATTCTCTTTTTGGCTTCTGTTTGTATAAACTTGATCTTGGCTTTCAAGTATTTTAAGAACTTTTTCTGGTAAGCCATATGCCTTTAATAGAAAAGCAGATAGAGAGGGATAAGTCCAAGCAAATTCTTCCTGTTCTGATTGCATGCGAATTTTAAAATCCTTTACTTGAGTTACTTTCGCATATATTTTTGGATAGGTCGCCTTTAAAACAAAAGCACCATAATTTTGAAATAGTCCTGCCATATAAATTTGATCGGAGTCAACAACACTAAGCCCAGACCTCTTAGCTAAATATTCTGCTGCTACAGCAATAAAGACACTATCAAACCATACAGTAGGATCGGCAATGATACTTTTTGCAGAAACAAACAAAGCGGCTTTTTTAATGTAGCTAAAACCTAAAATATCTAGTATCTCTTGAATAGTCTTTAATTCACGTAAAGATGAAATAGCTGCCGAGTTAGCGTGCTTAAAACACTGAGCAAATAAGTATTCGTCTTGAGCAACTAAGTGAGCTACTTGATCTCTAGTAGTATTTGGATTATCAATCAACGAAACTAACTGCAATGCAATTGTTGAAACTGCAGGTAAGTCTCTAGTTAGATCAAGAACTTGTTTTTCTGTAAGATGTGGCACTCTAAAACTCCTTTATAGATTCGATTTTCCATAAAGAATCTGATCCATAACCAAAGTTATTAAATATCGAGCAATTGCTTTAAGGGTATATAGTTAGCTGAGCAACACTTAAGTGCTTCACTATAAGATTCAAGATTTGGGACATTGTCTACGAGTAAGTAACTACTCAGTCCTAAGCCTGTAATACCAATTGATGATTAAGCATTAATTTACAAGAATCCAGTAAGGAGTGACCTTGTTTCTTGGCAGTTTCAATTACCGATAAAAGAACTGAATGACGTTGCGGAGCATGATCTCCTCTAAAACATCCAGAGATTTTCCTATGAATCTTAGCATTCCTAATAGCCCGTTCAGAACCGTTGTTT
>CAIYXB010000092.1 GCA_903930015.1 uncultured bacterium | reverse complement strand
GGGGTTTGTAGGTATACGAGGAAGATTGATATTGTTAGACCTGCTATCAGGTTACATTTGAACCCTTATATGTCAAGTGCGTAACTCCTGCTTATATAAAATATTTTCAAAAATAATGACATTTGTTAACCAATGCTTAACCAGTGATTGATTTCTGGATTATGTAGCAGAAATATAAGGAAAACAAAGTCTTTATTTTTGTTAAGGAGAAAACAGAACAATGGCAAACAATATCATAAGCTTAGCACTCGATAAATTGGTTAGTGAAACCAAAGAATTAAATTCGTCAAGAAACGATGAAGATAAAAAAGCTAAACTTGAAAAAAAATTAGCCATTCTTATCAGCGAAAGAGGAGACATAAATCCTCAAGCGGCTGAATCTCTCCGCAATGAAGCTGCTGCACTCGGACGCATGGCTGATTACACAAATCATCTAGCAGACTCTCTTGAAAAAAATAAAAAAGATATTGAAAAGAAAAAACATGAAGATGTAAAAAAATTACTTATGGAACAACTTGGTGTACCAGCTGAGTTTATAGATCAATTAAGCATACTTGTTAAAGCAGGGCCAGAAGCACTTAGAGAAGCGTCAGGTCTCTATCGCAAAGAGTCTGAGAAAAAACGTGATATGGCTGCACTAATCACACAAGAAGTAAATCGTCTTGATAGTGAAATTAAACAAATTTCTCATGTAAAAGAGAATTTGAAAGTTAAATCAAGCTCAAATAAAGAGAGCATGACAAGTTTTCTAAATCGAAAAGCTTACGAAGATTCGATTAGAGATAAATCAGAACTAGAGTTAAAACAAGCTCTAGAAATGATCGAAGGCGGACACGGAGAAAATTTAGCAAATCATGTCTAATCACATGACTTACTAAGGTCGAAAAAAAAGGAAAAACAATGGGCGTAAATCCTTCAGAAGAATTAGCATTTTCAGAGTTCAAGATTGAATTCTACCAGTCACAAATGACTGGTCTAGAAAACCTCATGGACGAATGGGTCTCGGTAGAAGATGACTCAGGTGCTGCACGTGCTCAAATCGCCCAAATAAGAGCCCAAATTAACCTCGTTAGAGCCGCTATCGGTTTCTGGCGTGGTGAAACCAGTTTCTGGAGACAAGAGATAAATGAAAATAAACTTGCTGTCAAAGAAACAAACAAACTCGCAACAACTTCATAATTAAGATATGGGAATTAACCCTACAATCCAATTAGCAAAAACGATTAGTGACCAAGATGCACTACAGAATGCTATTGCCGATTTGCAAAGAAGAATGGATGCTGTCATACTTGGCGAATCCAATGAGGATGAAACAGGATTAAGACTTGAATTATCAAGATTAAAAGCTTTACTTGGTGAAAATCGTAACGAAGAAGCCTTTTGGAAAGCCGAAATTGAAGCCGGCAAAGAGGCTCGTAAATCTCAAGCAGATCTAGGTAGAGGTTAGTTTTCAATAAATTTTATTTATCGCAAACTAGAAATATTTTCTAAAAATTTCAGACTTGATATCTATACTTACTATAGAATTAATCCATTCCAAACAAAGTAGCTTATAATATCAATGTGGTTTTAGAAGAAAAATTACTAATCACAGGAGCTACAGGCTATCTAGGAAGCCATCTAGTAAATGCTCTTGATTTATCAAAATATCAAGAAATAGTTTTACTCGATAGACATTTTAAAGCAGAAAGAATTACAGCCAAGGGTTTCAAGATTAAAGAAATTGACCTAACTGAGACTTATGAGATTGATTTAAAAAGCTTTACAACAGTAATACATTGTGCCTACTTACAAGACAATGAAGCTGAATTAAAATTTCTTATTAAATTAAATAACAATGTTCAACTAATCTTTTTTTCTTCTGCTGCTGTTTATGGAGAAAACACCGGTGAATTCCTTGACCTAGACAGTGAATGTCGTCCTGTAAATACTTACGGCTTCAATAAATTAAGATTAGAGAATTTTATTCAAGCTGCTTTTAAAAATCACTCTATAGTTCGTATTGCAAATCCTTATGGCAAGGAATACGCAGTTCGAGGCTTTTACCAAATCGCTAAAAAAAAACTTGAGAGTAATGAGTTTTTAAGTATCAATTCAGACAAACCAAATCAAATTGTTAGAGATTTTATTTATATAGATGAATTAATTAAACAACTAAAAACAATCGTTGAAAAGAAACTAAAAGGTATTTTTAATATCAGTACTGGTATTGGTATGACCTTAGAAAATTTTCTCGAGAAAGAATTTGAAAATTTCAACACAGCTTTAATTCACTACAAAGGTCTTAATCATGATGAGATTAAGAATTCTATTTTGAAGCCTAGTCTGTAATATTAGCTGAAAGCTTTATGTGGTTTACCTTCTATAATTGAAGCATTTGTAACTCTTACAAAACGAGCTTTTTCTTGAAACTCTTTAATATTGCGAGATCCGCTATAAGATAAACCTGATCTTAGACCTTTGGTCATTCTTGGAAGGATATGACGAACACTACCTTTATATTTAACAGTAAGTGCAACACCTTCTTCATTAATCTCATCAATTCCAAAATCAGACTGAGCTGGAGCAGATGCCATACCACGGTAATTTTTTGTCATTTCTTCTTTTTCATTTCTCCAAACTATACCCGGTGTTTCTTTACATCCTGAAAAGATAGATCCCATCATCACTGCATCTGCACCAGCAGCAATTGCTTTTGCGATATCACCATAAACTTTAATACCACCGTCTGCAATAATAAAAGCTTCCTTACCTGTTTTTGCAACAAAATCTTTTCTTGCTTTATCTGCAGCAAT
>CAIYXB010000091.1 GCA_903930015.1 uncultured bacterium | reverse complement strand
TTGTTGGATCATCTATCCTTTTTTCTAAAATCGCTTTTGCAAGCGGTTCTAAATAAGCTATCTGTGTTTTAGTTGGCATCCCGTAATCAAGAAACTGATATTGAGCAGGTTGCTTCATTACTTGACAAATAGTTTTCGGATAATTTGGATCGGCTTTGCGGTTAATCGCAGTATAAGCAACTGCAACTTTTCCCACATCAGGTTCACCCCTTGCTTCACCAAACATAATTGCTGATAGACATAAGATTTCATTTATCATCTTTCTTCCTAAAATGTTACTGATAAAGACGGCTCATCCAAGAAACGATGCTGATTTAAATAAGTGCTAGCATTTGGAATAAACTGTCCACCCTTCTCAAACCATTGCTTGCTTTCTTTTTGCCAAGCTAAAGTTTTAAGAACATCTTGTAAGTTAGGTCTTATCTTATACCAAGATTTTCTTGCGGCTTCTTTACCGACCTTTTTTGGATACTCTTGCCAAAATATATCAAAATCGGATGATATATCTATATGGTTATTAGTTATTGGTTCTTGGTTATTAGTTATTAGTTGGTTGAACGCCCGTTGAACAAGCGTTGAACGCCCGTTGGAATTCGCCCGTTTCTCGGCACTCTTACGACCTGCCGCCGCCGCAGAATCTATCCGTTCGTGATAGAATTTAATCTCATTATCACACCTTCTTTGAATAAAACCAGCTTCAGTTTCCACAAAGAAATCTTTAAGCACATTTTTAATAGCATCCTTTTCATCTTGTGTCCTTGCAGTAAGTAATCGAAATATTTTGTCTATATCTAATGGGAGTGGTTCTTCATTAAGATAATATTGATCTAATAGTTGATGGTAACAACCATGTTCGAGCAGAGTTAAATGGCCTGTGTCTGCCCTGTAGTCTGATATATTGTGCTGATAGTAATGCAATTAGTTTCCCTTCTTTTATCTTGTCTTTTTTATTATTAAACGAATTCTATGGTTCGCGCAAGTATTTTTGTATTATTTTTTGGCCTTCCTCAAACCCATAAGCCACTTCCGCACCATAACCCATTGATTCTGCTAGATTAAGGAAGTCTATTTGATTTTGTTGTAATCTTGCACTTTTATCCTTCTTCATCTCTATAAATAGCCCATGAAGGCCATTTGCTGGAATCATAAGGAATAAATCGGATACACCTGCCGTTACTCCTTCAGCTTTTAATTTTAAGGCAGTTCCGATATGCCTAGCGCCCCCATTGGGAATAGCCCATAGACATTTAGCCATTAATGGGTATTGAAGCCTAAACCATTTGATAAGCAAAGTCTGTGCCAGGTGTTCATTATTTTTCATAAATATATTTAAAAAAGCTTGAAATAATTATTGATAGGTATATATTAACACCTAGCAACACAATTTATTAACAAGAAACTATAAGGAAACTAAAATGAGAAAAATAGCAAATACACCCGTTGGAACATTCAAAAGAGTTACAGAAAACTCATATCAATATATTGTTGTTCGCACAAGTCCTCGCGCAAAAGAATCATTTGATCTTTTTCAACAACATGGAAAATGGTCGTCTTTAGTAACAGAACAAAGATGGATTCGAGATAATGGTTATGCAGTTACTTGGCATAAATCATTAGAATCAGCTAAAAAGTCTGCATTAGGTTCTTATTCTTGGGATAAATCAGCAACTTTAGTTGGCGTGTATGAGGTGCAACAATGAAAACACTACTAACCGCACTATTAATCGCA
>CAIYXB010000090.1 GCA_903930015.1 uncultured bacterium | reverse complement strand
TTCAATTCCAGACTTAACTTCTTGATAAGTGGCTTTAATTTTATCTCCTACAACCTTAGCTTTGCTACCATGTTCTTTTAACATCTTTAAAGCTGTGTCTGTAGCTAGTTTTACAATTGGGCCTGCCATAATTTATTCCTTTAATCGTTTCATTTTAAGAATGCATCCTCTAGGATATACTCCATTGTCTGCAAAAGCAATCTCTTTTGTCTCATGATCAATGTCGTAGGTACTAAAAAACCTAATCTCCTTGTCATTCATGCTATAAAGCCACGCAGTGGTCACAGGACGTGCCATCTTGAAACTTTCCAACTCTTGGGGTGTCAACCAGCCGCTTTCGCCTGTAATGTCAAGCCATTCGATTTGGTACTTATGATAGGTTTTTCCTTGGTGCGTGAAGCACGCTGAGGTTTGCTTTTTTCTTTTTTTAGGCATGATTTGACCTGTATCATGGAACATGGAGCAGGACAAGTTAGGGGGTGGGACAGGGAACATGCTACATGGCGCATGGGACATGGGTTTTTTGATTTCCCTCTATAGAGAGTTTTTTGAAAATTATTTTTTTATTTTCAAATTTCCAAAAACAGCTGAGGACACTGAGGACAAAACGATTTTTTTGAAAAAAAGTATTTCATATCAATAAGATATTTAAGTTTTTTTGTCCCAGCTTGTCCACACCTCTAAAATAAGTCATTGTTTCTAAACACTTTCAACTGGGGACAGTAAACAAGTGATTACTAATTGTTAAATAAGTGTTGATTTTATTCAGTTTAGTGACATTTATCGATCTGGGAATGAAAATTAAGTTTAATGATTGCAATAAGAGCAAAAAAATGTATATAGGGGGAAATTATGTACACTAGTGCCTTATCCTTAATCAGGAAATTAGACTTAACTCCTAAGCAAGAAAAGTTTGTACAGCTTTATGTTACAGCTGATGCCCAAGGCATGTCGCCTGCTGAATGTGCTGTTGAGGCTGGGTACTCTAAAAAGACTGCTGCTGTTATTGCAGCTAACCTTGTAAACCCTGCTAGATATCCTAAAGTTGTTGAGAAAATATCCCTGCTTCGTGAGCAGTTTAATCAAAAATACCAGATAACTTATGGTAATCACTTAAGAAAGCTTGGTCAAATCCGAGATGCTTGTATTGAAAGTAAAGCATGGACTGGCGCTGTTAATGCTGAGATTGCAAGAGGTAAGGCTGCGGGACTTTATGTTGAAAGAAAAGAAATTCTGCATGGGTCTTTAGATAAGATGTCTGAAAAAGAATTACAGAATGAATTAGAAAGGCTCATGGCAGAGTTCTCTACAGTTGTAGATGTTACTGCTGAAGAAGTTGAAGAGCCTATTGCAATTAAGGCTTAGTTTTTATTTCTTCTTCTGCCTCTAATATTTGCCAATGGCTTGAGTATTCATTCCAATCAAACCCATCAATCTTTTCAGCTTTTGCTAGCGCCTGTTTTTTATCTTTAGCATCTACAAATATTTCAACATAACCTACTGATCGTGCTGTTACTCTATACT
>CAIYXB010000089.1 GCA_903930015.1 uncultured bacterium | reverse complement strand
TTCAAGATTATTTTTTTGCAGAATTTCATTTACATCATCAACTACAAGCCTATAATTTTCACAAAATCTAAGCTCATGATAGATATGATCATATTTACTATCAAAAACTTGCATTCTAAAATCATCAACTAAACCTATTTGTCTTGCTATTGGTGTAAGCCTTTCATCGGCATTGTCTTGCCTTAAAATCAATCGATACTCAGATCTTGAAGTAAGCATACGATAAGGATCATTAATCTCTTTTGTAACCAAATCATCAATCAAAGTTGCTATATAACTTGTCTCTCTACCTAAAACAAAGCTTTCGTTTTTAGAAATATACTCTAAAAGTTTTTTATTTTTAACTTGAAGACCTTTTGCAGATTTAATACAAGCTGACTTGATTGCCGCATTAATACCTGCAATCAAACCCTGTGCTGCAGCTTCCTCGTAGCCACTAGTTCCAAGAACTTGACCTGCAATGAAAAGATTCTCAACACACTTAGTCTCAAGACTGTGCAAGCACTGAATCGCTGGGAAATAATCATATTCAACAGCATAAGCTGGTCTTGTTATAACTGCGTTATTACATCCTGGCAGTGAATGTACGATTTGCCATTGGATTTCAACAGGCAAACTTGTACTACAACCTTGAAGATAAATCTCGTTAGATGATAAACCTTCAGGCTCTAAAAAGAAATGGTGAGAAGGGTTTTGACTAAAACGTACAACTTTATCTTCTATTGATGGACAATAGCGAGGACCATTAGCATCAATCATTCCTGAGTACATTGGTGACTCATTTAGGTTCGCCATAATAATCTCATGGGTCTGAGCATTAGTGCGAGTAATATGACAAGGGTACTGAACGCGCACTTGGCGGTTTGGTAAAAAAGAGAACCATGATAATTTTTTATCACCAGGTGCTTCTTCAAGAACAGAAAAATCAATAGTACGTCTATCAAGGCGTGGTGGAGTACCGGTTTTAAGACGACCAGTATTAAGCCCAAAGTCTCTTAGTGACGGACTTAGACCAAGTGATGATTTTTCACCTGCTCTACCTGCTACCTCAAATTTCTTGCCGCTAAAGATCCTACCTTCAAGAAAAGTACCTGCTGTAAGTACAACACAGTCTGCAAAAATTTTTTCATCTAATTGAGTTAGAATGCCGATTACTTTAGGCTTGTTTTGAGTTTCATCAAATAAAAGTGCTTTTGCTGATGACTGATAGATAGTAAGATTAGGCATTTGCTCAAGGTACTGACGAACCCAAGCGCTATATTCACGTTTATCAGATTGTGCTCTAAGAGCTTGTACCGCAGGACCCTTAGACAAATTAAGAGTTTTCATTTGTAAATAGGTCGCATCTGCAGCAAGTCCCATAAGCCCGCCCATAGCGTCAATTTCTTTTACCAGGTGAGACTTTGCTGGACCCCCAATTGCAGGGTTACAGGGCATGGAAGCTATCTGGTCTATGCTATTTGTTAGAAGTAGGGTATTTAAGCCCAATTTTGCAGCAGAATGAGCAGCTTCAGTACCAGCATGCCCTCCTCCCACAATAATTAAGTCAAATATTCTATCCATAGAGTGAATTATTATATATTAACATTTTAAGCTTTACGGATAAATATTAGTTTTGTTAAGATAACAGCATGTCGACTAACCCTAGCAGTACATCACTACTTAAGGATGCACTGAAAAATTCAGAATTTACGTATGAAAGAGTAAAAGTGCATAATCTTGGCTCTTTTCAGCCCTTGAAACTTGCTAAAAAGAGACGACGATGATAAGATAACACAATATGAGTACAACTATAATTAATAGACAATCAGCACCAAAAATTTCAAGAGAAGCTACAGAAGTAAGTTCATTTCTAAAAGCACTTGAAGCTTAGAAAATAACTTGAATTGCTACGTCATCGCGAGCGAAGCGTGGCGATCCAGCTCAGTAAAAATCTTAGTTTTTGATTGCTTCGTCGCTTACTCCTCGCAATAACAGTTAATTTATCAGATAACGAGATACAAAAAAAAGAGCTCCCTTTCAGGAGCTCTTTTTCTCAAAAGCATAAATTATATTCCCAGATTAAAGGATATATCTATCAACCATAAACCAATTTGTACCATCAAAAACAAAAGTAAAGATCTCACTTTGAGCTTGAGTTCTAGTTCCCACAGCCGTTCCGCGACCCCAGAATATTCTGTTTGCACCTGAAGTATTAATATCAAAAGTCAACCAATTATCTTTGATTTGAAGCGTAACTCTCTGACCAATAACACCACCAGTCATAGTAACCAAAGTATCAATTGTTGCAACATTACTATCAGACAAAGGTACAAAATTTAGTCCTGTAACATCTATCGTAGTTTTAGCATTAATATCAATTGCACCACTTACAGCAACAGGAGTCAGTGTATTTTTTGCAGGAGCTTTCCAGCTAGCATTACCAGCTGCATCCGAAGTCCAAAGATGACCATTTTGAGCTCCTTTAGCAAAAAGAAAAGCACCGTTATTTGTAAATGCTATTGGTCCATTGATAATTCCACCATTATAGAGACTCGCTTGTGGTCCGATTGGTCCTTGTGCTCCTACAGGTCCTTGAGGTCCTACTGGTCCTGTTGCACCAGTAGCTCCAGTACCGATTGGGCGACGAACACCATTTTTGGTTAGATATAACTCGTTGCCATCAAATTCAACAGCACCGTCAATCAAGGTCGTAGTCAAACTTCCCTGATCTAAAAAGATTTGAGGCATTGTTGTTGTACCACCACGAATTGATAAATAAGCAGGAGCTGCTGAAACACCGATTCCTAATTTACCAGCATCATTAAAATAAAAATTATCAACAAGAGTATTTCCATTAGTACCAGAACTTAAAATAAAGTTATTTAATCCAGTATCATAACGAAAATTAGCAAAATCATTTGCACTAGGACCAAGTCTAATTCTACTAATATCCATCGTCTCACCAAAACTTGCTAACCCAGTCCCAGTACCTGTTTGGTCAATATTAACTTTAATTCTTCTTCTATTACCATCGAATTGTTTATATTCTCTAGCAAAAGGTACATTAAGCTCTAATCTATCTGTTAAAGGATTTCTTTGAATAGAAGCACTTGATTGTTTTCTAGGTTTTGCAATTACATCTATATTATTGACAAAGAAACTCTCAATACAAGCTTCGATATCAAGTCCATCGCAAGTAAATTGTCTATTAGGATCGTTACCACCAGTAACTTGAGTATCAAGATTAATTGCATTCACAGTAACTGGATAAGTAGCAACTAGATTTCTTTTTGCATCATAAAGATCTACTTCTAATTTTCTTGTTGCAGAAATAAATTGCCCTAAATCAACTGGAATTAAAACTCGACTGTCTCTATTGACACCTACTGTTAGTGTTTCAGTGACAACAAAATTTCTCTTACCAGAACTGGTTACATCATAAACAACAAGTTGTATGTTGTTCAAATTTTCATTTTGATTTAGAAGGTTGCGAACACCTTTTATTCTAAAAATTGCATTATCTCGAGCTTGTAAATCTATATTTAGATCTGTCGTTGCTATCGCTAATTCTACTAATCTATTAGTACTTAAGCTTGGGTTTAATACTGTAAAGTTTTTTACTTGTCTAACTCTTTCTTGTGCGCTTGCAGGACCTAATAATCCAGCAAAAAACAACGTTAAAACTAAAATTTTAATTGTGCTTTTCATTCAATCTCCTTATATTTAGTAGGCTTTTCTGATTTTAACAGTCCAAAGTTCGAGAAATCAAAGTAAATAGGAGATTTTGTGTTTATATTCAAGCAATTACATTACTTTAAATAATAATAAGAGTTGGTAAGAATTGACATGTTAATATAAATCACAATGCAAAGTCTGCAACAAAGCAAAACCAAAGAAAATATTGCTAAGCCCAGAACCAAAAAAAAGGTATTTATTGAGACTTTAGGCTGTCAGATGAATCTTGCTGATACTGAGCGTATGCTTGGCATGCTTGAGGATATTGAGTATTATCCTACTGATAAATTTGCAGAAGCTGATTTATCAATACTCAACACATGCAGCATTCGTGAACATGCAGTCGATAAGATGCGCAGTTATATTGGAAAGTGGGACAAATTACGTAAACCAGGTTCATTAATAGCAGTATCTGGATGTGTTGCACAGCAAGAAGGTTCTGATTTAGTAAAAGAGATAAAGACACTTGATATCTTAGTTGGCACACACAACATTCACAGACTACCAGATTTAGTAATTGAAGCAGAGAACAAATACCGAGAGGCACTTGATAATGGTGTTGAAGGTATTGAAGATAACCGAGGTATTAATTTTAGTCGCCCGCAAACAGCCGAAGTCTGGGAAGAGCTACCTGAACTTATTCCAGAGACACCAATTTTTAGAAAAACAAAATATTTTGCTTGGGTAAATATCATCTACGGCTGCAACTATAAATGCACTTACTGTATAGTACCAAAAACACGTGGTGAACAAAGATCTAGATCTATTGAAGAAATCAAATCAGAGATTGAAGGACTGGCAAAAGAAGGCTTTAAAGAAATCATACTCCTTGGACAGAACGTAGACGGCTACGGACTTGATATTAAAACTAATTTTACAACACTACTAAGAGAAATACACAAAGTCGAAGGAATAGAAAGAATAAAATTTCTCACTTCTCATCCGTGTGATATGACATTTGAACTTATAGAGACTGTTGCGGAGCTTCCTAAATTTTCTAAATACTTTCATTTACCAATTCAATCAGGCAATAACGAAGTTCTAAAAAGAATGGCTCGTCGTTACACTTACGAAAGATACATGGAACTCATTAACTACATACGCAAGCTCATGCCGAGCGCAACTGTTACAAGCGATATTATTATTGGCTTCCCCGGAGAAACTCACGAACAATTTATGGATAGTATCAAAGCTATTCAAGAAGCTCGTTTTGACGCATGTAACACTGCAGTCTATTCAAAAAGACCTTTTACCCCAGCTGCCACTTGGGATGATCCCATTAGTGCTGAAGAAAAGAATGAGCGTATTCGCTTTATGAATGCAATTATCGCTGAGACCGCTGAAAAGCAAGCTCAGAGATATTTAGGCACCATACAAAAGGTACTTGTTGAAGGACCTTCTCAAAGAAACCCTATGCGTCTTGCTGGAAGAATCGATGATAACAAAACTACTAACATAGACTGCGATCCAGAGCTTCACGATAAATACATCGGACAATTTGTTGATGTTCGAATCACCAAAGCTAATGCTTGGGCTTTAAGAGCTGAGATAGTTTAGATACGTTAATGCGATTGTAAAGATTACATAATTCATTGACAATTACAATGAAGCAGCATTATTTGGAAATTGACTTTAAATGATTTGATTACTTAGACAACCGCTCATTTTTGCTGACACCTGTGATTTTAATCAGGATTTATCACTTAAGCTAACTTAACCGTGCCCGTCGCAAAAATTCGGGCTGCCTAAGCAATCAAATCAAAAAAGTTTTCGGAAAATTCGCAACACCCTGAAGCATATCGGAT
>CAIYXB010000088.1 GCA_903930015.1 uncultured bacterium | reverse complement strand
ATCCTTGAACTTTATTGTTAAGAATCCTTCAAACCACTAATTCCTGTTGATTAAATAAATTTAAGGAATTATTACTGTACCTTAGAGCTTGGTGCTTATGAACCGGTAGAGAAAACTACTTTACTTAATGGAGCAATTCCAAAAGTTTATTTTCATGGTGATGACACAACTTTGACAAGAGATGGTTTAAAAAAGTTAATAGGTTTTTTAAAGCACAGTTATAATGAAGGTCTCAACAACAAATTAATAGGCGCACTTTCAGGAGCTTTGAATTCTAATTTACAAGTTATAAAAAGTGAAGATTTTCCATATCCTTCAGTGCCTTTTTATATTAAAGCTCCAAGAAAGAAGGCTGCAGAGTTATTTTTAAATAATGGTTTTCAAAGCTTGAAGGATAATATAAAGCTTTTTGATATCCATAAATACTTAACAACCGTTGATTCATATGAGCAAGATGATTTATCTGAAGAAGCTCATGAGCGTTACCTTTCAGATTCTTACTCAGATGCTCATGATATTGTCAGTGTTATTGTAAATGGTCTGAAATGGAATGATAATGTTGGTGATGCTGTTTTAGCGATAACTAAACTACAGGCTTTAATGAGAGAGTACGCTGACTATGCTCAAGGAATTATTCATCCTGGCTATAATGATTTACTTTTAGATCGGGAAGAAGATCAGTCCTAGTTGGCTATTTTTTCTAAAGCTGAAGAATTATTTTCTTCTTCACTTTCATAAACATGCCCAGCGATAAGAGTGTTAGGTCTTACAAATTCAACATCTCTTGGGCTTGCTTTTTTAAGTACTGTTTGTAGTTCTAGTCCGTTTTGACTTAATTTAAAGTTTTCAGAAAAGAATTTGGTTGTGTGGATAACATGAGAATTACCATCTTTGGTTTTCTTTACAAGACCAAGTTCTACTAGTTCTTTTACATGTTCATAGATACCACCACCACGAATCTGCATCAAATCACTTTGCATAATTGGCTCTTTAAGGGCAATTGTTGAAAGGGTTCTAAGGACAGCAGTTCTAAGCTCAAGAGGTAAAATATCATCTGTTAAATCCTCAAATTCATCTGCAATTTGCATACAATAGCCATGAGTACAATCAATAACAATTCCACCATCTCTATCTTCGTAATCTTGTACAAGACTAGTCAAAGCTTGGATTATTAAATCTGTATCAGCACCACATTGTTGAGCAAGACTTTCAGCAGTGCGTGGTTTTTCACTTAGGAAAAGTATTGCTTCTAGGCGAGATTTTAATCTTTTCAAGTTTGATTTTTTTACATCACCCATCATTGTTTCTATCGAAAGAGTTTCTATTTGTTCTGTGCGATCTTTAGAAATATCTTCGAGTTTCATATTGAGAACTTCTTTGGCTTCATCAAGAGTCTTTTGAAATTTATCAAAAGCAAAATCAAAACCTGAGCTTGGCAGAATTTTGTTGAGTTCTTCTGCAACATTGCTCTGGTTTATATTTGATCCATCATCAATAATCTCTTGATACTCTGCGTTATTTTCAAGAGCATGATCATCTAATTTATCGTTGCGTTCTTCTTGGTTATTTACTTGGTTCATATAGCCATAAATCTCCATAATATTCTTCTTGCTCCATTTCAATTTCTCTTTCATGAGCAAGGAAAATTGTCGCCAAAAATGCGTTTGACCAACACCCGACCAATTTAACTACATTTCTAAATTCTAAACCTGATCCATTGCAGAGATACTCAGGTAGTATAACTCTTAATTTTGCAATGACTCCTTCAAGATCTTCAGCATGAGTTAAGTCCATTATGTCACCTTCAACATCTGGTGCAATAATCGAATAAGATTCAAAATCAAGTAATCTTTGTTGTTTACGGTAAATTCTAGTCTCTTCTTCTTCTTTAGCTTCTTGAAGAGCGTTTATTAAGTCTTTTAAAGTTAATTTTCGAAAACGTTTTGCTTTAGAGATGTATTTTCTTCTTATTGCTGATTCAAGATCATCAAAGGTAATTTGTTTAATATTATGAGAATTTAGTTCTTCTTCAAGCAAGGCATCATCATCAAGCTCTTTATGTAAGCCAATTCTAAGAGCATCATGGGATTCTTCTAAAAGGAAATCACTTTTCATTCTAAGCAGTACAGAAGCATAAAAAATAGCTCTTCCAGCTTCTTTTAAGCTATCGCCTTGGCTACTACTTACAAACTGTAAATATTTACTAGTGACTTTTTCTAAATCAACATCCCACGGATTGATTTCACCAAGTTTTGCCATATCAACTAAGATATCTAAACTAGAATCATCAATGCTTCTTTTGATGTTTTCCATTTCATCAACATCATTAAGCTCTGGATTAAGCTCAGTGGTGTCGTGAGTATAAAAAGAGGTGGTTTGATTATGCTGCAACTAAATTTAACTCCTCAGATCCTTCTTCTTCACCTAAGATATTGCGAACCCCAATAACTTTACTAAAACCAGTTTTAGCAACAGAAACACCAATCGCTCTATCGGATTGCTCTAGCATTGGTCTTCTGTGGCTGACAACAATAAACTGTGTGCTATTTGCATTGCGACGAATCTTGTGTGCTAACCTATCAACGTTTACTCCATCTAAAGCGGAGTCAACTTCATCAAAAGCATAAAAAGGTGCTGGGTTACATTGCTGAAGAGCAAACAAGAAGCTAAGTGCAGTCAGCGATTTCTCTCCACCGCTCATTGCTTCTAGTCTTTGCATTTTCTTACCACGAGGTTGAGCTTTAATTACAAGCCCACCATTAAAGACTTCTTCAGGGTCTTCTAGGATTAATTCACCCTGTCCAAAAGAAAGATCAGCAAAAATTTCTCTAAAATAATTATCAATCATATTGAAATTCGTTAAAAAGGCATCTTTCTTTTCGTTTTTGTAACTATCTATTTTGCCAAGTAGCATAGACCTCTCTTGATTAAGAGTTTCTTGTTTTTCTTCTATTTCTTTTTTACGCTCAGCAACTTGGTCGTATTCTTCAATTGCGTGCATATTAATAGGTTCCATAGCACGCATTTGTTTTTCTATTTTATTTAACTCGGTTTGCAAAGCATGAATATCTTCATCAGCAAGTTCAATTTCTTCAAGTTCAGGGTGCTCTTTTAATTCTTCAAGTAATTGACTTAAGTGATCATTTAAGTTGATTAATCGTTTTTTGTTTTCAACGATCTTCATTGCAATACCTTCAACAAGCCCAGTTATTTCACCTTTGCGTTGGCCTAAATTAATAAGGCTTCCAGAGATTTCATCTCTTTTAGCTTGGTGAGCGTGAAGCTTTTCTTTTAAAACCTCAATTTCTTTATCGATAGTCTCAATTTCATTTCTAAGTTCAATTATTTTTTCTTGATGAAGAGGTTTTTTCTCTTCCAGAGCAATAATTTCCTTTTTAGAGTCTTCTATTTGAATTGTAATCTTATCGATATTTTGATTACTAAAATTCTTTTCAATTTCAAGAGATTTTGATTCATTGATTAAGTTATTGAGCATTGATTCATAACGTTTGACTTCAACTTCAATACCTCTAGACTCTTCAATAATCGACTCAAGCTTAGAATCTTTCATCTCAGCAGCAAGGGCTTGAAGACCAGCATCTTCTTTATCGATTTGAACATCGATTACTGCTATGCGTTCTAAGACTTTCTCTTTTGCACCACCAAGTTTTTCAAGCTCAGTAGCTGCTTTAGTTATCTCTTCTTTTTCTGTCTCGTATTGTTGTTGGAAGTTCAGTAATTGAGTTTCCGAAATACCACTTTTAGCTTGAAGTTCACCTAACTGCTCTTTAAGATCTTCAAGTTTGATTCTAGATTCTTCCATTTGATTTTCTAGACTTTCGTATTCTTCGGTAAGTTGTTTAATGAACTTCTCTGTTTCAGCTTTTTGCTCTAGGAAACGTTCTTTTTGCTTTTCGCTATCCGCACCAAAATGTATATTTGATTTAAGTGCCGCACCACCGGTCATAGCACCACTTCTTTCAACTAGGTCACCTTGAACGGTAACCATTCTATAGCGACCAATAAGTCTTCTTGAAGCTTCTAAGTTTTTGACAACAAGAGTATCAGCAAAAGCATATGAAAAAGCATCTTTATGCTTGTCCTCAAAACTCACAAGATTGATTGCCCAATCAATTACACCAGGCTCGTTTGGTAGAGGGTAAGCTCTTGACTCGCGCATTTTATTTAAAGGTAAAAATGTCGCACGTCCGGCTTTTTGTTTACGTAAAAAATCGATACATTCTTGAGCTACATAATCATCATCGACAACAACTGCTCTAAGTCTTGCACCAGCAGCTGTTTCTACGGCTAGTTGGTATTCACCTTCGACTGTTGCAAGTTGAGCAAGTGTTCCATGAACACCATCAATCTTAAGTACACTTTCAACTGCTCGCCCAAATCCAGCAGCGTTTGCTGCTTGCTCTTGACCTTCAAGATTTGCGATTTCAGTTTCAATTTTTTTGAGTTTCGCTTCTTGAGTTTTGATTTCTTCTTTTGTATCTCTATGCTCTTCTTTAACCGCTTGAATATTTTTACTTATAAAAGCAATTTCTTGCTTAATCTCAGCGCCACCAATACTATCGTTTTTGAGTCTTAGATTTTCAATTTTTTCTAATGCATGTTCAGCAGCTTTCTTGTGCTCTTGCATTTGAGCTTCTATTAAACTTGCTTTTTCTTCAATACGAGCTTTTTCTTGGTCAACCTCAGCCTTTTTAGCCTTGAGTGCAGCTACTTTATCTTGGCTTTCTATAACGCTTTGAGTGCTTATGTTTGAATTTTTACTTTTTGCAAGCATCTGAGCTTGTAGCTCTTCGTAACGACTTCTCTCTTCAGTAATACTTACTCTAATAGAGTTAATTTCTTGTGTAAATTCCTCTGCTTTAAAGTCAATATTCTTTAGGGTTTTTTTGAGTTCTTTAATTTCTTTATCGCGGTTTTCATTTTCTTCGTTTTCATCTGCGATTTGTTTGTCTATATATTCAAGCGCGCTTTCTTCTTTTGAAAGAATTTGCCTTTTCTCGTCTTTCTTTTCTTGAAGTGCGTTTTGTTTAGTTTCACCAAGCTCCTCAATTTCTTTTGCAAGAGTATTTAGTTCTTGTTGGGCTTGTGTCATTTGCTCATTAATTTGAGCTTGCTCTTCTTGAAGTTTGATTTTCTCATCTTTAAGCTCATCAATTTCTTTTTCAGTACTTTCTTTTTCAAGCCTTACTTGGCGAATACGAACAGCTAAGAATTTTCTTTCAAGCTCAATTCTTCTAACTTTTAGTTCTTGATATTTTAGAGCCTGCTCTCTTTGGTGTTGAAGTTTGCTTAGTCTATCCTCAAGCTCTTTTAAAATAGTTACTTGCCCTTCAATCCTCTCAAGGACGGTGTTTAATTCGATATCTGCAAGTTCAATTTTACGATCAAATTCAGCAACTCCAGCGATCTCATCAATAATTTTACGCCTATCTCCTGGGTTCATGCTGATGATAGATGCAACGTCACCTTGCATAACAACGTTATAACCTTTAGGGCTGATATTATATCTGCCGAGTTTTTCGTGTATGTCTCTGAGTGTCGCTGTCTCTCCGTTTAAAAAATATTTTGAATCGTATCCGTCTCTCTTAAGACGAATTTTTCTTTTAATAACAACTTCTTCACCATTTGCATTTTCATTACCTTTACCGTTATTGATAAAAGTCACTTGTACTGAACATTCAGGTCTTCCGCTGATGTTATTAATAAGGTCAGTTAATTTTTCTGCACGCATATTACGCGTGGTTGTAAGACCAAGTGCAAACATTAAAGAGTCAACTACGTTAGATTTCCCAGAACCATTAGGACCCGATACTGTAGTAAAACCATCAAGCATTGGGATGGTTGTTTTTTCACCAAAACTTTTAAAATTATCAAGCTCTATTTCTTTTATTCTCATTTACAATCTAGTATGTATTACGTTTCTTTCTTATAGTTTAGACGCTAAATATGCTTTTTAGGTTCTTACCAATCTAATCTAAGTCAAAAACAGCCCTTAATCAAGAAAAAAATGAAATTTATTTTTGTTGATTATATAGACTAGATTATTTTAGCTTAGATAATAGCTAGACGCCAAAGATTAAAGAGTTTTTATGTAACTACTCAGTCCTAAGCCTGTAATACCAATTGATGATTAAGCATTAATTTACAAGAATCCAGTAAGGAGTGACCTTGTTTTTTGGCAGTTTCAATTACCGATAAAAGAACTGAATGACGTT
>CAIYXB010000087.1 GCA_903930015.1 uncultured bacterium | reverse complement strand
TCCATTGTCACAAGTGATCAGAAACTGGAAGTCCATAACAGAAAAACTCTCTGAACCACCAAGGCAAAGGCTTTTACAAGGAAATGGCAGGCTATATGCTCACTAACCTAGCGCTTATGGTCAAAAGTCCTCTTAAATCTTAAAATAGGAATTTGTTGGGGTAATTTTTGTCTTTTGACCGTCTACGACCCCAATGCTCTATGTAATCAACCGAGAGCGACTGTTTACTTTTTACTTCCCCAAATCAAATCAGCTAATTGAGAGACAGTAGTTTTATCATTAGCTTGAGTTGCTTGAATTGCAAGATTTTTAAAGGCTGTACATCCAATCCCTATCTGTTCTTTCATACCCTTTCCTTTATACCCACCTTGACTTGCAAAGTACAGAGAAGAATTAATTGGTCTATCAGGACAAGCTTTCTTTATAGCCACAACTGCAGAATCAAAAGTCTCTGGAGCTTTTAGCCCTTCTCCCCAAATCAAATCAGCTAATTGAGCCTTAGTAGTATCCCTATTAGCTTTAGCAGCTTTCATGGCAAGAGTTTTTAAAGCAAAGAACCCTATTCCTATCTGTTCTTTCATGCCCTTATCTTTATACTCACCTTGACTGTCAAAATATTCGTTATTATTAGCTGGTCTATTAGGACAAGCTTTCTTTATAGCCTCAACTGCAGCATCAAAAGTCTCTGGAGCTTTTAGCCCTTCTCCCCAAATTAAATCAGCTAATTGAGCCCGAGTACTATCCCCCTTAGCCATACCAGCTTTTATGGCAAGATTTTTCAATGTATCAAATCCAATCCCTAACTCATCTTTCATACCCTTTTCTAGAAATTCACCTCGACTTGCAAAATAATGATTAATATTACCTGGTCTATCAGGACAAGCTTTCTTTATAGCCTCCACTGCCGAAGCGAAATTAAGTTTGCCATCTCCCCAAATTAAATCAGCTAATTGAGCATGAGTAGTATCCCCAGTAGCTATACCAGCTTTTATGGCAAGATTTTTTAAAGCAAGGAACCCTATTCCTATCTGTTCTTTTATACCGTCTCCTTGAAATTCACCTCGACTTTTAAAATAATGTTCAATATTACCTGGTCTATCAGGACAAGCTTTCTTTATAGCCTTAACTGCATAATCAAAAGTCTCTGGAGCTTTTAGCCCTTCTCCCCAAATCAAATCAGCTAATTGAGCCAGAGTAGTATCCCCATTAGCTTTACTAGCTTTTATGGCAAGAGTTTTCAAGGCTGTATATCCAATCCCTATCTGTTCTTTCATACCCTTTCCTTTATACTCACCTTGACTTGCAAAATAATGATTAATATTACCTGGTCTATTAGGACAAGCTTTCTTTATAGCGTCAACCGCAGCATCAAAATCAGCATAGAGCAAAGGTTTCAAACGATTGCCAGATCTTTCAATAAACTCTGAGAAGATTTTTTCACTGATACCTTTTTCTTCTATACCCTCTAATGAAATTCCAGGACAGCCTTCACCACCGCCGCCGCCACGTCTCTCCCCTTTGTTTAGACAAAGTTTAGCGACTAGTCTTTCATCAGCGCTTCCAAGAGCTTGAAGTACTCTAACTACATTTTTAAAACTACTTCTTGAAACAACATCTGCAATCTCTTCACCAGGTTTATGTAAGATTGGCACAACTACATAACCAACTTTACTCGGTTTGTTTTTGTCTTTTCTAAAAGCTCTACCAGCAGCTTGAACTATATCTACAGGAGATGATTTTGGATCACAAAAATACACTACATCTATTGCAGGAACATCAACACCCTCTGTAAGACATTTAGCATTTGTCACAAGGGCTTTATTTGGAGCTTTCACCTGAGCAAATCTTTCAAGGATTTTTTCTCTTTCTGTAGTATTTTGATTTCCATTTACATGAAGAGATAAGGTCCCATGATAAAGCTTTTTGTGAGCTTCACTAAATGCTTCTGCTTTATCTACTCTAGAATGAAAGCTCAGTGCGTGAGTAGCACCATGCTCATTCATAACTTTTTCAAGTGCGATATTGTTCAGTAAATCTTGATATTCACCAGAATTTTTATCTGCTTTAGCTCTTAGCACATCTTCTGTAACACCAACTGCTATTACATGATAATCACAAAGTATGCCTAGCTCTATAGCTTCTCCAAAGCTCATTCTATGGAACTCTGGACCGTAAATTTTCTCATTGCTCATATCTACAACGAGTTCACCATCAACAGAATCTGAAGCAATTTTTGGAGTTGCTGTCATATAGAGACGTTTTTTGATTGCTAGATTTGTGTCGTCATGAATAAGAGTAAACAGTCCCTCTCGCAAACCTGTTGTTTTGTGAGCTTCGTCAATTAAAGCAAGATCAATTTTTACTTTAGCTAATTTGTTTGCTTCCATTAGTTTAGGTAAGCTTTGATAAGTTGTGTAGATGACTTTATCACCATTTGATTTTTGCAAAAACTTTTTAATATCATTTACATCTGTTGTAACTTTACTACTATCTTTATCGAGTTCTTCAGCTGTTACTTTTACAGAGTCTTTGCTTGTATCAACATCCTTATCAGAGCAGATACAGAGGTAATCAAAATCTTTAGT
>CAIYXB010000086.1 GCA_903930015.1 uncultured bacterium | reverse complement strand
TTTAAAAGTTGTTTAAAATCAATAGGTTATGAACAGGCAAAGGCAGGTTTGTTCCTGCCCATCCACTTAAAATATCGTTATTAATCAATAAGTTAAGTATATTTAGTTGCCCGTTCATTTCCCGTACACTTACTTAATTAACGCTTCGCCTTTGACAGTTACGGTCATGGGTTCGCGCTCCTTAATGTCAACTAAGCCATCCTTCTCAAAGTCTTCTAGCTTCTTAACCAACTCTTTTTGTGACAAGCTAAACATCCCGCCATTAGCTTTGCCGTAAGTTTCTTTGAATTGAGATTTGGTTAACGAAGTCTTTTTGATTTCTCGAAGAATGCTCACCTTAATATGGTCACCAGGAATCATTGTCATCACCTCCAAGCAACCGTTCTCACCTTTATTTAAAGCAATAGGATCAAAAGGTTTTGTATAGTTTGTTTTTACACAATGTAGATTCAAGATATTTAACTTAACTTGGGTGTCTCCATATTGTTTCTTAACTTCATCTTCACTGAGTTGATTCAGCTCCATCACTAAGCGAACGCCGTCAACAAGCGCACTAGAACCACGAGCATTGTTTTGCCCAGTACCATTTGATTTAGCACCTTTATTAACATGGTGAAGACAAAGCACAGTCGCATTTAATTGACTTGTAAATATTTGAAGTGCCTGCACAAAGCGGGTGGTGTCTACAGCTAAGTTTTCTTCGCCACCTCTAAATCTTGATACAGGGTCAACAATAATCAAATCAACTTCATTACTAACACTTTCTTTTATGCTGCTGATTAAATTAGTAACCGAGTTAGTCATGTGAACTTCACCCGTTTTATCTTTTTCAGTAAACGCTTCAAAGGTGTCAGCAAGATCCACGAAGTTAATATTCTTTCCAATACGATCAACAACTTGCTTAGGTAAACTACTTGTCGACCAATGCAGCCTACGTTGTAATTCAGCGATGTCATCTTCGCCACTTATAAAAACAACTTTACCTTCCTTGCTTGGCATAAACTTATTAAAAAGAATCCCACCTGATGCAACAGAAATAGCTAAGTTCATGGCTAGATAAGATTTACCTGAACCGCCTGCTGCAATGAGAGCAGCTACAATATTACGAGGTAGAAAATCATCAATCACCCATTTACGAGGCAATGGAAGCGTAGCAAGCAAATCTTCAGCTTTAACTATTTTGTATTGCTTTATTTCGGGGGTTGATTGAAAGGGTGTATTGATAGGTTGAACATTGGAATTTTTATAATGCTTATTCCATATATTGTTTAGTGTACGAGTCAGTTCATTGAAATCTAATGGAGGTTCATTATTTTGATTCCATTTTTTTACACCTTCTATACACTGCTCATAACTGTCGCCCCTGCCAATAAGTCCACCAACGTATACTACAAGCGCATCATTTCTTCCACCCTCTTTTACGCCGTTAGCTACTGAGTGAAAATCAGGTTTAACATTAGCGTCGTTTGCAGGGGGGGGTAATTTAATAAGCTCAGGATCTAAAGGTTCTCCTTGATTAATAAAGAATGATGCTAAACCCTTATTACTCTCAGAAAAACAATAAAGATAATATGCGCGTGCAATATCCGAACATGCTTTATCAAATAGATTACTTAATTCAGCATTAAAAAATATAAAGCCTTTCCTTACCAAATCATAATCTAACGGACTAACTTTAGTTTTAAGTCTGATGATCAAACGATAACGAGGGTTTTCATTTGTATGTGACCATGTCGTGTGAATGACACAATCATATTTTTTGATTAAGACTTTTATATCTTCAAGAGATTTGCTTTGTGGGTCATCTATATCAAATACAAGAAGTGAAATTTCCTCTACATTTGCATTTCCTCTGGTTGTATTTTCTTTGAGTTTATAAGGACCAAATAATGCAGTGTCCTTAACTGGTGATTCAAATCCCTCTTTCAAGATATTGCAAAAAGAGTCCCAATCAAGCTTTGTCTGCTCTGAGGGTTTAACTGATTTGATGTTTTCAAAGATGCTAATTGCGTGATTAAAATTGTTACTAAGTGATTGATTTATATCATATTTTTTGATAGTATTACTCATAATAAAGCTTTCTATAAAAGAAGCCTATCGAATTTAAACTCGTGAGATTTGGGCTGCACGGTAGCAAACTCGTAGACAAGTAAATGTTAAGTGAACGTGAATTCACCGCTTTAGTTGTTACGAACATTTGCTGCCGATTTTTTTACCCAGTAGGAGTTCTGGTGGACGCGACCCTTAAGTGTTCAATTCAAGGGTGCCTTTGTGTTCAAGTTAAACATCTAACTTTTGCTAGCGAGGCGGAACCGTTTGTGCGCTATTTTGAAAACATATTATCCATGGTCTAGTAGTCCGTCAATTGAAATATATGCACAAAATAAATGCAATTCATAATCCTTATAATCAGAGAGTAAGTTTCAAAAAATAATCAATATCCATTAGTAAAATAAAAGTAAACATAAATTCATCAAGATGGTTTATGCGAAATACTTACATCATTTTCTTAGCAAGATCTTCAGCTCTTATATGAACATACCTTTGGAGCATTTTTAATTCCTTGTGACCACTTATTGCCGCTAACTCTAAAATATTTGTAAACTTAGAAGATAGTTTAGTAAGTGCCATATGTCGTAAATCGTGAAAGTGAAAATCTTTAATATCAGTCCTCTTCACTGCTTTTATAAATCCCATAGATACTGTATTTGCTTTTAATGGAAAAATTTTGCCACTAATATCACGTGGCATTTTATTAAGTATGTTAATTGCTTCTGTTGATAAAGGAACAAAACGACTTGATCCATTCTTAGTTATCTTGAGATGTGCAGTACGCTTTATAAAATCAATGTTAGTCCAATTCAAAGATAATAATTCACTGCGTCTCATAGCAGTTTCTAAAGCAAACTCACAAAGAGGTTTCATAAATGGATTTAGTTTTTCTACTTCGCGCAGTATGCGATCCATTTCCACATCGTTTAAAATTCTTTCACGACCTTGTGGTTGAGATGGTTTTCTTATTTGTGCTACAGGATTAATAATTCCTAGCCCCCATTCGCGTCGCGCGTGATTAATCATGCTGGAGATATATGCCAGTTCTCTAATGACTGTATTGGGTTTTACTTCCTTAAGTCGTTCGTCTCGGTAGTTGGCAATTTTACTTGGGGTTAGCTCTGTAAGATTAAGTTCAGCTATAGGATTTCTCATCATCTTTCTTAATCTATAACCGTCTTCAAAAGCACCTCTAAGGGTGGGTGTTACTTCTTTTAGGTATTGCTCGATTAAATCTTTGAATAAAGTCTTTTGAGCGTAGCTTGTGTTGATATAACTTCCGCGGTCTATTTCTATTTCAATACTTCTTGCCCACTTCTCTGCATCGGTTCTTATTAAAAATGTTTTAGCTACGGTCGGCTGACCACTTCGTCTAATTCTTACATGCCATTTGTTGTTTCTATTACTAATCGTTGCCATATCCACATCCCTTTCATTGGAGCAGAATTGGAGCAACGCCTTCTTTTATTTTACTTTTTTAGACTTTGTTTTATTTAGTCCCTCACCTCGCTTATAAAGCCCAGAGCGTCCCCCAGACTTTTCCACTAAGTGGATATTTGAGATCACCATCGTACGGTCTACTGCTTTCACCATGTCATAAATGGTGAGAAGAGCGATGTTGACTGCGTCAAAACCCCAGTAAAATCAACAAGTCTAAAAAAGTAAGTGCGTTGTCCAACTCCCTTTTATTTAGTTAATTGGAGCATAATTGGAGCAAGAATTAGATTACCACAAGGGTGTCTGCTGTCACATACTAGAAACTAATATTTTGCGTTATAGGCACCCCACCCACCCCCTATATACGGCACTTTTGGCTAGATGGAACCAGATTTGATATAGCACTGAAAAATGGAAGAATCAGCTTGTAGATTTAGAAAACACTTCTAGCACACCCCTCTATCCCCCACTACCAAATCTCCCAGCCCAAGCCTCTACAACGCTCACAAATACTGTAAAATATCTCACTCTGGGGGATTAGCTCAGTTCATAATACTTGAAATTTTTTAGGGATTAAAAGTGCCTCACGATTTTCCTCTTATTACTACAATTTCATCTGCGCTTGGCCTTTCACTTATTCTTGGTTTTTTTGCAAACCGTTTAAAACTACCAGCACTTGTCGGTTACATCTTAGCTGGAATTTTAATTGGTCCTTTTACTCCAGGCTTTGTAGCTAACAGCAAAATTGCAGCAGAATTAGCAGAGATTGGAATTATGTTATTAATGTTTGGTGTCGGCCTTCATTTTTCTTTAGATGATTTATTAAAAGTTAAAAAGATTGCTGTGCCCGGTGCCTTATTGCAAATCATTGCTGCCACGCTCATGGGGGCATTCCTCGCATTATCATGGGGTTGGGATTTAAGTGCAGCACTCATCTTTGGCCTATCTTTATCTGTGGCAAGCACCGTTGTGCTTCTGAGAGCTATGGAAAAAACTGGCTTACTTCAGACAATCAATGGTCAAATCGCAGTTGGCTGGTTAATTGTTGAAGACCTGATTATGGTTTTAGTATTGGTTCTTTTGCCAGCTATTGCAAACACCCTAAGTGGTTCTGCATCTGTTATGCCCGCAGAAAATCTCTGGATATCATTACTCATTACAACATTAAAAATTGCTTTATTTATTGCAGTAATGTTAATTGCAGGGAAAAAGGTATTTCCAGCGATGTTATGGCATATCGCTCGCACAGGCTCAAGAGAGTTATTTACATTATGTGTCATAGCTGCTGCTGTAAGTATTGCTTATGGAGCAAGTAAATTATTTGGTGTGTCTTTCGCTTTAGGTGCTTTTTTTGCTGGCATGATGATGCGAGAGTCTGAGTTTAGCCATCGTGCAGCAGAAGAGTCACTTCCTTTTAGAGAAGCATTTGCTGTGTTATTTTTTGTATCAGTAGGCATGCTTTTAAAACCAGAGATTATTATCAATTCACCTCTTAAGGTTATGATGGTAGTAGGTATTATTGTTATTGGTAAATCTATTGCAGCAGCTTTATTGGTTCACTTTTTTAAATACTCTTTAAAAACAAGTCTCACTGTTTCAGCAAGTCTTGCGCAAATTGGTGAATTTTCTTTTATTCTTGCTGGGCTGGGAGTCAGTCTTGGATTATTGCCAGAAGAAGGTCAAAGTTTAATTGTTGCTGGTGCATTAATTTCAATTGCTTTAAATCCACTTGTATTTAAAGGTGTGTCATATCTTGAAGAATATATTGAGCGTCATCCAAAACTTAAATCTAAATTTATATTTTTTAATGACTCTTTATCTCAACTTGAAAATGAAACACACTCAAGATACCTTGCAAAGCATATTGTATTAATTGGCTACGGTAGAGTTGGAAGTTATATTGGAGAACAGCTTATAAAAAAGAATATAGCTTTTGTGGTTGCTGAACAAAATCGAGAATTTGTTTCGGCTCTCCGCAAAAATAATATTAAATCAATCTCTGGCGATGCTTCTGACCCTGTTGTATTAGTTCAAACACATATCAAAAATGCCAAAATGTTGGTATTAGCTATTCCAGATACTGTCAAAGTGAGAGAAATTATAAAGATTGCCTGCAAACTAAACCCGAAGATTAAAATATTAGTTCGCTGTCATGACCAAGAGGAAATTGAATTCATTAAAAAAGAAACTTCCTGTGATGCTTTCCTTGGCGAAGAAGAGTTAGCAAAAAGTATGTCTAAAAAGATATTTGATCTTATATAAGTTACGCTTGGTAAGTAAAATCTCCGGATTCCGAATGTTTTCTAGCACCCCTATTTCGCCCTTTGCCAAGGCTGCCTCTATTCAGCAAGAAGTAGAGTTGAGATTTTCGCCAAGCCCTACTTAATCATCCTCAGCTCTTTTAGCTAACTTAGTTAACCCCCGTTGATAATATTAATTACATAAACTAAGTGGTCTTTGTTTTTGTAATCGAGTACTAAATAATTAACTGGTTTCCTTCCAGGTGTTCTTTGTCCATGCATAAAACCTAGCTCGTGTCCCATATCTTGTAAGTATCTCAAGCGAAGACTGCATTCACTTCGTTGTTGCTTTGCAGCCAGAGTCTCCTGACCACCTTGATAGTTCCAATGCCTAGATCCTGTTGAGCCAGGTCGGGCTTTTTTAATTTTGTTGTTTTGCATCGAGTACTCCAGACGAACGAGAATGGTTTTTGTATTAATCGCTTAAGGGGTCGGGATACTAATTAAGTATATAAAGGCACCCATTTGAAGGGTGCTTTATTATATATAGCGCCTTCCCTTTAAAAGTTGTTTAAAATCAATAGGTTATGAACAGGCAAAGGCAGGTTTGTTCCTGCCCATCCACTTAAAATATCGTTATTAATCAATAAGTTAAGTATATTTAGTTGCCCGTTCATTTCCCGTACACTTACTTAATTAA
>CAIYXB010000085.1 GCA_903930015.1 uncultured bacterium | reverse complement strand
CTTCAATGTCAGTTTTATTTATGTAAGAATGAATCTCAAGCTTTCCTTGAAATAAACTAAAGAAAATAATATTTTTTAAACCAAACTTCTCTTTAATAAGATTATTAGAGTCTTTTATTGTTTTATCCAAATCTTTTGTATTGATAGAGCTTGAGTAATGATCAAGTAAATACAAAATGGCGGCTTCGCACTCCTTGCTATTTTTTAAATCATTGTGCTTTTGCATAATTTTTAGTATTTTCATTAAGAAGTCCAGCAAGAGTATTTTAATAATTGCCCAAGTTCTACTTATATCTTACAATGTCCATGGAAAGCTTGGAAAAGCTTAGCTAAATTATGGATTTTCAAATTGTATCTCAGGTCTTATTACCAGAAATTTTTGTGCTTTTAGGCATAGTTATTACTATACTGACTAGTCTTTTTGAGACAAGCAAAAAACACAATGCAGGGATAGCAGCAGTGTTTTTATTACTTGCAAGTTTAGCTTGTTATAAAAACTTGTTTTTTGATTTTAGTGAATCAATACTTTTTAATAGCTTTATAAATGATCAGTTTTCTATGTTACTAAGAGCTTTAATTTATGGAGTAAGTTTTTTAATTGTTCTTGGTGCAAGCCAATATTTAAAAGTACTAGAGAGTCCTGCTGAGTACTATCCAATAATACTTTCTTCGACTTTGGGGGCAGGAGTTTTATGTGGGGCAAATGATTTTTTAGTATTTTTTGTTGCTTTAGAAACTTTGGGATTAGGAGCGATTTTAATTACAGCATATGCAAGATTCAACAAAGCCTCAAACGAAGCTGGTATTAAGTACTTGGTTACTTCTGCAATCTCAACTGCCATGCTGCTTTTAGCAATCTCATTTATTTATGGTTTAACAAAAGCAACAAATTTTAGCCTTGTAGCACAAACAATGTATGAATTTAGCAATTTGGGAGTTTTGTCACAGCCCTTATTGATTTTAATTTCTGTTCTTTTGTGTGCCGTAATTGCATTTAAATTAGCAGCAGCACCATTCCATAATTGGTCACCAGATGTTTATTCTGGAGCCCCTACCTCAACAACAGTCTTCTTGTCTGTAGTTTCAAAAGTAGCAGCTTTTGCTGTTGCGATCAGAATCTTTTCTACTGTCTTTCATAACGAGCAAATACAGATACTGCTTATGGTTTTTGCTGTACTGTCTATTGTGATTGGTAACTATGTTGGTGTAATTCAAATGATCTCAAGAGGTAGCGTTAAACGTTTACTTGCTTATTCTTCTATTGCACAAGCTGGGTATCTTTTAATTGCATTGTCGATCTTTACTCCAGAGAGTTTATCTGCTTTACTTTTGTATTTGATAATTTATGCAATGATGAATACAGGTGCATTTTTATGTGCGATGTACTTTGAACAAATTACAAATAGTATAAAGATTTTTGATTATTCTGGAATGATTAAAAAGAGATCTGGGATGGTTATAGCGTTTGCTTTTTGTTTAATTAGTTTGGCAGGTCTTCCTTTGATACCAGCAAGTTTTATAGCAAAGTTCTTTTTGTTTTCTACTGCTTTTTCGTCTGGATTTGTTTTTGGTAAAGTGCTTGCGATAATCGGCTTGGTTGGATCAATAATAGCTCTTTTCTATTATATGTATTTAGTGAAGATACTTGTTGTGGATGATGTTTCAACTGCAGTAAAAGCTATTCCTGAAAAGGATGAACATCCATCTAGAATGATCAAAACAGCAACTTTTATTGCGGTTATAAAACTTGTTGTTGTAGGTATTTTCATGATGGATTATTTAAAAGAACTTGCTACTGATACTATCTCGCGCTTTTTCTTGTAATCTTTATGCATCTAGCCAATCCAAATTCTAATATTAAGCCCGAGATAAAAAAAATACTCAAGGCGATTCTGATGTTGAATTTGCTTGTTGCTTCAATTAAATTTTTTATTGGTTTTAAATCAGGTTCATTGAGTATTATTGGCGATGCTGCACATTCAAGTATTGATAGTTTGAATAATATAGTTGCTCTTGTGATGATTAAACTTGCCTCAGAGCCACCTGATGAGAATCACCCTTATGGTCATAATAAATTTGAAACACTTGGTGCACTTGCTATTGTGGCGTTTCTTGCAATTACATCTTTTGAATTAATTGAAAAGTCGATTGTAAGGTTTTTAAATCCAGTTGAATTACCTAGTATTGATAAAACTACTATTTATTTACTTGTTGTAACTCTTGGAATTAATATATTTGTTTGGCTTTATGAAAAAAATGCAGCAAAAAAATATCAAAGTGAGATTTTAAATGCAGATGCGGCACATACTTTTTCAGATATTTTAGTAACTATCTCAATATTAATTAGTATGTTTTTTATAACTAGCGGTCATTATTGGATTGATCCTTTACTTACTTTGCTTATTGCCCTTATAATTTTTTATAGTGGTTGGGAAATTGTTCAACACACAGTCCCTATTCTTGTTGATGAGGCTTGGATAAGAGAGGAAGAAGTTTCAGAGATGATTCTTTCAACTGCTAATGTGATCGGATACCATAGTTTTCGCTCTCGTAAAGTTCATGATCATGCTTTTGTTGAGCTTTCGGTTAAATTTAATACAGATTCCTTGCAGGAAGCGCACCAACTGAGCCATGAGATAGAGCATAAAATTATTGAGAAATTTGGTAAGGCAAAAATTACGATACATATTGAACCTTCTTAGGCCAATGTTGTCAGGAATGGATTGCTACGCCTTCTTCGAAGGCTCGCAATGACTGTGCGATATATTAATTTTAAATAATTAAGAAATCGTTGACGACTATTATTTTATCTAATAAATTTTAGTTAACGATGGTTGCGATAGCAGTTTCTTCTAAACCTAAAATACTTCCTTCTACTCAGCCGAGAACTCTTTTTACTCGTCTTAGAGAAGCACGTCCAGGATATTTTGATTATGCAATGAATACTTTAGGTTTAGATTCTGACAGTGCCTGGAGAAGGGTTCTTTCTTTAATGGCTCAGTCTGAAAAAAGAGGAAATTCTCCAATTATTGGAGCGAATGCTCTTTTAAGACAAAGTGAAGAAGTTAGGAATTATCGAGAATTAAGAGGGCGTGTAAGTTCTGGCGCTAGTCCTAGTTATGTTTTGGGTATAGCAAGAGATCATGCAAAACGCTTTTATATAAAAACAAAAAAAAATTCTAAACCTGGTTTTGGAACAAGAGAAAGAAGTTTTTTAATCGGGCTAACTAAAAATTTAAAACCTGATACAGAGGTTTTTTTTGATAAGCCAACTAATAGAGGAATAACCGCCAGAGAATATTATTCATGGGTTATGAGTAATAAGCCAGTAAACTCTGAAACAAAAAGAATTCTTTATGCAATGTCTTCTGGCAACGGTAATCAGGGACCCGGAATTGGACCTTTTAATGAAAGGCGTGCTGGATATGTTTTATCAAAATTAACAGATGCCAATCTAATTAAAAATTTTTGGGTTTGCGGTGAAGCGTCTTCTCCTCTTTTTGTAGATCG
>CAIYXB010000084.1 GCA_903930015.1 uncultured bacterium | reverse complement strand
TGATACTTCAACTCCAAATCAAGTAAAAAAGAAAAAAACTGTAGTTGAAAAACGAGAAGATAAAGTAACTGAAGTTCAAGAAAACACCGAGACCCCAGTTACAGAAGAAATTAAAAAACCTCTTGACACTAGAACTCCTGAAGAAATAGAAGAGGCGAGAGCACGCGCTAAAGCTAAGAGTAATAAAAGAAAAGCAAAAATCAAAAAAGCAAAAGCTGCCCGTGAACTTAACGCAAAAAATCTTGAGGGCAAATATGTTGATGCTCATGAACTAGAAGATAATCATAAAAACAGCATGATGAATCTTAATGAATATCTTGATTCTAACGAGACTGATAATGATTTTAAATCGAACCTAAATATTAACGAAGATGATTCAGATCTTGATGAAGATTTATCAATTGATGGTATCGATGATGATGAAGATGAAGATGAAGATCCAAAGTCTGACTCAAAAACGAAAACCACTAATAAAAAAGCAAAAATTCGTCGTAGACAATTTAGCTATAAATACATTCAAAGACAAATAATGAATGATCAGAAGAGAGTTCAGTATATTCAACAAAGACTTCAACGAGGTAGACTAAGCACAAAAGAAAAAATGGAGCTTGAAGAGTCGCTTGAAATCAGGGATAAGCTTCTAGCTGGATGGGTTAAACTATTACGCTGGGTTAAATCCTAATTAGTCTGGATTTTAGTGTGAATTGGCAATTGCTGCGTTACGCTTGCTCGTCTTCACTCATTTACGTCAAGTAAACTCCGTTCATCCTCGCTTCGCAAGCCTTGCACTTGCCAATTCATCCAAAAATCTCAATTGAAACTAGTTGGATGCTAAAATCAATAAAATAATGACCTTCCGTTTCCTAACATCTGGCGAATCTCACGGACCTGAACTTAACATCATTGTTGAAGGTATCCCAGCAAATCTAAATATTCTTGATGAAGATATCAATATTGATCTAAAACGTCGCCAAGGTGGTTATGGTCGTGGTGGTCGCATGAAAATTGAGACCGATAGAGTTTTTTTTACTGGTGGGATTAGACATGGTCGCTCTTTTGGTGGTGCACCAATCGCAATGAAGCTTATAAATAAAGACCATCAAAAATGGCTCAATGTTATGTCTGCTGCACCAGTTGATGAAACAAATTCTCAAATAAAAAAAGAACTTGATGAGAAATATATTTCTAAAGTAAGACCAGGGCATGCAGATTTTGCTGGTACTTTAAAATACGATGCTCCTGATGTTCGAGATATTTTGGAAAGGTCATCTGCTAGAGAAACTACCTCTAGAGTTGCTGTTGGTGCCGTTTGCAAAAAACTACTTGCAGAGTTTGGCATTGAAATTTTTTCTCATGTTCTTCAAATTGGACACAAAAAAGTTGATTCTAAAACTAAATGGTGGCTCACAGAAGACGGTCAAGCACTTGATCCTAAGTCTAAAGAATATTTAGAGAAAAAAGAGCAAATAGAAAATTCAGAATTACGTATTTATGATGAATCCGGGCTTATAGATGAAGAATTTAAGACTTATGTCGATGAAACTCGCAAGCAAGGTGATACTTTAGGTGGCTTAATAGAGGTTTTTGCAATAGGAATTCCTATTGGCTTAGGTTCTCATGTGCAATGGGATAGAAGGCTTGACGGGATCATCGCTCAAGCAATGATGAGTACTCACACAGTGAAATCTGTTGAGATTGGTGCTGGTGAAGCTAGCTACACACTACCAGGTTCAAAAGTTCATGACCAAATTTATGTTGATAAAGATTCTAAAGGTGCTTTAAATTACAAAAGAAAAACTAATTTACTTGGTGGTACTGAAGGCGGCATGTCAAACGGTATGCCAATCACATGTAGAGTAGGAGTAAAACCAATACCGACTTTAATTTCAAAACTAGATTCTATAGATTTAGATACTAAAGAAGCTGCAAAATCTCATTTTGAAAGATCTGATATTTGTGTGGTACCAGCTGCAGGGGTAGTGCTTGAAGCTATGATTGCAATTGCACTCACTGGACCATTTTTAGAGAAGTTTGGCGGTGATAGTATTGAAGAGACAAAAAGAAACTTCAATGCTTATCAAGAATATATAGCTACAAAGTAATTAAGTTAAAACCAAACTATCATCAGGCGTTTTTACACCAGAAAAATCTTCATCCCCATCATCTTCATCTTTAGCTTCTACAAAAAATATTCTGTATAAATCAGGCTCAAGCTCACAATCATCTCTAGTAAAGCTTGGTAAAACACAAAGATCACTAGTGCTTGCACCAACTGCTTGCTCATCTTCCTCAATAAAACTATCTCTTACAAATTGATTCAGTTCTTCTACTCCAGCTAAAGTAAAAGAATCTCCATCTGAGATTTTTTGCTGAGCCTTGGTAGCTAATTCCATTATCAAAAGAGGTAAAGCGTCTGGCACCATAAACTCTGTTGAGTCAAATTCATTAGCTCCCCAAACATTAGTAATACAACAGGATTCCAGATCATCATCAGTAACAAAATTCTCACGTGGATTGAATTTGAATAGATTAAAATTCATATTATAGGTATCTGGATCTTGAGCTGCAAAATGATTATTATTAAAATGAACTCTTGCTTCTGAATCTTCAATATCCCACTCACTTATCGCAGTTCCATCATCAATAGGGAAAATCTCAACTTTCGCACCACTTGTTAGAATTACTTGTTTTAAATTATTTACAAAATCTATAAAAAGCTCTACATAAGGTTCACTAGTCTTGTTTAAAGAATGAAGAGCTGAGTAAACCTTAAATTCTCTTGATTTATTTTCTGGACTTAAAAAATCTAAAATCATTTCTTCAACTTGAACATTATTCATATCTTCTTCACACGACAAGAAACCAGCAAAATCAGCAAAACCATAATCAGTTAAAAAATTTGCAAAGCCGAAATTTTTATAGCCCATACCAATTAGGTCCTTCATAGTATCGATCGTTACTTGAGATTGTTTTTTTAGTAAATCAAGATCATCCTCATCAAAACCACTGAAATTCACTGAAATATCTTGAGCATGCTCAACTTCACCTATATCCTTTAAATCATCTTTTAAAATTCCCAAAAACTTCCCGTTAAAACCAGTTTTATTTTTAAAACAAGTAATGAAATCTTCAGTCGCTGAAAGGACCTTATCAAAACTAACTCTAACTTTTTTACATAAAGCTTGATTTTGCTTAAAATCAAATTGATTTCTTACTGACTGGTCATAATTAAAATCTGGATGATTTACTCTAATCTCTTCTAGGCTTGTTGCATGGTCTGAGACTTCTTCCAACAATGCTTGAAAATTAGCTCCTTTAGAAAGCTTTTTAAGTAATGAACCAATGTCTGATTTTAAATCTTTATTATCAACTTTTGAAGCAATCTGAAATAATTTTTCTTCAAGGTAACTCCTTGCACTAAAAGGCTGTTGACCTGAAAGACTAATATTTGTAGGTAGAGATAACTGAAAAATATTATTTACAACAAAATTAATACTTTTATCTAATAGATCTTGCATAACTTGATTACTTTTAGTTTTGGGTTTAGTTTGTAACAATAAATACAGTAATGCTAGTTGAGTTCGTTTATCACTCTGGACTTTATCATCAGGGAAACTAGACATAGTAAAGTGTTTAAAATTATTAAAAAACTCAAATTCATTATTTGCTTCAGAAAAATTAGTTGTCTTTGATAATAAAGGTAAAGCTGCAATATAATGAAAAAAACGTTGCGTCAAATCATAAGGATTAGTTGAATCAATCTTTTTTTTCATTTGACCAAGACTTAATGGTTTATCTAAACCATATTGTTTTACAAATTTTGTTTTGAATTTATCATCTGAATCAGTAATTAAATTTAAAATATCACCTGGAATTTCAACTTTAATCTGGCCAAAAGGCCCGTTAGGACGATTTGGATTTGAGCCAGATGGTGGTAAAATGGAGGTAACTACTCAGTCCTAAGCCTGTAATACCAATTGATGATTAAGCATTAATTTACAAGAATCCAGCAAGGAGTGACCTTGTTTTTTGGCAGTTTCAATTACCGATAAAAGAACTGAATGACGTTGCGGAGCATGATCTCC
>CAIYXB010000083.1 GCA_903930015.1 uncultured bacterium | reverse complement strand
TTTTAAGTATTAAATAAAAACAGATTAGGGTTGAAAGCATTCCTAAGATTTTTTGTAAAACAATAATGCCAGATACATCTCCAAAGTTATTTATTTGAAAAAAATAAGCTACAACTCTTGTTAAGATACTAAAGTTGATTGTTCCAAATATCCAATCAAAATTATTTGCTTGGATTATTTGTAGAGGTATTTTATATTTGACTGAATCATCAAGGAGGGCTACTGGAATTGAGTAAGTAAAACGAAATATTATTGATACAAAACTTAGTAAACTAAAGTAAAACCATTCTTTTTTCATATGCTTGCGTTAAATTCTCTATTCCATAATTGGAAAGTTAGTAAAGTCCAGATTAACTTGCGGTTGTTTGCTGACCCTTCTAGATGCTCTTTGATTAGAGTATTAACACCTTGGTAATTTAAAATACCATCTTTATCTAGTGATTTTTTTGAGAGTAAATCCATCATAGGCTCTTTTAGATCATTTTTAAGCCATTCAGTGATTGGTATACCAAAACCTTTTTTGGGGCGATTCACGATTTCGCTAGGGATATATTTTAGTGCAAGTTCTTTGAGGATATATTTAGTCTTTAGTCCTCTTAACTTGAAGCGTGATGGAAGAGCTGCGGCAAATTCAACAATATTATGATCTAAAAATGGTGCTCTAATCTCAAGAGAGTTTTGCATGCTAGCTCTATCAGTTTTTACTAAAATATCATCCATTAGGTACATTTTTTGGCTTAAATATAAGAGACGATCTGTTTCATTAAGTATGTTTACTCTTGAAAGAAGTCGGTTTATATCTTCGTATGGAAATACACTTAATGATTGCTCTAGGAAGTCTTTATTAATTACATCTCTTTTTTCTTGGTCTATAAATCCGCCCATCCATCTAAAAAAGCGAACTTCGCTTGCAACATTTGCTCCTCTGAAGAACTGTTTCAACTTAAAATCCAGTGAAATATTGTTATTAGAAACTGGTATTGCCTTACCAATTAATGATTTGGTGAAGTTCGTTAGAGAAGTTCTTATTTCAAAAGGTATAACATTGTAAGCTTGGATTAATTTATTTGCTGTATAGGTAGGGTATCCAGCAAATATTTCATCTGCTCCATCTCCACCGAGTACGGTTTTCACTTTTTTTGAAGTCATTTTTGAGAGAAAGTATGTCGGAACAATTGATGGGTCCGCCATGGGCTCATCCATAATATTTCCAAGTTTATCAAAGATAGAAACCATATCTTTTGAACTCAAGTATTCTGAATGATGATTAAGCGAAAACTTACTTGTGATTTTTTTTATATAATTTGATTCATCATAACTCTTTTCATTGAAGTAAATTGAAAAGCTTTGAAGCTTGTCAGTGAACTCGCTTGCAATAGCAGTTACTAAACTGGAATCTATCCCACCACTCAAAAGCACTCCGACAGGAACATCTGCCATTAGTCTGGTCTCAATAGAGGTTCTGAGTAATTCATCTAGTTGATGGACTAGTTCATCTTTGCTGAAATTAATATCTCCTTCCAAATGATTGTGGCTTGGATAATTCCAATAAAAGTTTTTTGTTGCACCATTTTTGTCAAAGCAAATAATCTCTCCTGCTTCAACTTTGTGTATATTCTTTAGTATCGTGTGTGGGCTTGGTATATATTCATAAGTCAAAAATTTATTAAAAGCTTCAGGTGAAATAATTCTTGGTACCTCGGGATGAGTTACTATAGATTTCAATTCAGAAGAAAAAACAATATCTCCATCTTTAATGTGATAATAAATGGGTTTTTCGCCCATTCGATCCTTTGCTAGAATCAGTTTTTCTTTATTTTGATCCCAGATTGCTATAGCAAACATACCTTCTAGATATTGTAGAAAATCTAATCCATGAATTTCATAAAGTGCAAGTACTACTTCGGTATCGCTGCTTGTCTTTAATTCATAATTTCTCAATTTAAGTTCTTTTTGTAACTTCTTATAATTGTAAATTTCACCATTGAAAACGATATAACTATTATTATTTGGGTTATATATTGGTTGAGCTCCACCTTCAAGGTCAACAATGCTCAATCTTCTGTGACCGAGGCTTATTTTTTCTTGATTTTCATAGCCATAACCATCTGGACCTCTATGAGCAATCTTATTGCACATTTGTTCAATCACAATAGTGGCATCATAATTTTTTTTGTTAAATCTGGTAAATCCAGCTATTCCACACATTTTCTAAAAATACTTTATAGTTTTTAAATACACATATATTATATATAAGTTACAAATTTATAGGGTTTTTACATGACATTTTTTAAACACAATCTGCGTTTTTTGGTTTTTCTAGCACTCACCGTGATATTTTCCCTGATTGTTTCTCTGCGAATTTTAGGCGATAGCTTAAGTAATGACTTTATAGTGCAAGATGATTTTAGACAAACAAATTTTTGGTTCTGGAATTTCTGGGATAGCAATATCTTTACAAATGATTTATTTACAAATAATTATAAGGACGCCTTTAATCTAGCTCCACTCTACTTAATAATTTTTAAGATGGCTCCTTTGTTTACAGATAATTTAATTTCATTTTCAAAATACTATGCCTTAGTTTTAGCTGTTTTAACTTCCACGTCTGCTTATCTCTTTTACAACCAAGAATCTGGTGGCAAAAATTTTGAAAGCTTTGTTTTTGGAGTTTTTATTTCATTTATGGTTTGGACAACAGACCACCTTTCGGCAGCGCACATAAGATCAAGTATTTGGTTGATTTTGTTCTTATATCTGTACCTCAAGTATAAAAAATCTGATTCAGCTTCAGGTTTACTTTGTGGACTCTCTCTATTCTTTAATCCATGTGCCTTTCTATTGATTTTTTTTGCAGAATTTTTGACTGTATTTGTTGACTTGAAATTTAAATTAGTAAAGTATTTTGAAAAATATAAGACAACAATAACTTTCCTTTTTGTAAATGCTTTTATTACAATTGGTTATCATTTTTTAATGAGAGGAGGTGTTAGCTATACTGGTACTGGTAAGGTTTTAACTGTTTCTGAAATGAAGTCACTGGCAGAGTTTAACCCAGGTGGAAGGCATCCAGTTTTTGGTCAAAATCTTTGGGATAATTTTGGTTATTCATGGTGGATGAGTGAACATTGGGGTATTGGAATCGGTTACTTAATGATAAGTAAAATTTTTATTATTACTCTAGTTCTAATAGTTGGCTACTTGATCGTTAAAACTTTTATAAAGAAGAACTTTGAAAAGAAAATATTATTAGCTCCTGCTTTTATTCTGTTTTATACTTCAATAATTTTAAATATTTTGGCTCAAATCACCTTCCCTACTTTATATATGCCAAGTAGATATTTAGCCATACCTTTGTTGCTTCTTTCATGTTTCACTATTTTTAAAATATGTTCAGAGTTTTTTATATATTTAGGTTCTGAGCTTAATGATATGAAAATCAAAGTTGATTCAATGATTCTAAAAAATGTACTGATAGTGTCTCTGAGTGTATCTATGATTATTCTCTTTCAGAAGGCGATTCACACAAGGTTTATTGGTGTAAATCCAGCTATTGCTAAGCTAGTATCAACCTTACCAGAAAACAGCATGATCGCAGGCTTCCCTATGCTTCCTGATATTAATTCACTATCAATTTTTGCAAAACGGAATGTGTTTATTGATTATGAAAGAAGTCTATCTTATACCAAGTCAACACTTGATGAAATTAGGCGTCGTAACTTGGTTGCTATACAAATGACTTTTGCTCAATCAAAAGAAGAATTCCTTGATTTGGCTATAAATAATGGAATAACACATTACCTTGCCCTCTTAGATTTGTATGATCCTCAAACACTAAGATCACTGAGCTATTTAAATCCTTATGATCGATTTATGAAGCAAAAAATTTATGATGCTAGAGGAAACTTCTTTTTAAAAGATTATTTATTGAATAGAAAATTAAGATACGCTTTGTTGGATATAGCTCAAATGAGAAACGAAGTATAAAGATAGACTTAAGGTCTTTTTAATTCAAAAATAGCCTCACCAGAAGCTCTGGTATAAAAGTGTTCACCGTTTCTTCCAATAAGATCAATTTTCTGAGGATCAATTCTTTGACTACCTTCTCTGAAAACATTTTCGTCTATATGGAATTTCAGTATTTCACAAATTGCTAAATTACCAGCTCCGGGTTTATCACCAAGTTGCTTCATCTCCATAAGTCTGCATTCCATTTGAAATGGAGAGTTTTTTACTCTGGGAGCTTTTACTAAATCTGAAGCGATGGTTTCAACTTGAGCCTGGTCAAACTCACTAAGTTCATGTGGTAAAGACTGTGAGCTGAGATTCATTTGATCTTTTAGTTCGTAGCTAACTAAATTAACTACACATTCTTTTGTCTCCATCAAATTCAAGTAAGTGTCTTTAAATGGTCTATTTGGATCAGGACTAATTGCAGGTGAGAAAATTACTACTGGAGGGTTTGAGCTAAAGGCATTAAAAAAAGAGTATGGTGCAAGGTTAGTATTGCCATTCTTATCAATGCTTGAAACCCAAGCGATTGGTCTTGGGGCAATGCCTCCTATTAATAAGAAATAAATTTCTTGAGTAGTTAGTTCTTTAGTTTCTTTTGAGTAAAACATATGCCTAGTTAATTTTGCAGGCTTCTGAACCAATAGCTTTGGATATGAGCATTCTATTTCTTGCGATAATTCTATAAACAGCTTCAGTGATTACGTTTACGAATGGTAAATATTCATAAGCAAATAGTATTGGTCTAAATAAATTATTTGACGCAAGAGCTTTAAAGATCGCATATGCTCCATGGTAAATAACAGCATCTTCATGTATATCATGATGATCATATCTTTGTATTTTTTCAAAATCATTTAAGACAATTTGTTTTTCTTTATGTTCAAAAAATTTTATTGAACTATCTGTCGAAGCTTTATCAATTCCATAAAAGCCATCTTCTATTGAAGAAGACGGTACATAGTCGATATAATCTTTAGTGATGGTTTTTAAGATTTCAACACTCCTTTGGCAGAAGCCGCAGTCTGCATCAAAAATTAAATAGTTTTTTTTAGTATCAAGCACTGTTAAAATTGTATCTTAATGAGCCAGAATGAATTATTTCACAAAGGATTGCAAGCTTTTAATTTAGGACAATTCTTTGAAGCTCATGAAATCTGGGAAGAATTTTGGCAGGAATTACGCCTAAATAGACCTGATTCACAAGAATTCACCCAGATGCAAGCCCTAATTCAAATCTCTGTAGCATTGCATCTTATTCAAGAAAACAGGATAATTGGGGCAAAAAAGGTCTTGGAGAGGGCTAGGATCAACATTAGCAAAGCTAATGAGAATATTCTAGGAGTTAATATTGAATGCGTATATCAAGAAATAATTAGGTTTTTTGAGAAAGGCGACTTTGCGAATTGTCTAAATGTTAAAATCTCATAATTAGAGATACCTAAATGTCCAACTTATTAGAAAAAACTAAACTCGATCACTTAAGGCAATTAGAGGCTGAAAGTATTCATATAATTCGTGAAGTTGCTTCAGAATTTAAAAATCCTGTAATGCTTTACTCGGTTGGTAAAGATTCGAGTGTTATGGTGCATCTTGCTAGAAAAGCCTTTTTCCCTGCAAAAATACCTTTCCCTTTTCAGCATGTAGACACTGGTTACAAATTTCCTGAAATGTATGAGTTTAGAGATGAATTTTGTAAAGAACTCGGCGTTGAGCTAAGAGTGCAAAGGAACGAAGAAGCTATTGCTAATGATATGAATCCTTTTAAGTATGGAACTGATAAATGTTGTGCGGCACTAAAAACAGGTGGACTTTTATCAGCACTTGCCGAAGGTGCTTTTGATGCTGCATTTGGTGGTGCTAGAAGAGAAGAAGAAAAATCACGTGCAAAAGAAAGAGTTTATTCAATTCGTGATGAATTTGGTCAGTGGGATCCAAAAAATCAAAGACCAGAGCTATGGAATTTGTATAATTCAAAAATAAATGAAGGTGAGTCTATCAGAGTCTTTCCTTTATCAAACTGGACAGAGATTGATATTTGGGAATATATCAAAATTGAAAATATACCTATAGTTCCGATTTATTATGCTCAAGATAGAGAAGTAGTAATTCGTAATGGAATTATAATACCAATTGATAGATCAAGCCCGCACACCTCACCACGTGAAGGTGAAAAAGTTGAAATTAGAAAAACAAGATTTCGTTCTTTAGGGTGTATGCCTTGTACTGGTGCTGTTGAGTCCGATGTAACTGATATTGATGGTATTATCAATGAAGCAAAATTAGCAAGAAAATCAGAACGAGAGAACCGTGTAATTGACTTAGGTTCTGATTCTTCAATGGAAGACAAGAAAAAAGAAGGATATTTTTAAAATGACCACAGTTCAGCAAGAAAAAAATATAAAAAGAGATATTGATATACTTCGTTTCACGACTGTTGGTAGCGTTGATGATGGTAAGTCTACTTTAATTGGTCGTATGCTTTATGACTCAAAAAGTATTTTTGAAGATCAATTAAAAGCTGTTGAAAAGACAAGTTCAAAAAGAAGTAATGTAGGGGCTGAGGGAATAGATTTTTCTTTGCTTACTGATGGTCTTGCTGCTGAACGTGAGCAAGGTATCACGATCGATGTTGCCTATAGGTATTTTAATACACCAAGGCGCAAATTTATTATTGCTGATACTCCTGGTCATGTTCAATATACTCGAAACATGGTTACTGGAGCTTCCACTGCTCATTTGACGATTATTTTACTAGATGCAAGAAAAGGTATTCTGGATCAATCTCGTCGTCATGCTTTGATATCAAGCTTACTTGGCATACCAAATTTTATAGTTGCTGTTAATAAAATGGATCTTGTTGATTTCTCAAAAGAAGTTTTTGATTCTATCCAAGATGATTTTATGCAATTAGTAGATAAGTTGAGTCTTGATAAAAAGAACTTTAATTTTATTCCTATCTCTGCTTTATGTGGAGATAACGTCGTTAATAAAAGCTTTAATATGGATTGGTATAATGGGCCGACGATTATTGATGTTCTTGAAAGTGTTGATGTGCAGCAAGATATTGCTAAAAAGCCTTTTAGAATGCCTGTTCAATATGTTATACGTGCTGATAATGATGTACACAAGGACTTTCGTGGCTTTGCTGGACTAGTTTCAAGTGGTTCGATTAAGGTTGGTGATGAAGTTATCTCTTTGCCATCTAAGATGTCATCAAAAGTAAAAATGATTGCAGATTTTAATAAGAACAAAGAGTTTGCAATTGCGCGCGAGTCAATTAACTTAGTATTTGAAGATGAGATTGATACTAGTCGTGGCGATTTATTGTGTAAACTAGGAGAGGAAGCAAGTATTGTAAAGGAATTTAAAGCTAATCTTTGCTGGATGTCAGAAGATCTATTTAAGATACAAAAAAAATACCTCATAAAGCACACTTCGAATCTAGTAAAGGCTATGGCAACAGGGATTGATTATAGATTGGATATTAATACCTACGAAAAAGCTTCTGCTGTTGAATTAGGCTTAAATGATATAGCTAATGTGAGTTTTAAATTGTTAAAACCAATTATCGCTGATTTATATAGCGAAAATAGAATAACAGGAAGTTTTATATTAATTGATGAGATTAGTAATAATACTGTTGCAGCAGGTATGATTACTGAGGTTGTTGCTTAAAATGTCTTCAATTCTAGATAAAATTGTTGCGCAAAAATTAATCGACTTAGAAAGTTTTGATAGCTTTGAAAGTTTACAAGATAGACTTGATGATTTAATTCAAGCAGAGTCTTTGCCTGTTACAAAAGGTTTTGCAAATAAAATCAGAGAAGCTAATGGTCCTGCTATTATTGCAGAACTTAAAAAAGCTAGTCCTTCAAAAGGTGTTTTTCGTGAAGATTTTGATGTATTAGAAATCGCTAAACAGTATCGACAAGGTGGTGCGCATTGCTTTAGTGTCCTTACTGACAGCCATTTTTTTAAAGGTAGTTTTGAGAACTTAATACTTGTTTCTTCTGAATACGATATTCCCTGTCTGTGTAAGGATTTTATTATTGATGAGAGGCAAATAGCTCAAGCTAGAATTTCAGGTGCAGATGCAGTGCTTTTGATTGCAGCTATCCTCGATAATAAAAAACTAGAAGCTTTTAAATTTTTGATTGAGGATTATGGAATGGATGTTCTTGTTGAAGTGCATGATGATGTAGAAATGGAAAGAGTTTTAAGCTTAGGTTTTGATTTAGTAGGTATTAATAACAGAAACCTCAATACATTTGAAGTTTCGCTTGATACTACTTCAAAAATGATTAGTAAGTTCAAGTATGATCTTGGTGGAATGACCATTGTAAGTGAATCTGGAATTTCCTCTAAGCAAGATATTGCACTCCTTGAGCAAATAGGTGTTAAGGGCTTCTTGGTTGGTGAATCTTTGATAACCCAGGATGATTTAGAAGAGGCAGTTAAAAAGCTTATTTTTTAGTATCCTAAAATTAGAAAAGTTTTCGGAAAATTGGCAACACCCTGAAGCATATCGGATTGGCGTTGCCAATTTGGAGAAAACTTTTCTGGATTATGATATTAGAACTCTAATAATTTTAATAGAGCTCCCATCCCCACACCTTCTTTGACATAACCTTTATTGTATAAGGCTTTGATTTCTTGCCAGCCAGGATATCCTGTGAACTTACTAATTTCTTTTGACAGTTTCTCTTCAATTGAAGTTAGGTCTTCTAAGTAATTTAGTTCTAAGTCTTCATTAATCAGATTAGCTAGCTCAAGAGCATTTGAACTTGAGTCGCTAATTAACCATGGGCTTGTTGTTACATCAATTAGTTCTTCCATGAAAAAGCCTTCCGTTAAGGTTTTTATGAGTGCATAAATTGCAAGCATTTGCGTACCGCCAGCAAGATTTACATTGATTCCATTTTGCATGGCAGAAAGTGCTAATCCTGTAATAACTACTTGTGCTTTATCTCCAGCGATAGCGCATTTATATAAAGGGTTATCAAGCTCACTCATATCAAGTTCTTTTGTTCTTAATTTTAATGCATTGATGATTTTTTCTTTAAGATTTTTATTGTTGTCTTTAAAGCTGCTTGATATAAGCTCTTTAGCATCATAGCCAAGTAGTTCTAGTAATCCAAGCGCGGTAGTTGTTCCACCTACTACACACTCAGCAATGATTAATTCATGTTCTTCTTCGTTGAAATCTAACTTATTGAATAGTTCCAGTGAGTCTAAGAATATTGCCTCACATTCATCAAAAGAAAAAGAATCTTCTATTGCAAAGTTTTTTGATGGCTCTAAGCCAAGATTGAAATACTGCTTAGGGTCTAAACCTTTTATCGGATGAAAGCAACCAGCATTTATAACTACTATCTTTGCATCAAGAAGGTTTAGGCAAGCTTTACTAATAATTGCAGGGCTGATAATTCCCTCTGGTGAAACAGGTAAAGTTTCTGCTGATAATGTTTTACCAAGAGCTATAAATTCAGCATCTAAGCTTGGAGTAAGTCTTTGAGCTTCTGGATTTGCACCTGCCGCAGAAATACCCTCAACATTACTTAATTCTGTTGAACTGCACACTAGAATAAAGAAAGGCTTTAATTTATTTTTTTTCATTGTTGATTACTTTGCTTTTGTTGACTTACTAAATTTGTATATTTTTGTTTTGAGATCTGTTCTTGTAGAATGGATTTTTTTTTGTTTTTAAGTAAGTAGTTTATGTTTTTACCTAAGTAAAATATTACAGGAGATTCAAATTTCTGATTTATTAGTTCTTGAGCAATATTTTCTAAATCAGAGTCTATGATTTTTTGGTCAATTAAGCTTGCTTTGTAAATTGCTGAAATTGGGAAATCTTTACCTAATTCTTCTTTTAGTTTATCCGTTATAGTTACAATATTTCGAAGTGCCATATAAAGTATGAGAACCTGATTGGTTTTTAAAGCATGTATCCAGAATTCAAATTTTTCAGAGTTTAAATCATGCCCAGTTGCTAGTGTTATTGAATCAGTCATATCTCTTAAGGTAAGAGTTTTTTTGTTTATAGCGGCAGCGCTAAAAGCTGTAGTTAAGCCTGGCACTATTTCAACTTCAAAGCCATTATCAATAGCTATACTAGCTTCTTCTATACCTCTTGCAAAAATTAATGGATCTCCTCCTTTTAATCTAGCAACATTTTTTCCTGCTTTTAGGGCTTTAAGAATATTTACATTTATACTATCTTGTTTGAATGATTCTCCTATCCCTTTTCCTGAAAAGATGGTTTCAACCTCTGGGTTGTCAATATAATTTAGTATTCTTCTATCAACAAGATTGTCAAAAAAAACTACATCGACGAAATTCAATAACCTTAATGCTTTTAGTGTCAGTAGTTCAGGGTCACCGGGACCTGCGCCAATCAAAAATAGTTTGTTATTTAGCAAGATTAAGCTCCGATTCTATTCTTCTTAATTGTCTTTGAGTGAATTGGCGAATTAATTTATTTCTTTTTTTATTGTCTGAGTATTTCTCTTTAATTCTTTCTCTAAAGCTGTAAACCAGTGGTACACGCTTCGCATAATGAGTAAGAAAATTATTTTGTATGAGCTTTCTGAGTCCCTGAGCAAGTCCTGGAGCTTTTCCGTTTGTGCTTATTGCAATTTTAATGTCTGACTGACAGGCAATACTAGGTACGAAAAAATCAGATTCTTCGGTGTGATCAACTGAGCTTGCAAGAATTAGTTGATCTTTACATCGATTTAAAATAGATAAATTCAGTTCTGGAATATTAGTTGCAGCAATCACCATGAAAGCATCTTTTTCATCGCCCCAATTATAGTCTCTTTCTATAAAATCTATATATCTTTTATTTGGAAATTCACCATCAAGCTCTCTAATTTCGTTAATAATGTTTGGTGCGATAACAGTTAATTTAGCTTTAGTTTGAATAAGGCTTGTTAATTTCTGAAACGCTACAAACCCGCCTCCGATGACAAGTACCTTTCGTCCCTCTAGCTTTAAAAAAACAGGATATAGAAGATTTTCAGCCATTAGATAACGAATTCTCCACCTTGGGCAAGATCAGAGTCTTGTAAATGTAAGCCACACTCAATTTTATCTTTTCCAGCCCATCGGCCTTGTCGATCTAAACCAGGTTTAGTGCATGGTTCACAGCCAATACTGTCATAACCTTGATCTAGTAAAGGATTATATGGCACATTATTTTCGTGTATAAATTTCCAAATATCTGATTTAGTCCACTTTATTAGAGGATTGATTTTACCAAGTTTGAATTTAAAATCATATTCAAATGATTTTGCTTTAGCTCTAACTTCTGTTTGATCGCGCCTTATGCTAGTTATCCAGGCAAGTTTATTTGATAGTAATTTATTAAGAGGCTTAATTTTGCGTATATAACAGCATTGATCAGGATCAGTTTCGTATAAGCTATTGGTCCCATAAATCTTTGCTTGTTCTTCTTTTGTTATTTCAGGCTTAATTAAAAGTATAGGCAGTTTGTATTTCTCTTCTAGTCTTTCTTTTAGCTCTAAGCTTTCTTTAAATTGGTATTCAGTATCTAAATTTGCAAGTATAAATTTGCCAATTTGATTATGACTTTGCTGGTGTTTTTCTAGTTCATCTAACGATCTTACAATCCTGTTTTCAGGTATGTTCTCAAGTGCTTTTGAAAGTATGTCAATAAGTACGCAGCCTTCAGCACCAAAGGCAGTTAAGAAAACTAAATCACCATGATTTAAAAGTTCATTTATGGCAAAACTTAAATACTCTTCTGTATTTTTTTCTTCAAGAATATTTCCAAGTCTAGACCAAAATCCAGGTGACTGGAAAGCATTCGGATCATTGCTGGTGAGCTCTGCTAGTTGCAATTAGCGAGGGCTCCATTTTCAATATTTTCTACTCCATATCTATCAAGAAAGGATCTAAAATTCTCTTTTGAGGTTTTCTTCTGAAAATAAAAAGCTAAAAGCTCTTTTAGTGTAGTATGAATGTTTTTATGCAAGTATCTTTTCTCTAAAGGCTTGCCAAATTGAGCGTTATGACCCAGCCTGCCTCCAAGAAAAATCCTAAATGCATCTTGCGCTATATCGTTAATTTTGACCTTGCAGCCAACTATACCAATGTCTGCGATCGAGTATTGTGCGCAATTGTTTGGGCAACCTGTTACTGAGATCATTAGTTCTTCTTGAAAACCAGGAAACTTAGAATCGAGATATTCAAACAGTTCTTTTGCTCTTTGTTTAGTCTCAACAATTGCTAGATTACAGTATTCAGTTCCAGTGCAAGCAACTCCAAGCCTTGTGAAAGCAGAGTCTTCAATCTTTAAACCATATTCTTTTGCTTTACTTAATAACTCTTCTAGTTTTGATTCTAAAACATTGACTATGATTAGGTTTTGCTTGTTTGTGTTGCGTGCCTCACCTTTTTGGGTGTAGGCGTCAATTAAGTTTGCTACGTTGCATAAGTCTGGATTTCTAGCTCTACCACTAACAAAAGCAACACCGACAGCATAATAACCATTCTTTAGTTTACTTATTCCCATATGATCATGATGACTGGTGTCTGGATTTGGGAAATTTTCTTCTACTCTGTCTAATGTAAAATCTAATTCTTGTTTTACAGTGCTTAAAAATTTCTCAACACCCCAATCCTCTAGTAAAAACTTAAGTCTGGAGTTGTGTCTTTTCTCACGAAAGCCATGATCTCTATAAACTTTTGTAACAGCTTCTATGACATCTTTTGCTTGTGATCTTTTGATAAATACAGGAAAATCACTTGCTATCATAGGTTTTGTACTAAGTCCACCACCTACTTTAAGAGCAAATCCCTCTTCGTTTGTCTTTGGGTGTTTTACGCCAACGAGTGAGGCACAGTTTATATCAGGTTGCGAACATCTTGTTGAGCAGCCGGTTACAGACATTTTGTACTTTCTAGGTAAATTTGAGTAATCTCTATTACGTGTGAAAAAATTATCAATTTCAATTAGCTCTTTTGAAGCATCAAATATTTCATCTTCTACTAAGCCAGCAAGCGGGCATCCCGTAACGTTTCTAAGTATATCGCCACAGCCTCCAAATGTATCCATACCAACCTCAGCAAGTTCTTTTAAGATAGTTGGTATGTTTTCTATTTTAAGCCAGTGTAATTGAATTGCTTGTCTGGTTGTTATATCACAGACTCCATCTGCGTACCTGTTTGAAAGATCCTCTATTTTTCTGAGTTGTTTAGAGTTTATTTGTCCTCCTGGTATCTTAATGCGCATCATAAAAAAACCATCTTCTTTTGGTTTTTGTGCGTATATTCCATACCATTTGAAAAGAGGAACTAGTTCTTGATCAACAGCGCTAAAACCAATTTTGGCAGCAGCTTCAATATGTTGCCAAACGTCAATACCGTCGACTTTATTTTTAAGCTCTTCCATTTGATTTGCCATGTATTATATTTTAACTGATTCATAGTAAATATCTTGAGTGTTATACTTAAAATCATGGTATTTAAAGCAAAATCTGTTGATGAATATTTTCTAGCGCAAGATTTATCCTTGATTGAAGAGACTATGTCTAAATCAAAGATTGTTCTTGAGGAAATTATTAGTAAGATAAAGCCAGGAAAGAAAGAATCAGAAATACTAGCCTTAACCAAAGAAATTTATTTAGACCATGGAATCCACAGGTCTTGGCATAATCCTTATATTCGATTTGGAGCAAATACATTGCTTACTTATGCTGATAAAGCGATTGAAGATCTAACTTTAAAAGAAGAAGATATAGCATTTGTTGATATAGGACCAATCTTTGGAGATATTGAAGGTGATCTTGGTAGAACTATATGTTTTGGAGAAAATAAATTACATAAAAATATTATTGAAGCAAGTGAGTCTTTATTTGAAGAGGGATTGAAATTTTTTAAAGAAAAAAATCCTACTGGCATTGAAATGCAAAAGTATATTGAACTTAGCGCAAATAAAATGGGTTATCAATTTATACTCAAGTCCTGTGGGCATTTACTTGGATTATTCTCTCATGGAGCGTGCTGGAATAAAGGCATTGCTGAATACGATAGTAAAATGCAAGCGGGAGTTTGGATTCTAGAGATTCATATTGTAGATCCCAAAAATAGAATTGGTGCTTTTTACGAAAATCTTTTGTGTTAAATTTAATTTAATGCAAAAACTAATTCACAAAAAATACATTCTCTTGGATATTAGAAATTTGTGTATTGAGTTTAATAATATCAGACAACTTAAGTGCTTTTATTTCAGCGACTTCTTCTGGTGGCAATTTATTTTCAAAATAAAATCTATCTCCATCACGCAGTCTTGTAAACTGCTCTACTAAAATCCTTGAAATAGTTTCACCCATTGAAGTTCCTGGTAAGTGATCTTCAGCAAGAACGAGTACAAATGGATCTACGTCTTCAACTTTTGCATAAAGACTTTGAAGCTTAGCTACAAGTTCTTTATTTTTAGTTACTTCAGAAAAACTAGTATATGGTTTTAATCCAAAACTTGCTCTTAAAGTATTAATATCAGTAATTCCATGATCACGACTTCTTTGAAGGTTGATTGAAATCAAGTCACGCATTTGCTCATTAGGAACATCTTTGAATAAAAAGTTTCTTAGCCCATCGATAACCTCTGTATCAATCTCTTGCATTCTCTTTGATGCTAAGCCTTTCATTATATAACCAACTTCTTGGGAGCTAGACAGTAATTGAGGTTTGAAAAATGATTCCATTAAAACGATATCACCAAGATCTTTACCCTCGTTATCAACTCTTTTGATTGTTGGAGATACTGCTGTATGACCAAATCTAAAAGCAAAAGTCGAAAATTCATTTCTGATAGAAGGTAGTATTTTACTGTTATAGCCAGTGTAAGGTTTTATGGCATCCTTTCCTAGTAAGGCAGGTAAAAACTCAGAGTAAGTAATATGCTGAGTGAGTGCACCAACATATTCTCTAGTTTTTCTGTAAATCTCTTCGTCGCTTAACTCAGGATTTTTAGCAGCTATTTCTTTTGCTTTTCTATTATGTTCTCTTACAAAAAGTGTATGTATGGTTAGAAGACCAATTTGTTCATTTGTGCGAGGATCACCAGATAGATACATGTTTTTGTTGTTAGCTCCACCACCGTTTGGGAGTCCAAAAAGATTAAATGGCAATCTATTTCCATCACTAACTTTCATTAATCCTTTGTTGTTTAAGTCTCTAAGTACCCTTGCTCTTGTTTCATCAGAACCATAGACTGTTGATGCATCTATATAAGAGGTATTTATATTCACTGGAGTTCGTGTTTCTGTTCTTGTGCCAATTCTTGAAATTGATCTGAAAAAAGTTAGTGCTAAATTTCCTTGTGAATTTTTATCAAATATTTCGTCTCCTGCTGGAACTTCGATCGGCATTGGCTCTTCTTTACTATCTTCAAATAAAGTCATATCGTGATCAAGTAACTGTCCCCATTGCCAAACTATATCGGATAAATTTCTGTCATTTAAAACTTCTGCTTTTTGATTAAAAATTTCATTAGAGACTCTTCTTGGATTAGGAAGATGTTCTAGAGGCATTTCACCGTCTTTTTTATCTGTATACTGGTCTTGTGCAAACCTTGAAAATGGACAGCCAGATTTACCCCAATTTTTATTTTTTATATTATTGTATTTGCCATCAATAGTTCTTGTGGTGTAATGATCTGCATTTGCAAAAACTGCTTGGCTTGTAGATAAGCAAAATAAAAGACTAAGTATCAAATTTCTTTTCATAAGGCTGTAATCCAGTGATACATATTATAACCCTAATGCAAAGTTAAAATATATAGGTACCAATGCCTAGTTACTATAATTTTCTATTTTTCAGTGTAACCTTGAAGTGTTGTTAGCGATCTCAAAGCTTAATCTTTAATATCAAGGCTAGGTATTTTTGCCTATCCTTGTTATTTAATATAGTAATCAATATTTGTTACTACTCTGATTTTGATAATCTCAGGGTTATAGTAATGAATAGGTTCCATCGTAAAGAGTCCTTGATCAGCATGTTTAATGCCTTTAATTCTGCTTCCTGAATCTTGTGCAAATTTCTTTGCTGCAATTCTGGCTTGCTTAGTAGCTTCTTCTATCATTTCTGGTTTTACATCATTTAATTTGCTGAAAATATATTCAGCGCTTGAGTTACCAAGGCTTATATTTTTGCTGATAAGGTCAGCAGATTTTTGCATTGCTTTTTTTACAAGAGCGACTTTGTTTGTTTTAACAAGTAATCCAATATCAGCGATGTATCTTAATTGATTTGAATTATTCTCATAGTAAACATTTGCTTGTCTATCTTGAATAGTAGGTTGTTTTGTTGTAATTTCATTTTCTTTAAAGCCTTGTTCAATCAAAAAATTCTTTATAGCTGCTTGGTCTTCTGAAATTTTTGCATGAATTTCTATAAGAGAGTTTGATGTTGCTGTAGAGCTAATAGGCCAAAGTGCAAGATCAGCTTCGACTATTTTTTCTGAAAGACCCTTAACTGATACAGCGCGGTTCCTTGAGTTGAAATCATTTACAGCTCCAGATACCGTGAAAGAGAAAATAATAACGGAGAGTAAAAATATTGCACCGAAAAAAATTTCTGAGTCTCTGATGTCTTTTAGAATTCGCATATGAGTTAAAATTATAGCGTTTTTATAATGGTTACTCAAAGAAGATTAGAAAGAATAAAAAAAGCAGCCTTAAATAGGCAGCAGGGAGTTGTAGTACTTCAAGATATTATAGATAAGCACAACGCCTTTGCTGTGATAAGAAGTTGTGAGTGTTTTGGGATTCAAAAAGTTTACTTAATTTTTGAAAAGAAAAAAGCTTTTGATCCAACTAAATTTGGTAAGTTAGCAGCGGCATCAGCTAATAAATGGATAGATTATGAAATCTTTGATTCAACAGAAAAATGCATAAAAAAACTTAAAGAAGAAAATTATAAAATTATCGCAACAGCACTGACAGATAATTCAACTTCGATTTTTGAATTTGATTTTTGTGCGAGTGAAAAGTTTGCTATTTGTTTTGGTAATGAAAAAGAGGGTTTAAGCGATTCATTAATTGAACAGTCTGATGCAATTCTAAATATCCCCATGCAAGGTTTGATCCAAAGCCTGAATCTATCAGTGACAGCAGCTATTTGTCTTTTTGAAATGACAAGACAGAGACGCAAAGCTGGTTTTGAAAATTTTAAATATTCACTTGAAGAACAGAAAAATATTTTGGATAAATTTCTTATTGAGAAATGTAATTAAGCAATCTTCTCAGGCTGTTTGTCTTGATTATTGTTTTCAGGTTTTGTTGGGTCAGTATCATTGTTTTTTATACCATCTAACTTACCTTCCGCAAGTAAATCCGTTTTACCATCAAAACCACCAGAGTGACATGGGCAGTTGATCATTAGAGTGTTATTAAAATGTGCATCAGCCATCCCTATTAAATCTTCAATTTGTTTCTCTTTAATATCTTGTCCGCGGACACTAAAGCCACTTGTAGCGTTTGGATCATGAACACCTTGTCCGCCAAATGAGTATCCATGGGCAGCTGTTCCAGTAAGTAATCCAAGCTGAGCTTTGTCTCCATCTCGTTCTTTGATGGTGTCCGCGTCTTTTACCGCAGCTGTTATTTCAGCTTTATAATCAGCCCAATTATCTACTACCTTAATTTTGTCAGCAGCTACACCTGAAGCAAGTGCTACTGCTTTAAAGTTTTCAAAATCAGATTTGAACATATGTCCATGCTGCCCGTGTTGTAGGTCTGCTAAAAAAACAGCATGAGAGGCTTTATTACCTTCTTTACCAAAATCATCATCTATTTTATTTCCGTTAATGTTCAAAGTCTGTGAATTGCCACCAACATTTTTACCATGTACTTCATTAAATACCTCACCAATACTCTTACCACGCTCTACTTGACTGCGTAAGTGTTGAGTTAAAAAATTACCGTTATCTGTCATCCAAGAAACCTTACTTGATACTGTAGAGTTGATAACAGAAAAATTGCCATCTCCTTTGCCACCTTCAAGTAATTTTAAATCTTCTTTGCTGAGATCAGCTGTACCACCGATATAACCATTGTTACCTCTTTCCCATCTTTGACCATAAGGAAGACTATCATTACCATTCCCTGCTGCAACTGCTCCAGAGCCAGACCACGAAGGAGCTGCTAAAGGTATTGCTCCTAAACTAGAACTGCTTGAGCTTGCAAAGGCACCAGGAGAAATTCCGTTTTTACCAAAATTAGCTCCTCTAATGTATGCCATATCTCGTCCATTACTCGCGAGTCTTGCTGCAAAATTTGCTTCTCTATCTTGTGTGTATTCACCAGCGTCAGAATTTTTATCAGTTGATGATTTATTTAGTCCATCTTTAGAGTCTGTTGTTTTTGCAGAATTTTTAGAATCATTTAGTGTGCTCATAGTATGAACACTATTTCTTTCATTACCTGAAACATTACGTGTTGCAGATCTGATAGCACCAAGACCACTTGATGCTGAATTTGTTTTGATGTTAGTGTTTGTACTTTTCATCTGGGGAGATGTGTAGAGAATAAAATACTCCTCTACGAATACATAACTAACAAATTTCTTTTAAGAAGCGGTTAAGGGCGCACTAATAAAAGAAGTTTTTTAATCTGAGGGTTACGTAAAAGCTTGCAATCAAACTCCACATGTATTATTAGGCTACTGGTACTTATATTAAACAAGAAAAGTTTTTGGAAAATTCGCAACACTCTGAAGCATATCGGATTGGCGTTGCCTATTCGTTTTGCAAAGCAAAACAACAAAAAAATTGCCACAGCAGCTGCGCCGAATGCGAAAGAGTTGTTGCGATTTGAAGAAAACTTTTCGGGTTTAATATACTATTCTTCTGTGAACTGCTACTTAAGCACAAAAACCCACTTAAATAGTGAGTTTCAGTGCATTCTATTTTGGTGCTTGTAGCTCTACTTGCCTGGTAGAAGATTTAAAACAAGATTTGAATTAAAGTTGTTAAGACTTGCCGCAAGCTTAGCTTGTATTTTTGCGCTTTGAAATTCGCTCATGCTACTTGCAAAATCAGTATCCATAATCCTAGATCTAGAGGACATAGCCGCTTCTTGTTTTATACTATTGTAATCAGCCATACTTTGAAGTGCGTTTTCTTGAGCACCATATTCACTCATTTGAGCTGTGACATTATCAAGTGCTTGGTCAATATCAGAAAGCGCAGCTGTCGCTCCGCCTGCGACTGTGACATCAACAGATGCAATATCCCCAGTCAATCCTTCATTAAGATTGCCTGCTGCAACTGCTGAAGCAGATCCAAAATTACCAGTGTAATCTACTGCTAGACTGCCTCCTGATGGATCTGTTACTATGCTTGTGCTTCCTCCACTACCGTCGAGCAGATTTTTGCCGTTGAATTCTGTATTTGCAGCAAAGTCATTAATGTTACCCTTGAGTGCATCTATTTCACCTTGTATCGCAGTTAATTGCTCTGGACTGTTAGTGCCATTTGCCGCTTGAACAGTGAGTTCGCGCATTTTTTGCAAGTCACCACGAATCGCATCAAGTCCGCCACCAGCAGTGCGCAAACTACTCATACCATCACCAAGATTTTTTGAAACAGAATCTCTGCCCATAATTTCGCTTGTCATTTTTGTAGAGATAGACATACCTGCGGCATCATCACTCGCTCTATTAATTCTAAAACTCGTTGAAAGTTTCTCAAGACTTTTACCTAAGCTAAATGTTGCTTTATTTAAAGCATTAAAACTATTAACCCCAGATAAACCTGATGATGTCAGCATATTAAACCCCCGTACTTGCCCCAAAGTATTTATAAAATTTGAGAACCCAGTATGAGATATATACACTGCCAGATCTAGATAATAACCTCTTGGGATTAATATTGTTTAATATAGGTGTTGTTATTCATCATATCGGTTGTTTTATAGAGAACTAAAATTAAGGATTGTTAATATTAGCTTGACTTTTTGGATCTAAGAGTACTATAATATGTATATTCTTAATCTGAGATTTCGCCTTGAAAGGGTTAGTTGTTGTGCTTAATTCACTTACAATGAATATTAAATGGCTATTATCATACCTGCCAATTATTGGTAAGTATTTTGCTGACCAGTCAAATATTAAAAAACAATCTCAAAGAGATTCTAAAGTTCTGAAATTATTACACGAAAATAAGTTAACTTGGAATGAAGGAATAATTTCTAATTTAAAACAGTTTAGTTCAAAAATATATGGAAATTTATTTCATAGTTCTTTATTTAAATTATTTTTGACTGATGAATCTGTTCCAGCTTTTGATCCAAATCAATTTAAGGCTTATGACATTACTCCCTTAGATATAAAAGATCACTCAACATCTCTTGCACCTATCAGTAAGAAGTATTTTATTCAGAGAAAAGATAGTCTAAGTTCTAAAGCAAGTCCAGTTGCAGTGCTCACTCATGGTGTTAAGACTACTGGTGCAAATATGGGAAGATTAGCTAAAAAATTGATTGATCTCGATTATAAAGTTGTAGTTGGTGATTTAGTAGGTTTTGGAGCAAACAAGAACCAGAAATTAAATGAATTAAATTTGATTTCTGATGTGAAACACTCAATCAAAGAAGCCTCGAATCTCGCTAGTGGAAAGCCACTGGCATTAATATCTCATTCTATGGGTACAGCACTTCAAGTAAATGCTTTAGCTAAAATATTTGAAGAAGAGGATAAATCTGGAGAATTTAAAGTCAAAGTCAAAGATCTACTTTTAATTTCTCCTTGGGATAAAGTCTCTAGTTTGATAAATGATTTTCATCATGATGATGAGGGTTGGAAGAAAATGAAACAAGCAGTTTCTTACCAAGACGGTGTGACTGAATTTGTAGACAAAAATCAAGAACGAGCTGAGCAAGTTGCAAGAACAGTGTTTGGACCTAATTGGGATACTCTTGACTCTTTGTATAAAGTGCTAGAACTAAATAAAAACAGACCACCAGAATATAGACTGCAAAATATAAATGTTATCCACGGACAAAAAGATCCTTTTGTTTCTTTTAATAGATCAAAGAATCTAATTGAGTTGATCCTTTTACTTCATGAAAATGGAGACCAAATTTTACCAAAATCTCGTTTTTGTTTGATACGTGATGGAAACCATTTCGATATGCAAGAAAACCAAAAAGAATCAGTTTTCCCAATTGCAAATATTGAACAATTATTAAAACAAGAACCAAAAGGAATTGAATCTGGCGAAGCTAGCTTTAGCAAACCAGATTATTCTCATAAACAGCTTCAACTGATCAATACTACCAATATACCTGCACTTGCAGCATAGTGGACTTGCTATTGGCAAATCTCTTGTAAAATACTATTTGTGCAAGATAAAGAAAGCTACATTCATAACTTATTTACACGTATCGCAGAAAAATACGATCTGATTAATGATGTGATGACTGGATCTCTACATCGCTCATGGAAAAAAACTCTTGTTGAGCATGCTGCACAAGCACTTAGGGATAAAACAAATACTAGAATTTTAGATTTATGTACTGGCACTGGTGATATTGCTGATCTGTGGATTGCTGATTCTCGTGTCTCTGAAATTATTGCGATAGATACTTGTGCGCCAATGCTCGCGTCTGGATATAAAAAACTCAAAAAAAAATATCAAGGCGATCCACCAAAATTAAAGATGCTTGAAGCAGACGCACTCGAGCTTTATTATCCTCATGAGCATTTTGATGCCGTTACTATAAGCTTTGGACTTAGAAACGTAAAAGACGCAGACAAGTGTCTTGCTGAAATTTATAGAGTCTTGAAACCTGGAGGCTACTTTGCTTGTCTGGACTTGGGGCATCCTTCTATCCCTTTCATTGACTGGCTTTATAAGAAGGTTTTTTTAAAGATGGTGCCAACGCTTGGTGCAAGTTTTGCTAAGGATAAAGATGCTTACCAGTATTTGATAGACTCTTTAAATACTTGGCCTTCTCAAAAGACCTTGTCTGAAGCCATGTATGATTTTGGTTTTAAAAGAAGTTACTATAAAAATATTATGCTTGGTGCTATAGGCATAGTAGTTGCAGAAAAGTAGTCAGGGCTGTCGCGTTTAATTCATTGAGATAAAGCTATTAGAGTTAATGAGTACTACTTAAACTGTCAACGTATTACGTAACCCTTACAGCAATGACATTTTTAATTGGTTTACTGTAGTATTATTTTCTTTGTAAATAAGAAACAGTTATGTATGAACCTACCTCTTCGCCATTAAGATACTCTTTGTGATAGCTTTTTCCTTTGAATTGTCCATCTTGTGAGAAATCAAATTTGTTTACTGTTCTTACAAACCAATAGTGATTAAGATCTTCTTCGAATTTAGTTTCGATTTCCCATTCAAGCGATTTTTTTGGTGTAAAGTGTAAAACTTTATTTCTTACCGTCTTCCATGGTCCAGATTCCCATTTAGGATATAGGCTTCCATTGATTTCAGTGATTTTCAAAGTCGAGATAGATTTTGTACCCTTCTTCACATATGGACTATCTGACCAAATTACTTTGGATATTACTTCCCAGTCCCCAATCAATTCAGATTGGTATTCAGTTACCTGAGTAAAGAGTTGAAATGCTGTAGCACTAGCTTTTTGCAATCCGGCAAAAGAAATCATCAAACAGATTATTAGCCTCAGTAAAACCCTTCCCATCCCATTTCCTTTCTCGGTCAAATAACCTAGTATCCTTAACTTATATGCCTTGATTTTACTCAAGAAAGCTTAATTAATTTAAATAGAACGGTTATAAGGAAAATATATTTGGTGCTTTTGCTGTTAGCATAAGAGTTTGCTTGGTTAAGGGGTGTTTAAAGCTAAGCTGGTATGCGTGCAGTAAGTGTCTTGAGTATAGTTTTTTATTCTTAAAGTTTTTTGCATATAAGCTATCACCCAGTATTGGGTAGCCAAGCTCGCTTAAGTGAATTCTTATTTGGTGAGTGCGTCCTGTTTGGGGTTTGAGCTCTATTAGGCTTGCATCTTTAGTTTTTTTGATTAGTTTGTACAAAGTTTTTGAGTATTTGAATCTTTGTTTGTTTTTTTCAGCTTGATCTTTTCTAATTTTTGCAACTTTCCATTTTTGCATGCCAAGTTTTTTAAACTCTAATTCTAAATAGTTTTCTATGCTGCCTGATTCGGCAATAGACCAATTCCCGTCAACGACTGCGATATAGGTTTTTTCTATATGCTTATCTTTAAAAGCTTGCATCATATTTTTCAGGCTGTTTGCTTTTTTACAAAATATAATTAATCCACTTGTGTCTTTATCAAGCCTGTGTGCTGGTTCTAAAAATCTGAGCTTGAAATGTTTTTTTAATTCCTCGTGTAAATTAGCTTTCTTGCCTTCTGTTGCCATGCAAGCATGTCCAGCTTCTTTGTTATAGATCAGGAGATCATCATCTTCAAAAACTATATGATCTTTTTTTATTTCTAATTTTTCTTGTGCTTTAAATTTTTGTGGCTTAAATGTTATTTTGTCTTTTCTTGGGTCAATTTCTTTTGTAGCAAAAATTTCAATTCTGCCATTAACGGTGCAAGCACCATTCTCAAGAGCTCTTTTGATTTCTTTGCTTGAAAAATCTGGATATTTTTCTTTTAGAAACTTCTGTAGATTCATCCACCAACATAATAACGGCTTACTTAAATTTTGACATTAGTATAGTCCTTTTTTCCAAAACAATGTCAAAATGTAGGTGTTGAATCAACAATGAAGTTGCTTTAAAGGAGAATTAAATGGTTAAAAATATAAATGAAAGTATAGAGTCTGTGTCTAAGAGCACGCTTAATGAAGACTTTCCAGAGCATACTCTAAATGGTAAAACTTGTTATAACGCAGAATCATGTTTTGCTTTAAATCGCAAACATGGTCTTCATACTAACGAAAAAATCGATGATACTTTGCTCTCTTACTTGAATACATGTAAGCGTGAAATTACTATGGAGATTCCGCTACGAAAAGATGACGGAACTTTACTTCCAGTGAAGGCTTATAGAGTCCAGCATAATAATACCCGTGGTCCTTTTAAAGGTGGAATTAGATATCATCAGAATGTTGACTTAGCAGAAGTTAGGGCAATGGCAAATTTAATGACTTGGAAAACAGCACTTGTTGATATACCTTTTGGAGGTGCAAAAGGTGGTGTGGCTATAGATCCTAAAACCCTCTCAGAGCACGAGTTACGCAGGCTTACTAAAGCACTCGTATCTCATCTTGGGGATAATATTGGACCTCACATAGATATTCCGGCGCCAGACGTTAACACTAATCAGCAAGTTATGGCTTGGATTTTTGATGAGTATGCTAAAAGTCATCAAAGCACTTCTCCACTTGCGGTAGTGACAGGTAAACCAGTGGAATTAGGAGGCTGCTCTGCAAGAGAAGAAGCTACCGGAAGAGGTGTGGCTATCATGTTAAGAGAGCATTGTCGTTATAGAAACAAAGATGTTAGAAACCTTAAAGTAGCGGTTCAGGGTTTTGGTAATGTAGGTTATTATGCAGCTAAAATTATTCATGAAGAATTGGGCGCAACAATAGTTGGAGTTAGTAATGCTATGGGTGCTGTTTATAATGGCTCAGGGATTGATATTGAAGATTTAAAACTCTATGAATCGAAGGTCTCTGATTCCTTTAAGGGTTATAGTAGAGCAACAGAAGTTCCACGTGATTCAATACTCGTCTGTGATTGTGATGTCTTGATACCAGCAGCGCTTGCTCATGCTATTACCAAAGAGGTTGCTCTAATAACACCCGCAACGCTTGTTATAGAGGCAGCTAATGCACCAACAACTGCTGAAGCAAATGAAATATTATTTGAGAAGGGAGTCTTTATTGTTCCAAGTATTCTTGCAAATGCTGGAGGTGTAATTGTTAGTTACTTTGAATGGACTCAAAATCTTCAACAATACTATTGGGAGCATGAAAGATTGGTTGCTGAGCTAGATAAGCGTATGGTAAAAGCTTTTAACGAAGTAGTTACTGTCATGGAAGAAAAGAAAATTGGATCTAGGCAAGCAGCCTATTACATAGCACTTGAAAAAGTTGCTGCTGCGGCTTTGCTTAGAGGATTCTAATATTAATATTTTTTAATTAAATTCCACTTGTCATACCAAAGCGAGGGTGCTATCTTAAGGATATAAGGGTCATACAAAGATAAGGGCTTTTGAACTAGGCATTCTTAATACCTGAATCTTTGTTTTAGACCTTGATTTAGATTAAAAATACAGTGTTTTTACTGCTTTTAAGTTTAATTCGAGACTTGCAATTTAAAATAAAAGGATAGGGCAATGGCAACAACTAAGGATAAAGAAATGAACAAAGAATTAAAAAATAAAGAGGATAAATTAAAAGCGCTAGGAACAACCCTAGCCCAAATTGAAAAAAGTTTTGGTAAGGGGTCTGTTATGAGACTTGGTGATAAGCCACCAGTTCAGTTAGAGGTTATTCCGACTGGAGCTTTAAGTCTTGATATAGCACTTGGAGTAGGAGGTATTCCTAAAGGCAGAGTTATAGAAATTTATGGTCCTGAGTCTTCTGGTAAAACTACACTCGCTTTAAACATCTGTGCTCAAGCACAAAAGATGGGCGGTATCGCAGCGATAGTAGATGCTGAGCATGCTATGGATCCAGTTTATGCAAAAGCTCTTGGAGTGAATACTGATGATTTACTTATCTCACAACCTGATACTGGTGAGCAAGCTTTAGAAATAGTAGAACATCTTGTTAGATCAGCTGCAGTTGATGTAGTAGTGATAGATTCGGTTGCGGCTCTTGTTCCAAAAGCTGAGATTGATGGTGATATGGGTGACTCGCATATGGGTCTGCAAGCTCGTTTGATGTCACAAGCGCTTCGTAAGCTAACTGCAATATCTGCAAAAACAGGTACGACAATAATCTTTATCAACCAATTGCGTATGAAGATTGGCGTAATGTTCGGATCTCCAGAAACTACAACAGGTGGTAATTCATTGAAATTCTATGCGAGTGTTAGATTAGATATTCGTCGCGTTGAGACTATTAAGAAAGATGGTGAAGGTATTGGTAATAGAGTTAAAGTAAAAGTTGTGAAAAACAAAGTAGCACCTCCATTTAGATTAGCTGAATTTGATATTGTTTTCGGAAAAGGAATTAACACTATTGGTTGTATCTTTGATGTTGCTGTTGAGATGGATATTGTAGAAAAAGCTGGTGCTTGGTATAGCTACAAAGGTGAAAAACTTGCCCAGGGAAGAGATAATTCACTTGAAGCTCTACGCCTTAACACTAAACTTTTAGAAGAAATTGAAACAAAAGTGAAGGCTGAGATCCAATCAAGGAACGATATTGCGACTGGTGTCAACAGTGCAGATTTTGCTGGTATGGATGAAGAGATTGATGAAGATCACCTCGAAGCTATTGAAGAAGATGAAACGCTAGAAGTAGCTTAATCTTGTCTTCTAAATATTCCCCAGATTGCAAGGACCCACTGATTCAGTGGGTCCTTTTTTTAAACGTCTGCATTTTACCTTATAGTAAGTAAGAAAGTATCTGTCATTGTTGTGAGTAGCCCCAGTTCCTTCACTGCAGGCTTGGCAAAGGAATTCAAATATTGTAAAGTAGAAAAGTTTTCAAAAAATTTGCAACACCCTGAAGCATATTGGATTGGCGTTGCATACATGTTTTGCGAAGCAAAACGACAAAAACCTTGCCACAGCAGCAGCGCCGAATGCGAAAGGTTTGTTGCAAATTGAAGAAAACTTTTTTTGAACAACTCTATTAACAAAGTGATCAGATTAAATATGAGTTTTAATAGTTTCAGCTAGTCTTTGATTAAAGCCTTTTAGCGCAGAAATTTCTTCAATACTAGCTTCTCGTATTTTTGTGATAGTTCCAAAAGCTTCAATAAGTAATTTTCTTTTCTTCGGTCCAAGCCCAGGTATGTCTTCTAGTTTGCTCTTTGTAGATCTTTGAGAGCGAATTTTACGATGATAAGTGATAGCGAATCTATGTGCTTCATTGCGAATTCTTTGTATTAAGAATAATTCGGGTGATTTTCTATCTAAAATAAAAGCTTTGGATTCATTTGGAAGATAGATCTCTTCTTCTTTCTTTGCAAGCCCAATTGTTTTTATATGATCAAATCCTAGTTCCCTCATCACTTCTTTTGCAGAGCTTAACTGTCCTTTGCCACCATCAATAATAACCAAATCAGGTAAACTATCTTGTTCATTGCTTAGGTGACTTTGATCTTCATCTTCACTTGATCCAGCAATGTAATCATCAAAGTCAGTGATACTTTCAGTATGAAGATTTTCTTTTAATTCTTTTTTGAATCTTCTTGAGATAACTTCTTTCATAGAAGCAAAATCATCATTTTGATCTTTAGAGATTTTAAAGCGCCTGTATTGATCTTTAGCAGGCATGCCATCTATAAAACAAACCATACTTGCAACTGTCGCTGAACCCTGAATATGGGAAATATCGTAGCACTCGATCCTTTGTGGTGGTTGAAATAGATCTAGTTCTTTTTGTAAATTTTCTAAAGCGATATTTATATTTTTGGAAGCATCTTCCATCAAGTTAAGTTTGATTTTTTCAAGTAGAATTTTTGCATTTCGTGCTGCTAAGTTTACTTGAGCATATTTGTCACCTCTTTGTGGGTATTGAATTTTGACTTTTGCTTTTTTTCTATCGCTGAGCCATTCTTCGTAAAGTTCATAAGAATCTATTTCTTGGCTAAGTAGTATTTCTTTTGGTATTTCAGATTCTGGTACTTGCGAATAGTACTGTTCAAAAGCAGAACTAAAAATTTCAGAATCATCAAAATCTTCATGAAGATCAATTTCCACGGAGTCCCTGTTAATAAGCTTGCCTTTACGAGTTTTGAAAATTTGTAAGCAGCCTATTTTATGTGTATCATCATGTACCATTGCAAAAACATCTTGCTCAAGATTATGATCTTCAGAAACGACATTTTGAGTTTCATTGAAAGTTTCAAGTGCGTAGATTCTATCTCTAGCTTTTGCAGCTTTTTCATATTCTTGATTTTCGCTGTAGCGATTCATCTCAACTGTAAGTATTCTTTGTAGGTCTTGATAATTACCTTTGAGTAACATTTCTACTTGTTCAAGCATGATGGCGTATTCTTCGGTGGAAACTTTCTGCTGACAAGGTCCTAAGCATTGACCGATATCATAATTAAGGCAGGGTCTATCTTTGAATTGAGGTTTATATCTTTTGCGTAGCGGAAAAAGTTCGTTTACCAGTCTTAGGTTTTCATACATTGCTCCTACATTCGTATAGGGACCAAAGAATTTATTGTGTGTATTTTTTTTAGCTTTCTTGTTAAATTGATCAACCTTTCGAACTGGAATTAGTCGAGGATAACTTTCATCATAGGTAATGACAAGCCATGGAAATTGTTTGTCATTTGCTTTTAATAAGACGTTGTAGCGTGGTTGATGTTTGAAAACCAGGTTTGACTCTAGTATTAAAGCTTCTTTCTCTGATTTGGTTATTATTGTCTCTAGTTTTTTTACTTGAGGAACCAATACTTTTAATTTTGGACGGTCTTTCCATGCAGATTCGTTCCAATAAGACTTAATCCTGTTTCTTAAACTTTTTGCTTTGCCGATATAAATAATTTGATCAAGATTGTTTTTAAAAATATAAACACCTGGGTCAATTGATAAATTTTTCAGTTGTTCTTGTATTTCAATCAAAGCTATCTATATTTTATAACAAGCTCTGATTTTGTAATTAGTCGGATCTAGCCAGTTAAGCAGCAATCGCTAGATGTAAGTCTTTGTTTGTTGTTTTATCTGTATTTTGGATTTTTGAGAATATTTCTTGAAGCTTAAGTTTTGAATTTTCTTGCATTTCATCGGCATTTCTACCTGAAGCTTCATCATTATCTTTTTTGGACATCTGCGCCCAATAAGTTAGTCCAAAATCATCTGCAGCTATTGATAAATGATTTAGGATTCTGCCAACATCAGGATTCACCCATCGAGCAATAATATTGAGTATGCTTGCTGTACTGCAAGTAAGGCCAACAGTTCTTTTGTGTGCACTTCGCCATGTAGTGTCTTTGTTAAATACTAGTTCATAATCAGCAACAAGACCGCCAAGGTTTCTTAAGTTACCAAAGAATCTTGCAGCAAGAGAATCTCTTTCATGTGAAGCAAAGAGTAAGCCGCCAAGTGTCCCAAGTCCAAGTCCAGCAATTCCAAATTTTTCAACAAGAGTTTCTTTTGATTTTGGATTGAAAAAGTCTTTGAAAATATCAAGTGTATGTTTGATAGTCCCCTTAGTATTTTCCATGGCAGAGCCTATACCTGGCTGTTTATCGCCATTACGACTAATAACCTTATCAAAAATATAGGACATCGTACTACTTATACCAGTAGATAAATTGAAGTTATAGAATGGAAGAGCCATAAATCCAGCTGCTGGTAAAAACCTGGCAAGTGCCTCAATGGGTCGTTTTCCGACAAGTGACTCAATTCCATTCCAACCAAATCCAAGCGATATAACATATCTAGAATACCATTCTGCTGCTTTATCTAAATACTCTGCAACTGGCTTGGGCATAATATTGGAATTAGATGCAATTACTGAAACAGAGTTTAGTGTAATACCTATAGTGTTTAATCCCATCACAAAATAATTTCTAAAATTTTGGAACCATTGTGGACCATTTTTAAAAAATTCTTGTATTGCATTTGAACTTTTATGTTTAGCTAAATTTACTTGTGGTTTATCATCCTTTATTTCTTGCTTATGATTGTTTGCAAGTTCGTAACTTAGTTCTTCTGTAGATGATTTTTTATCAAGAGCTGAATCAGAACTAGGATTATTAGCCTCTAGTTCAATTGGATTTTGCACCTTTGAATTTTTAGAAACTTGCAAAGGTGTGTTTAGATTTTGGCCTTGAATTTCAACCATTTTCTATCTTTTCATACACAATTATTTAAACCCCTATCCTGGAATAATTGCATTAATACAGATTCTATCAAGTTAAGTATGTACAAATTGACTTTTGCAAAATTTTTCTATTGAAATAACTAAAAAAATAGGTGAAATCACTTAAAATCTCACCTAGGCATATAGATTTAAAATCTCTAATTAAATATCTTTTAGAAGTTCAAGTGCGACTTCAGCTAGCTCTGCTGAGGTTAATTTGTCGAATTCACTCCAAAGATCTTTAATATCTGCACTACAATCCTTCAATTCTGGATTGATTTTCATGAATTCTTCAAGACTGTTATACATGCGATAACAAGTGATTGCTCTGTATAGGTCAACAAGCATCGATTTATAAAAATCCTCTTGCATTTCATCTTCATCAAAATGATCAAAGAAACAGGTGACAAGTTCAACTTGAGTGTCTACATCAAGTTTGATACTTTTTTTGCTAGTTTTGTCGTCGAAAAATTCCATATCTCTTTAAATCATCTTTTTATTAATATGTAATTAAGAACCCCACTGAAAAATATGAAATTCTACTAACTTGATAAATCATAAATAAATTTTTGTCTAAGGTTTCTTGTAAGGATCAATTCCTTGCTTTGAGTGCTCAGTTTTACCATCGAGGAATTCATGTAAGCTTTGAGCAGCTCTCTGTACGGCTTGTGCACTTGATCCTACACCTGGTAATTCTAGGATGGTCGGAAGGCTTGGTTGAATGCTAGACATAGTTTGACTTCTCCTTAACTTAAAAAATATTTACTAACATCAAAGCTCACGCTTTTAAAGTTTTTTAAAATTGAGTTTTCTTTATCCTCTGCTTTGGTTTTGTATAAATACTCCAAAACAAGAACTTTCTCTGAATTTAAGAAATCAACACCTGCTGCTTTAAAAGCAAGATCCATTTCTAAAAGTAGTTCTGTCGCTGTATTGATTTTCTTCATCCTTGTTTCTCCCCGTCACTTATGTACTAAAAAGCAAGTTTGCCTTAAGCTTTCGTTAAGAACCCTTGCTTTTTGCTATGATTAATTGTGATTTAAGTAAAGTCAGATTAATTATGGAAGACGATTTCAAATTTAATACTATTGAAGAAGCTATTGAGGACATCAAGCAGGGAAAACCCGTAATCGTATCTGATGATAAAGATAGAGAAAACGAAGGTGACATTGTTTGTGCTGCAGAAAAAATTTCAGCAGAGTTGGTTAATTTCATGGCTCAGCATGGAAGAGGATTAATTTGTCTTGCATTAGATAAAGAAAGAACTGAAAAATTACAACTTGGTGAGATGGTGAACGTAAACAACGACACTATGAAAACCGCTTTTACCATAAGCATTGATGCAGATCCTAAATTTGGTGTTAGTACTGGTATTAGTGCATCAGACAGAGCAAAAACTATTTTAGTTGCACTTGATGATGAAACTCTTCCAAAAGATCTAAGAAGACCAGGCCACATATTTCCTTTGAAAGCAGTTGAGGGTGGGGTTTTAAAAAGAGTTGGTCATACTGAAGCTGCTGTTGATTTAGCTAGGCTTGCTGGATTAAAACCAGCCGGTGTGATTTGTGAGATTTTAAAAGAAGATGGAGAGATGGCTCGATATGATGATCTTAAAGTCTTTGCTCAAAAGCATAATCTAAAACATATTACTATTGCTGATATAGTTGCATATCGATTAAAGACAGAAAGATTTGTTCATAGAGTAGTAGATGTCCCATTGCCAAACGGTTTTGATGAAAAATTCCAAATCTATGGTTATAAAGATTTTTTAACTGGTAATGAACATATTGCTTTAGTTCTTGGTGATGTTAAATCGGCAAGCGAAAAGGGTGAATCTGTTTTGGTTAGGATGCACAGTGAGTGCTTAACTGGTGATGTTTTTTGGAGCTTGAGATGTGACTGTGGAAACCAATTGCACAGCTCTCTTGAGAAAATTAAAGAAGAAGGTATTGGCGTGCTTGTTTATCTAAGACAAGAAGGAAGAGGTATTGGGCTTTTAAATAAATTGCGTGCATATGCTTTTCAAGACCAGGGAGCTGATACTGTTGAAGCTAATTTGAAATTAGGATTTCCAGCCGACTTGAGGAATTTTGGAGTTGGAGCTCAAATACTTACAGATTTAGGATTGAAGAAAATCCGTTTGTTAACAAATAACCCTAAGAAGATTTATGGTATCGAAGGATACGGTCTTGAGATTACAGAAAGGTTACCAACTATTATTGCAAAGCAAGAACACAATAAAAAATATTTAGAAACAAAGAAAAATAAAATGGGGCACATGTTTTAAAGGGTTTATATGAAGAGTTTTGAACGAAGAGAAAAAGTAGCAAGAGCTATAAAAATAGAAATCGGTAATATGATCCAAAAGGGTGGGGTTAAGGATGATCGAATTGATAAATTTGTATCAATAGTAGATGTTAATTTAAATGCAAGCTTGAGTAGTGCAAGAGTCCTTTTTTCTATACTTTCTTATAATGAAGATAAAGAGATGAATGACTTGCAATTGTCATCAACAAAAGCGGCTTTGAATGATAATGCAGGTTACATGAGAGGCGTTATAGCAAGGAAACTTAATCTTAGGTATGCACCAAAAATATATTTTGTAGAAAGTGATGCTTTGAGCAAAGCTGTTGATATGGTTGATTTAATAGATCGAACTGTAAATGCAGATGAAGAAAATAAGGGTATCGACTAAATTTATTTGTGGCAGAAAAAGAATATTTTGGATTCATAAATATTGATAAGCCAGAAGATTGGACTTCTCATGATGTTGTAGCAAAGCTCAGAAAAATCCTTAGATATAAAAAAATTGGTCATACGGGTACTTTAGATCCTTTCGCAACTGGTGTTTTACCAATTGCGATTGGTGATGCAACTCGATTGATTAGGTTTTTATCAAAAAATAAAGCGTATATAGCTGAACTTGACTTTAACTTTTTAACAGATACTGATGATATAACCGGATATAAAATTACTGATGGTTTGAAAGCCATTAGTCAAAATGAATTAGAAGAAAAATTTAGTAAAATGCTTGGAGATTTTGAACAATACCCTCCTTTATATAGTGCAAAAAAAATCAACGGAAAAAAGCTTTATGAACTAATGAGAGCTGGTGCTCAGCTTGATTTAAGTGATATAAAACCCAAGATTGTTCATATCAGTAAAATTCAAATATTAGAATTTAATTTCCCTTATGCCAAAATCAGTGTTGAATGTGGTGAGGGTACATATATTCGATCTATTGCAAGAGATGTAGGAGCACATTTAACAACTCTAAGAAGAACAAAGTCTAATGATTTTGAATTAGGTTCATCAATTAGATTTGAGGATCTTGAAGATAGAGAAGTAAATCTAGAAGATTTTATATTAGAGCCAAAAGACTTTTTATCTTTACCAAGTATAGATTTTAATAAAAAAGATGTAATTGCTTTACAGCAAGGAAAGAGAGTTTTAATTGATAAGGTAGATCACTTAGAAAAATGTCTAGACAATAATGAAGAGTATTATGTCCAATGTATCGGTGAGGATGAGGAACTAATTGGGCTTGCACAGCTTCTTAAAAGAGGTGGAAGTCTAGAATTACAACCAAAGGTAATTTTCTCATAAGCAGATGGTTGAAGACCCCTTAAAAACACTTGGAGATACTTTTAAGAAAGCAAGATTGCAAGCCGGTCTTAGTATAGAGGAGCTTGCTGAGAAATGCCGTATTGCAGTTCACCATATCGAAAATATAGAAAACGCTAACAGAGAAGCTGTTCCTGAAGAAGCTTACTTGATGGGTTTTTTAAATAAAATATCTAAAGCTCTTAATTTAAAAAATTATCAAACTATCATCGAAGACTATAAAAAAGGTGAAAGCCAGTATATAGTTCAAAATATTTTAAACGAAAATCATATTGCGGAAGAATCTAATGAATTTAATATAAGTTTTTTGAAAATATATCACCTCTATATTTTTATTGGTCTTTTGATTTTATTGGGTCTTTTTTACCTTTTGAATCTGAATGAAAGATTTGTAAAAATTGAAAAACAAGAAAATATAATTACTCTTTCAACATTAAAAAAGAAAGGTTCTTCAACTAGTGTATCTAGCACTGAAGAACCAATTAGAGCTATTGAAGAAAAAGTTATTGGAATTGATCTTGAACTTCCTCTAGATGATTCAGAAGCAAAAGAGAATCCTGATGATAATGATTCAAGTATAAAAGAAAATTCTGTAGAAATCAAATTACCAAAAGTGTCTGATTTGTATACTAAAGAGAGCGAAAGCAAAGTGAAGAAACAAATTTTCTATGTTTTTGGTGATGGTCAGAAATCTTTAAAATTAAAAGTTAGTGAAGTTGCTTGGTTTCAAGTCTATGGAATCGCAGCTGGTAAGACACTTTTTGAAGGAGAGGCATATCCTGATATTGAACCAAGTAAATTTGAGTTTAAAGATGATATTGGATTTGCTCTTGCAAGTGGAAATGCTGGTGCATTTAAAGTATATGCTGATGGTAAAACCTATATTCTTGGTCAAACTGGTCAGTTAATTAAATGGTACTATCCCGAAGGTGCAAAATATGAGTACAAGCAAAGAATTCGGCAGTAATTTTGAAAACTTTTCTGATTTACTGTACTTTTGCTAAAGTTATTAACTATGGATCCATATTTTAAGCCAATTTTAATTGCTTCATCAGTTGTTATTCTTCTGAATACTTTCTTGGCTTTACCAATAATTGGTTTTCCAATGTTGAGTTATTTTATTGGTGGAGTTATCGCTGTATTTATTTTCAGGTCTGAAAAAATTAAAGAAACTGAAAATGAAAATTATGAAACTAAGCTATTTGATATCTCCGTTTTAGGAATTGCTACAGGGATTGTAGTTGGCTCAATTTTAACTCTAGTTATGGCGATCAATTTAAATAATCCAGAAGTAAAGCAATTGATTATTGATCAAATTAATGAGCAGATGAAAATGAAATCTCAACTAGAATTTAATTTCTTGAATGATTTAGGTCCAAGCTTCTATTTTATTTTAGGGCTTGTGAGTATTGTTTTTACAACAACAATATCCTTTTTTGGTAGTTTAGTTAGTCTTATGTTTGTCAATAAATCTAAGAAATAGTCAAATCTTATACTTATTCTCTAGGCGGTGATTGATTAAGTCACTTTCTTCAAAAGCTCGGAATAGTACGGGTCGTGTAATTCGTTGACATTTGCGGAGTAATAGAACAAACCAAAAAAGTTTTCGGGAAATTTTTAACACCCTGGAGCATATCGGATTGATGTAGCATTTAAGTTTTGCGAAGCAAAACAACAAAAACATCATCACAGCAGCTGCGCCGAATGCGAAAGGGTCGTTAAAAATTGTAGAAAACTTTTTATAGTATATTAATTAACTTAAGTAAATCCACTGACTCAATTTAAGCATTTGATAAATTTATCTGATATATGCTTTTTAAAAAGATATATTATATTTTTTTAGCTTGCTTAGAGCCTCTGCTTGATTCTTTTTCTTCGCGCTTATGTTTTTTTTGTCGGAATAATTTGGGAGCTTTAGTTTGTGATAACTGTGTCAAAGAACATTTGAGTCTAAAAAAGAAAGTGATCGATTATAAGATACTTGATAACTTTTTCTTGGATCATGAGCAAGTTTTCCATCCGAAAATATTTTATTTAATAAATTTCTTCAAAAAAACGAGCTATCTGATTAAAAAAGCAAAATATACTAGACCTCATTTTTCAAAATTTTTTGCGCAGCAGCTTTCTTTTTTCTTCGTGGAAAATTTAAATCAAATTCTGACTGATGATGTGAATTTAGCCTATGTTGAAGATTTTCCTTATTCAAGTATTAAATTAAATATCTTTATAACTCATTCACCTATGTATTTAGAAAAGGAAAAAAACAGAGCTTTTAATTTTGCAGCGTTATTGGCGGAAGATCTAAGTTCGAGCCTATTAGATCATTTACAAAAATCTAGAAATATGAAAATTATTTTTCAAAGTTCAAGAGGTATTTATCAGCATGATTTAGCTAAAATTGAATTCCTGGAAAATTTTTTTGTAAGAATAAAAGATACAAAACCACTTTTTAATCTTGGGCAAGAGTCTAGAATCTCAGAACTTAGTAATGCTTTTAAAATTAATAAAAGCATTAGTCTTGGCTTGGAAGATTTAAATGTTTTGTTAATTATTGATGATATCTGTACTACTGGTTCTACTATGCTTGAATTAATGAAGCTTTCACGGATTTATGCTGATTTTGATGAGCAAATTGGCTTTACTCTTTACGGTCGCAATCTTATTTAGCAAAATGCTGATCTGATTCCAAACAGTGCTAAAATACCGTTTGTATATGCTAACTCCTACAGATTTTAAAAATGGTTTGACGGTTAAATGGAAAGGTCAAATTTGGCAAGTAGTCGAATTCCTTCATGTAAAACCCGGTAAAGGCGCTGCTTTTGTAAGAACAAAACTTAAGAACGTAGAGAGCGGTGGATCTCGTGACGAGTCTTTTAGAATGAACGAGCAATTTGAAGCAGTTTTTGTTGAAAGAAAAGAGATGCAATACCTTTACCAAGCTGGTGAGAATTATGCTTTTATGGATATGAAATCTTATGAGCAAATTGAAATGACAAAAGAAGACCTAGGTAAAGATGTTATTGACTTTTTAAAAGAAGAAACACTCACTATGGTTACAATTTGTGAAGGTAAAATTATTGGAGTAGAATTGCCAAATTCAATAGAGCTAGTTATTACTGATACTGCTCCAAATGAAAAAGGTAATACCTCTTCGGGTGGTACTAAACCTGCAGTTCTTGAGACTGGAGCTGTTATTAACGTTCCTTTCTTTGTAGAACTTGGAGAAAAAATAAGATTAAATCCAAGAACTCGTGAATATCAAGATAGAGTTAAATAAAAGAGAGTTTTCAATGTCAAAAAATGAATTGCCTATAGATAAAATAAATAAACTTGCTGAAATTTTAAAACAGCAAGACTTAACAGAAATTGAAATTGAATCAGAGGATTTCAAAATCAAGGTCCGTAAAGAAGTTTCATATTCTAACTTTGCGCCAGTAAATGCTGAACCAGCTGCTACGGTTGCTGCTGCTCCTGTAGTGAAAGAAAAAAAATTAAAAGAAATCAAGTCTCCAATGGTTGGGACTTTTTACTCAGCGGCTTCACCAGATGCACAACCTTTTATCAAGGTGGGTGATACTGTTAAGAAGGGAGATACAGTTTGTATCGTTGAAGCGATGAAGCTTATGAATGAATTGCCATCTGAGATTGACGGGGAAGTAGTTGAGATCTGCGTTTCTAATGGCGAAGCCATTTCCTTCGGTCAAGTAATTGCTAAACTTAAATAGTCAAAGTTTATGAGTTATCCGGATTTATGGAAAAAATATATTAATTCCATAAATGATAAGGATCTTCTATTAAACGCACTCACTCATAGTTCTAAAAGTCGCGAAGATGAGACTGTTCGTAACAATGAAAGGTTGGAATTTTTAGGTGATGCAGTATTAAAACTGATAATTACAAAATATCTTTTTGATAAATACCCAAAAGCGCAAGAAGGGATTTTAACAAAATATAGAGCTAAATTAATCTCGGATAAGATGTTATCCTCACTTGCTAAAAAAATGAATCTAGCTCAGCATGCTGTAATTGGAACTACTCTTGCTCGCGATAATATCCCTGATTCGGTAATTGGAGATACTGTGGAAGCATTGATTGGAGCCATTTATCTGGACTCTGGTATTGAGAAAGCACATGACTTTATACTGGAATTGTGGCAAGAAGATATGTCACAGGCAATTGAGGATGCACTCGAACTAGAATATAAGTCTCGTTTACAGGAGTTAATTCAGGATAAATTTAAAATACTTCCTGCTTATAAGGTTATCTCAAGCAAAGGACCAGATCATAAAAAAGAATTTGAAATCGGAGTTTATTTAGATGCTAAGCTTTTAGCAACAGCAAAGGCTTTTTCCAAAAAGGATGCAAGTCAATTAGCTGCAAAAATAGCACTTGAGGATAGCGATAAATGGCTGATTTAATTAATGAGATGATGAAAAATGAATCGCATGAATTAAGAGTTCAACACCTTTCTGAAGCTCTACCATACATACAGAAATTTACGAATAAGATTTTTGTAATTAAATATGGTGGTTCAGCTCTGACTGATTCAAAAATAGCTCAAAGTGTTATCAAAGATTTAGTACTTTTAAACAGCGTCAATATAAAGACTGTGCTTGTTCACGGTGGTGGACCAGAAATCAATGAGATGCTCTCTAAGATTGGTAAAGAAATTTGTTTTGAAAATGGACTTAGAAAAACAGATTCTGAGACTTTAGAAATTGTAGAAATGGTTTTGAGTGGGAAAATTCAACGTAGACTTGTTTCTATGATTAATTGCACTGGAGCAAAAGCTATCGGTCTTAATGGTAGAGACGGTAGAATAATTGTTGCTGAAAGACTTGAGGGGATGCCTGCTGATAATATGGTTGGTCAAGTTAAAAAATTAAATCTTGGTCTTATTTATCAGCTTTTTGATTTAGGATTAATTCCTGTCATAAGTTCTATCGCTCCAAATGAAATTGGTGAAGCTTTCAATATCAATGCTGATACTCTTTGTGCTGAAATTGCAGCTGAGCTCAAAGCCGAAAAAATGATACTAATGACAGACGTGCCTGGCTTACTTGAAGATGTTAAAAATCCAGATTCGTTAATTAGCGAACTGTCTCTAAAAGAAGCTCAGTCCAAAATTGATAAAAAAGAAGTTAGTGGTGGAATGATCCCGAAACTAGAGTGTTGTATTAATGGTCTTAAGAAAGGTGTAAAAGAAGCGATAATCTTAAACGGTCTTACTGATCACAGTCTTTTGATGGAAACCTTTACTGATAAGGGTTCTGGGACTAGGATCTCAACTCAAATACAATCCCTGTGATCTCTCTATCGTATTCCTGAACTTCTTTTAAAAATTCTTTTTCGATTATATTTTTTATAAATTGAAGTTCATTTGCAATTACTGCTGATTTTATTCCGATGACAAGTTTTCGGTCTTTTGTGAATCTGTGAGCGAAAGTATTTTTTGCAATTAGCTCACTGGTGTTTTCAAGTATAAAATCTTTCCAATAAAGCATTATATTGAAATCTTTTTTCTTTTCATCAAGCTTGAGTTTTTTACTCATGCTCTCAAGAACTTCTGTTATGTCATAAAAGTCTCTCTGGACAAAAATTCTGCCATTCTTAAGTTCAATATCTTTTGGAAATTCTTTTTTCATTAGAGTTGTTGCAAAAGGGCAAGCCCTTCCTTAACAACTCTATCAAAACCTTCGGTTTTGTGTCTTTGTTTAGACCTGTTCTAGCTCAAGTTGCACTTTCGCAACAGGTCTATTTATGCATTAGCGAGGTCTGGTGAGTTTGATTTGAGTATTTCGCCAGCTTCTATTTCTACGATTTGAGAATCCTCGCTCCATTTTTCTAAGTGTTTTCCTAGATGAGTTGTTGTAATAATAACTTGTGCTTTAGAGCTGACTGCATCTAAAAGAAAATCCTGTCTATCCTCATCAAGTTCTGCAAGTACATCGTCCAAAAGTAAAATTGGATAATCATTGTGCTGATTTTTTAATAACTCTAGCTCGCTAAGTTTCATTGCAAGCAGAATAGATCTTTTTTCACCTTGACTAGCAAAACTTGCAGCTAAGTTTTCATTAAGCAGAATGTCTATGTCGTCCCTATGTGGTCCTAGATTGCAGTAGCCTCGGGCTAAATCTTTAGCCAAGTGTTCTTCGAGTGCCTGAGTATTTATTATTGTTCCGGTATATCTAAAACTAAGAATGTTGTGCTCGCTACCAGAGATTTGCTTATAGAATCCATCACTTACTGGCTCTAGTCTTTCTATGAAATCTTTTCTTTGCTGGGTAATTTTATTGGCTTGTTCAATAAAGATCTCATCCCATACTCCAAGCTGTGCTCGGTCACTTGGATTGAGGCTATTAGGGTGATATTTGCCCTTATCAACAAAATCCTTAAGAAGACTATTTCTTTGCGATAAAGTTTTTTCAAATTTTGACAGCTCCTGCGAATAATTATTGCTAAGTTGTTTGATAACAGAGTCTAAGTACTCTCTTCGTGTGCTTGGGCTTGAATTGATAATATTTAAATCTTCTGACATAAATGAAACGCAAAGAACTTTGTGTAATAAGTCTTTTGGTTTTTTGTTTGCGCCATTGAATTTATAAGTTCTTCGTCCGGATTTTCTAATAAGTAACCCAAACTCTTCTATTTCTTTTTGATCTTCTGTTTCTTCATCCCAAAAACTAGAATTTAAAATTTCATCTTTCGAATTTGTTGATGAAGGAGTGTTTTGAATTTTCACTTTAATAACTGCTTCTTCCAATGAAAAATTTATTAACTCAGAATCTTTTTTTGCTCGTCTTGATTTAAATTGACTAAGTAACTGAATCACTTCAATCAAATTAGATTTCCCTTGGGCATTGCGACCAATGATGATAGTTTTTTGTCTATCCAGCTTTAAACTGGCTTCCACATAGTTTCTAAACCCTATTAGATTAATCTCCCTGATGAACACTAGATAATATTATAGCTTTTAAAAGCTGAGTACTGACCCTAAATTTGACTAAATCAGATAATATGAAAAGATTTTAATTAGTTCTCTATATGAATTCGAGAAATTTAATTTTGCTTTTTGTTGTTTTTTCTTTTGTTCTTGCAAAAGAATCTAAAGCAGCGCCTACTAATATTATTCCACAAACAGAGCAAGGTGAAACTCTTGATGAAGTAAAAATTAACGATGTTATTAATTCTGAGATAAAAGAAGATTATATTCAATCTGCTGTTGTTGATAATTTGCCAAAAGAGTTGATGGGCGAAATTACTGCTGATGAAATTAATTTTAGTCAAGAGACAAAATTTTATGAAGCAGTAGGTAATGCAGAAGTCTATTTGCCTGACAGAGATGCAACATTATTTGCAGACAGGATTACTTATGATACAGAAAAAAAATTAATTGAAGCCTTTGGTAACATAAAAGTAAATCAAAAAACAAACGAAATCTATGGTGAATATGCATCTTTTGATGTTGGGGTAAACTCTCTTGAGATGCAAAATCCAAGGCTTTTTCTCTCTGGCATGAAATTAAAAGCAAGAGAACTGAAATCCAAACAAATTGAACAAAAAAATAAAGAACCCTACACCGAACTTACATTCAAGGATGGTGTGGTTGCCCTAGATGATCCTATTGTTGCTTACAGCCATGGAACTCAAATAAGTACATTATATAGCCGTGAGATTGCTGATTATAACCGTGATAGAAAAATTAACTGGAATGATTTGTCAGATAAATCCTCATTAAGGTATACAGCTAAAGAAATAAGAATTGATAATACAAAAAAAACTAACAATATCAGAATCAATGGTGCAAGAGTTTGGCTCAATAAAAATTTAAGCATACCTTCTCCATTCCACATCACAACCACCGTTGGTGAGGGCTCTCAAACAAGATTTAAGGGTCCTATTATTGGTAATACAGAGAGGTTGGGTGGATTTCTTTTCGGTCCAAGATTTTATAGAGAAATTGATAAAGGCGTTTTTTCTTTCGTACCAGTCTTACAAATAGGTGATGGTCCGCGTTTCGGAGCAGGAGCTATTGGTACTTTTAACACACCAAAGGATACAACTGCACTCATGCTAGGTTATGGTTCTTTGGAGAATAGATTTATTGGTAGTTTACATCAAGATCTTGTAAAAAAATACTTCCAAGTAAATGCACTATATAACCAATTTAAGAGGGATAGTATTTTTGGAGTAAGCCCAGTAGGTCAGCTCTATGAAGCTTCAAGTCAATTTAAAATTCATTTACCTTTTATTGATGAAAGAGGTATTAGATTTCATGCTGCGGCTGGTTGGGCAAAGGATAATGTAGATTTATTTCCAGGTCAGTCAAGAGAGAATGCTTCAGTAGTCAGAGATGATTCACCTGCTAGAGAAGAACATAGTGGTTTTCGTACAGAGCTTGAGACTTCTTTCTATACAGAACCAGTCTGGAGATACGGAAATGAGCTTTATAACGTTAGCTTGCGTGGTAGAGGACAAGCTGCAGTAAGATTCTATGATACAGGCGATTTAAACACTATTGCTCGTTTTGGACCTGCACTGCAAGCAAGGTTAGATAACTTAGCTTTTGAAATAGATTATCTATTTGCTGCGATTGGAGGTCAATCACCTTTCTTGTTTGACCAGTTTATTGATGGTAGCCAATCCGTAATATTTGATGGTGATTATATTGTAAATAAGTGGTTTTCAGTTGGAACTGTTGTTACTTATAATATGAGTAGAGATAGGTTTGTTAGAAATGAAATTAGAGCTGAATTAGGCCCTCAAGATTTTAAAGTTAGACTTGGCTATGATGTGGTCAGAAATCAATTCGACTTAGGATTTAACGTTCTTTACGGTGAGCCAATTAAATACGACACACTAAACGTAAAAATGTAAAAACCGAGGCTTCGAACCTCGGTTTTTAATATTCGGGGGGACTTCCTTGAATGATGTATATACAAATCTATGCATGCTCGGGTTTTGACATCCGAAAAATTAAATAAAATTAATAAAGATAATAACTTAGAATACATGGAAATTGCTTACTGTGGATTAAAGGGATAAGGATTTATTAATTTCCCCTTAGATTGTATAGATTAACTAGAAATTTAAATAATATGGCCGATATGGACTAGTAATATTATTAATACTAAACTGTACAAAGTATATATAAATAACTTAGTGAATAAGAATCAATATTGAATAAGAAAAATAAATTACTAACAAAGATTCTTCTTACGGCTTCGATGATAGTTGTTTTTTGTGTTGCCGTTTTAGAGCAAGCAAATGCTTCATGTTTACCTGGTCCAAACTATGAATTTTGTAAGCGTGGCATAGTTTCAGTTTTTCCCAATGATAATTCGGTTGGGGTTCTAACAAATCCTACTTTAAGTATTAGCTTTGAAGATCCTACAACCAAAAGTACTGGAAATATGACACTACGCGAAGTAGGTTCTGGAATTATAGTCCAAACAATTTCGTGTTCAACTTTAGCAGGAACAGGAACCAGTTTTTCGACTCCACTTGCCTTGAGTTTAAATAGAGACTATTATATCAATTATGATAGATTTTGTTTTGCAAATGCAACATCCATCACAGATTCGACTACTTGGAATTTTTCAACCAGATCACCTCTGGCATTAACTAGTTCATCGCCTTTTTCTGGAGAAAATGATGTTTGTCTGACAAAAGGTTTGAGTTTAAATTTTAATCAACCTGTTTATTCAGATTTGAATAATAGAGGAGGAACTGTTCGCCTTTCTTGTACTGGAAGTGCTCCACAAACAGAGGTATGTAAACCAAATACATTTTCTGGTTCAGGTACTTCTACGCTGTTTAAATCCTATTCTTTTCCTAATAACACAACTTGCAATATAAGAATTAGTAACAATTGTATTCATAACGCTGGAAATCAGTATTGGGCTGGTGCTGAGATTAATTTCAGTACAAATTCAACTCAATGTACAGGTGGTATATCTTCTTTTCCGATATTAAAACCGCTAGATGATGCGACAGACGTTAGACTTGATATAAAGCCTACTTTGTCTTGGAATGAAATATGGACTGACTATCATGAAGGACCTTATAGTACTGCTTCTTCATTAATAGAAATACGTAGATCTGATGGTAGTCTTTATGCACAATATGACCTTGGTAGAACAGCAGATAATACAGGCTCATTACTTAAGGTGACTGGTGTTAATACAAACAAAATGACAATCGATCCTAAAGTCGATTTTCCGCCTGCTACATCTTTCTATATGAATTTTACAGGATTGCCGATCCTTAATTATCCACCTTTTGTTATTAATGATAGTACTACATGGAACTTTACAACTTCTGGTTCTGGTCCAATTATGTTAGAAACGAAGTTGCCTAGAAACAACAGAGTTGATGTTGCTATCGATTCTAACATAGAATTAAAATACGACAATCCAGTATTTAGAGGTTCTGGTAATTTGAGAGTTTTTGAAAAATTTGGTGATGTACTCATTGATACCATTCCAGCAGCCTCACCAAGAATTTATGGTATTGGTACTCGTTTGATTAGAATCTTCCCTGTCCTAGGTTACGTTTTTGAGCGTGATTACTATATAACGGTGGATGAAGGTTTCTTAAATGGAGGATCAGTTACACTGCCTTCACGCGCTATTGAAGAAGGTGATTGGTTCTTTAGAACAAAGAGAAGTGATTTGGAGCCTTTCTGGAAAAACTGGGGTGATAACTCAGGTAAAAATGACCCTAAGTTATAAATCTAATTTAGCTCTCCTTTAAACCACCCATTGTAATTCCTTTCACAAAATATTTTTGAGAAAATAGAAATAATATTACAACAGGTAAAAGCATTATAAGAACTGCTGCCATAAGCGGTCCCCATTGAGCTCCACCAAGCTTAGATTGAAATTGATGTAGCGCTAGTGACAAGTTGTATTGGTGCTCATTTATTAGGTAGATACTGGGTTTCATAAGATCATTCCATGTGATTAGAAACTGAAAAAGTGTAACTATTAAAAGAGCAGGCTTTGATAAAGGCAAGTAAATATCTTTCCAGATACTAAATTCACTAGCACCATCTATTCTTGCGGAGTCTGCAAGATCTTTTGGAATACTAATGAAGAATTGCCTAAGCAAAAAAATATAAAATGGTAAGCCACAAAAATATGGAATTATTAAAGGCAACATGTTCCCGTACCAGCCAAGGCTTTTAAAAAAAATAAACTGTGGGATCAGTAGAACAATGTCTGGAAGCATGATTGTAGCAAGAGTGATACTAAAGCATAAGTCACGTCCTTTCCACTCTACCGCGCTAAAAGCATACGCTGCAAGTGAGGATGCAATGAGGACACCAATTATATTGAAAAATGCAAGGTAGAGTGTATTGAATAGTGCCAAAGGAAAATTGATTTTATTAAAAGCATCAATAAAATTTTGTAAGCTAAATGGATCAGGTATGAAAGTGAAATTAGGGCTATAAATTTGCTCAGATGTCTTAAAACTGCTTAAAACAAGCATGGCTATTGGTAAAAGAAAAATAGCTGCAAGTGTTAGCAAAACCAATAGATAAAGAATTTTGCCAATTTTTAATTTGGCTTGAAAATTATCCATGAGGTCTTTTTACAAACCAGTTGCCGCTTGCTCTTGCCAGTAACTCGCCGTTCTGGTTTTTAACTCCGCCTTCTACATAAAAAATAGTTCTACCTTGTTTAGTAACTTCTCCATAAGCAGTTAATTTATCTCCAGAGAAACCAGGTTTTAAGAAATTCACATTCATTTGTAGAGTAACAACTGTCCCTGCTTTATCGACAAAATTAGAAGTCACTGCTCCCGATAGTGCTATGTCGCATAGTGCGTTAATAATTCCACCATGAACGCTTTCGCCAATATTTAGATGATGATCTTTAATTTCAAGTGTAACTTCGCAGTAGCCATCTTGATACTTTTCAAATTCAACACCAAGGTGTTTTTCAAAGGATTTGCTGTATCTTTCTTTAGGTATTTGTGCTGGTTCTACTGCCATATTATTTAAGGATACACTAATTATTTGTATGCCCAATTGAAAAACGAAGTTTTTCAGGGCATCCAAAATTATCTCACTTTTAGTTAATTTAGCCTAATAGCCATCTAGTAGTGTTGTTGCCAGAATGCTACTATTATCTACATGAAGACCATGAGGAAAAATAAATCAGTATTTCAACAGCCTAATATGGATGTTTCAAAAAATGATTTAGTTAAGCTCGATAAACTCTACAGTAATTTCTTTGAAGGTAGCCGTAGGCAGGTTAAAACTGACATAAAGAAGTTTTCAACTTTTGCAATGATCAAAAATCAAATAGCAAAAAAGAAAGAGGATGCTAGTGACTCTTTAATTTTGGAAGTAATAAAAAGAATGGAGAGAGATAAATTGCAAGCAAATCTTGCTCTCAATATTGCTGAAAAATGTCAAAATCAAGCTCAAAATATTCAAAAAACTTCTTTGATAAAAATGATTCCCTTTCTTGTCTCTTTACTCGGGATAATAATTAGTATCTCCTTTTCATTATCAGTAAGACCACTTGAGTTTACAAATCCTTCTTTGATCATGTTTACAGCACCCCTAGCGTTTTTTATCCCATTACTTATTTGGGGCATGAACAAAAGAAAAGAAGCTAAAATAGATATGCTTACTATAAATGTTTTAATGCAAGCCTCTTCAGCTTACTCTTCTGCAAAAATGCAAGGCAAGGGTTCTATTGCAGCAATGCAGAATTTGTCAGAAATGAGAACTCGCTCTAAAAAGCTTGAAGAGAAAAACAAGAAAGCTAAGAATAAATAAGTGTATATTAGTCTAATATTGATTCTAAGCTTAATTGCTCTAGACCAATACTCAAAGTATTGGATAGAAACTAGTGGAATCTCGCAGCTAGATCTAATGCCAGGTTTTATTGAGTTGAAATATTCTCAAAATACAGGTATTGCATTTAGTCTTTTTGATAATCACCCTTTGATTCTAACTCTGCTTAATAGCTTGATTATTTTGATTTTTATAATTTATTTTATTAAAAATCATAGTCATTTGTTATTTAAAAATTTGCCAGCAATCCTAATCATTGCCGGCGGTTTAGGGAATTTGATAGACCGCTATACTAAAGGCTATGTGATAGATTTTATTAATCCAACTTTTATTGATTTTGCGATTTTTAATTTGGCAGATTGTTTTTTAAATATGGGTGTTTTTTTGTTAGTATTGGAGTACGGTTTTAATGCAAAATCAAGAAATTAAAATCAACGAAGATAAAGTCGGACTACGTTTAGATGTATTAGTTCATGATGATTTTCAAATCTCTAGATCTCATGTCAAAGATCTAATTGAAAATGAAGATATTCTAGTTAATAATAAGAAAGTCAAAGCTAGTTACAAGCTCAAAATTAATGACAATATTTCAATTAAGATTCCCGATTCTACTGAAATTGATATTATCCCTGAAGACATCAAATTAGATATTCTATATGAAGATGAAGACCTTATTGTTGTAAACAAGCCAGTTGGAATGATTACCCACCCAGCTCCAGGAGTAACCAATGGCACTCTTGTAAATGCTTTGTTATTTCATTTTGATGGTAAGCTTTCTGGGATTAATGGCAAACTTAGACCAGGAATAGTACACAGATTGGATAAAGATACTAGTGGGCTTATTTTGGTTGCTAAAAACAATTTAGCTCATGAATCTTTAGCAAAACAAATTCAAGAAAAATCTTGTAAGCGTATTTATCAGTGTTTAGTGCATGGTAAAGTAAAAATTCAGGGTTCTTGCTTAGAGATTAATAAATCAATTGGTAGAGATCCTAAGCAAAGAAATAAAATGTCTGTTATCTCTGATACAAAACATAAATCCAGAACAGCTTTAACAATAGTCAAATTAATTGAAAATCTAAGATTCAAAGAGAATGAATACTCTTTTTTAGAGTGTGAGCTTAAAACTGGTAGGACACACCAAATACGAGTACACCTAAGCCATATTAGACATCCAATTTTGGGTGATCTTACTTATGGTGCAAAGAAATCTAATCATATTAAAATAGAAAGACCCTTGCTTCATGCAAAGAGAATTAGCTTCGATCATCCAAGAGACAATAGAAAAATGTTTTTTGAAACTGAACTAGCTAATGATTTTCAAAAAGTACTTACAATATTAAGATCGACTTAAGAAGATTATTGTAAATAAGTTTTGAGTTTTTCTTTGTATAAATCAAAGTGATTTATTATGTCTGACTATACACCAGAAGAATCAATAAAAATATCTCAAACTTTAGAGAGAATAAAAGATCTTTACAAAGATAAAAATATTTCTGATAAAGAAAATATATTTCAAATCTTTGCTGAAATCCTTGAGGATCCTTACTATAAAGAGAATATGTCACATTATTTTCGAAAGTTTTTAACAGATAGATACTAGACCTGTTGCGAAAGTGCAACTTGAGCTAAAACAGGTCTAAACAAAAACACAAAAC
>CAIYXB010000082.1 GCA_903930015.1 uncultured bacterium | reverse complement strand
TAAAAATGATTTATTGCGTATTGTTACAGAAACATTCCGTAAGTATAAAAAACGAAAATTTAAATTTAATTGTAGCGAAAACTGATTAACAAAACATTAGAGGAATACTATATATTTTTAAAAGGAGCTAAAAAACCTCTTTTAGACCACAGATATAGTCAACTTTTACAAGATATTTTACCAATAATATATGCAAATGATAAACAAGCTCTATTCAAGCTAGCCAAGAACCTTACACAGCAATTAGAAAGAAGAGGAGTTTTTGATTCTAAAGAAGGAGATTCTCAAACCTCAAGTCAGGTAGTCAATTTAACTGTAAGAGAACAAAGATTAATTGATATTGATTGTCCAGCTTATGGTCAGATAGGATACCTTTTTTCTGGTGAAGAAAATAATTTTAATTCTGCTAACTTAGTTCAAAAACTTAATGATAAGGTTAATCTTATAACTGGTCCTGGTGAGAGTATACGGGATGTAGATAGAGCTGTAACTGTAGTTTATTCTATTTTAGCGGAGTCAATTAGACTGAATGCTGTTAATGATAGACGTATGGGTGTTGAGATTAAACGGAGTGCTGATAATACTGGAAACGGTTATATTAAGAAGAATCTTATTACTGCTTTAAATAGATTTATTGATGTTTAATATTTAACTCCTGATAGACCTCTCTAGGCTTTTAGTTTTTAACCAAAGTACTTATCCTCGTGAGTAATTCCTCATAGAGCTCTTTATCCTTATTCCCAAGCTCAGTCAAACATTGGATTTGATCGGTACATAAGTTCCCAAGCCTTTTTATGTGTTTGTGACTTAAGTCTAAGTTTCCAAGCTTGTATTGAATATCTGCCATGAACAAATTTGCTTTGTAGGAATTGGAATTTAGAGTGAGAGTATTTGTTAAGTACTGGATTGTTTGAGCTAAATTGTTTTCGAAATTTTCATCACCACTGTTACTCATAAATTTAATTCTTGATTGCGGTAATCTCTTGTAAAGTATCTCTGAGATAGCTTCATGTGATTGATAGTCGAGTGGATAGATTGAATTAAGCTCCTCAAAATTAATTAAAGCTAGTTCTTTGAATTTATTTGCATCAGCGCTAGTCATGGTTGCTCTTTTTAGATTCAAGAGTGCTTCAGCTTTGATGTAGATGTAATTTTCTGGGTCTTCTCTGCGAGCTCGCTTTATGTCTTCGTTAATTTCTGAAATCTCCTTATAGCTTGGGCTATTGGTTAATTTTGCAAATTGAGCTTGTGATTTCTCGTAAAATATTTCAGCTTGATAGATATGTTGGAGTGATTTGTCTTTGTCTAAGACCTGTTTTCTGAGTAGCTTTTGTAATTCCCTTGCATTGGTGAAATCATCATGTCTTAAAAATATTTTGAATAAAGCTAAGTTTTGATCAAAATCTAGATGAAAAGCATTATGCAGGCTGTTGAAAACAACAGCCTGATTCCTTATTTGAGTTACAGAATCTTTGTAGTTTTGTGAAGCTTCAAATAAAAGTGCATCTGCTTTTTCTAGTTCTTTATTGCTTTTGTAGATTTCATAAAGTGCTAGATAGCTAAGTGGGCTTCTGTGACTGCTTTGTAGCTTTTGCGCTAGATCATTTGCAATTCTTTTGTTAATTACTCCATTGACTTTACTGTGAGCAATACTTAGCTTACTTAAAAAATTATATTCATCTATCGATGAAAAAATCTCATAAATATTATTTGAGTCTCCTAGTTTATTTAAATAATCTAGATTGGTTTTGATGCTTTCATGAAAATTATCAATATTCTTTGAGGTATGAAGCTCTAGTGACATATTGTCGTCAGTGCTAAAGCTTAAATTCTCTTTTTTGTTTGAACTTGGTATCTTATTTAAATCGCGAGGAGTTAAAATTATGCCTGACAGTAAATCGGCAGTTGAGGTTATACCAACCTTTAAAAGCTTTTCTCTGACTTCTTTTGAGTAAATTGTTTTATCAATACCCTCAACGTCGAAGTAACTTAAATCATTGCCGCCAATTAAAAGTAACTCAGCTGAATAAGGTGGTCTATATACATAGCTTTGAGGAAATACTTCATGGAAGGTCCTTAGCGCAACAGCTAAATGTTCTTGATCAAGTGCATAAAGTTGAAGCCATTGGAAAAATAATCCATTCTCACTTAATCTATTTTTTGCCTTATACCAAAATTCCTTTGTAAATAAGGAGCCAGAGATCCATGGGTCAGATGGTTGGGATATAATAAGGTCATATTGTTTTTTTGTTGTATTTAAATAGTTCCTAGCATCAACAATTTCTTTGTTTACCTTTAATGGAAACCGTTTTACGAAGAATTTTTCTGATGCTCTAAATACCTCTTTTTCAATTTCACAGACAGTTATTTCTTTTAAACTGTTTGCTTTGCCTGCGATCGCAAGACTCTCCACTGTTTTGCCCGAACCCATACCTACCACTAAAGCATTCTGGCTATCTGGTTTTAGTGCAATGGGAAGTATGCCGAGTAAAGTCTGAGTGATAATATCTGCTTTTGAAGGGAAGTTTTCTTTAAGAGCAATCCCAGCTTCAATTTTCCCATTGTTTTTTAAGAAAATTGCGTTTGCCGCTATGTCCTCAACTACAGTGACTATGCTATTTAGACCTTCCTTGTAGAAAAGTATTCTTTCGTTTCCGTTATTGAAGTTTTTTTTTGAGATGTTTTTAAACTTTGTCGCTTTATAGATCTCTGTTCCTGAATTTAATGTATTTTTTGCGAGTGTTGGAAGAAATACACTGCATAGAATGGCAGTGGATGAAATTAAAATCAAGTAGAGTTTCTTATTTGATTTTTTGTTGATAAATAAACTCAGAGCAGCTGTCAAAAATGACATGATTAGTATAAATCTAATTGAGTGTGAAATCCCACTGCCAAACTGAGAAAAGAAAGGTATAAGTATAAATCCTGCGCTAAATGAACCCGCAATAGCTCCAATAGTATTCCAGTAGGAGATAATTGCGATTCTTGAGCCAACTGGATCATTGTGCTCTTTTGATATCTCAGAAGCTTTGTATAAGACTATTGAATAAGCTAAGCCTTCTAAAAAGGTTACAGGGAATATGATTAGACTTACCGTAATGTATTTTGTAAGGTTTGCAAAAACCCAACTTTGTTCTTGAAAAATATTTGCAAAAAAATTATTTACCTGAATAAAAAACCAAGGACAATTATTCAAGAAAATTGAACTTATGAAGATAGAAAGTGCAAACAAGGTGATATTAATACTTAAAAAAGCATCTAGATTTTTATCCTCAATCTTGCTTGTGAAGTAATTCAAACTATATGCACCAAAGCTAATCCCAGCAAGTACTACGGAAATTACAATTGTTGCTGAAAAAACTGATGAGCCAATAATAAGTGCAAAAATCTTGTTCCAAATTACCTCTAAGCTCAGGTTGCTAAATCCAAGTATTACTCCAATATTAACTAATATCCAAAAATTTAATCCTTTGCTAATTTCTTTTTGTGCTTTGATCTTGACTTGCTTGGCATTGTTTGAAACAAATGAAAGAGCTTCTTTGATATTAAAACCCTTGAAGATCTCTTGATTACTGCGATTCAAGAGGTATATGATAAAAGTAATAAAGAAATTTATAAGTGTTGCAATCAGAATACTGGTTTTTAAGCCAAAGCTTGGGATTAATATAAAACCACCAATGATAGATCCAAAAATTGAACCGAGTGTATTTGTTGCGTAAAGATTACTACTACCTAGTTTGTACTTAGAAGAGCTTTTGGCTTCATTGCTTGTAACAAGCTCTACTAAAATTGGATAGCTTAGTCCTAATAAAAGTGTTGGTAATATCAAAACAATGCCTGAAATCAAGAATTTACATAAACTAACTAGAATGATATTTTCATCTAAAATAATACTGAGCTCTGTCCATATTGTGCCAATAGTATTTTCACTAAGTAATATAGGAGTAACGAGTGCGTAAAGTCCAACCGCAAGTTCTATTGACCCATAAATAAAAATAAAAAAGAAGCTTTTAGTTTTTTCAATTTTGTTAGTTAATTCTTCATTTGAGCCATGAGGTGCGCTGAAATATTTTTTGATTAATTTCCCAGAGATATAAGTACCTGAAGCTATTCCACCTATAAATATCGTCAACAGTGAGCTAAAAGCTAAACTATCTGATCCAAAGACATTACGTAATAGTCTTATCCAGGTAAGTTCATAGATTATTGATGCCAAACCACTAAGGAAAAAGGCAGTAAAGCAAATGGTTTTAAGGTATTTCACATAAGTCATTATATGTCACACTCGCTCAATCAATAATCAAGGTAAGATAATAGTATTGAGCTGCTTGTAAGAACTCTAAAGGGATAATTAAATCAGAGTTTGTGTCATTATTGATTGAGGTTTTAAGGATTTTTAGCTAGATAAAGTACTAAATATTTAAGGCTTATTTGATAATCCCTCCTTAACCTACACTAGTTACCTTAAAGTTATGGAAATTCAAAAGCAAGTCCCCCCTTTAGCTGAAATCAAAGTATCAAAACTAGAAGAAGCTCAAGTAGAAGTAGCTACTAAACCTGTAGATAGGCAGTATGAAAAGTTAAGCATGGCTGATGTCTTTGAAGTAAAACAAGCTATTACCGCTGAGCGTAATTTAAAACCTAATGCTGATTTTGATACGAAGAAATTTGAAGCCCCAACGAATCAAGTGTCTTTGAAAAGTAATACTACAGCATCTTTTAGCGAGCAACACAAATCACAAAGTATTCAAAGCCCAACCAAGACTAAAGATATCCTTGCTGAAATTTCAAGAACAAAAGCTCACATTGTTGATATTGGTCCAGATGAAGGTGCTTAATTACTAAACTCAATAACTCCAAGCTTATGTAATTCATTTATCACCGCGACCAAAGGCAATCCTAGTACAACATCGTGATCTCCTTTAATATATTCAAAAAGATGTTTGCCGTAATTCTCTAGCATATAACTACCACAAGCGAAAGTGGGTTTTTCTTTTTCTACATAAATCTTGATTTCTTCATCAGTTAAGTCTTTGATTTTCAGTAGAGCTTGCTCACTGTATTGCCAGAGTATTTGAGAGTCTTTGACTATGCAACAAGAACAGTTTTGACTATGTTCTTTGTTACGAAGTTTTTGTAAATGTTTTATGCAATTTTCTAAAGTTTCAGGTTTATCAAAAATCTCACCATCCATAAAACAAACTTGATCTGCTCCTATCACGTAGGCTTCAGGGCTTTTTTTGCTTACCTCAAGTGCTTTTGCAAGTGCAAGTCTAATACCAAGTTTTAATGGATCTACAAACTTATTTTCTTTCAAGAATTGCTCTTTGAGGAGGTCCTCATCTAGATTGGATTTTTCGATTTTAAAATTAATGCCAGCTTGTTCAAGTTGCATTTTTCTTGTCTTAGAGCCAGAAGCTAGTATGATTTTATCTTTTGTTTTTATCATGATTTTAGATTAGATTTTGCCTAATTACTCCTAGTCTATGTGTACTAGAGCTGCCTTTAATATACTAAATTTTCCAGTGTTTAGACTATGGTTTAATACTTTTAATCTGGGTCCAAAGTATATATATGCCAAATAGAGAAGAAATTTTTGAATTATATACTAAATTGATTGCAAAAATTTGTGAGACAAAGTTAGCCTATCTGATTAGTAAAGAGGTGAAGCTTGAGTTTTTGAATCAAGAAGAATCAAAAATCAAAGAAAGAAAAGTACAGCTTGAAAAAGATAGTTTAGCTTTTATGATTCCATTAGAATCAATAGATTCTAGTTTAGTAGTTTTTTTGGAGCAAGCTCAAGTTCCTGCTATTGCAGATATTTTTTCTGGTGGTGACGGTAATGTTGAGCCTGAATTATCAGATAATCAAAAATTAGTTTTTCTAGATACAACTACTCAATTTCTAACTTCTGTTTTTAAATATTTAGTTTTTAAAAGTGATAATTTACAACTTGCATATGGTGATACCAAAGATCAATTGATCGCAACTGGAGTTGAGACGGAGCTTGATATATTTGGCTCCTTGCGCGCTATTGCTTTAAACATGAAGCTTACAATTGATGGAGATCATTCTGTTGATTTTGTCGTGAATATTGATAAAGAACACTATAGTGCTTTCCTTGAAAAGCTATTACCGGTTTTCCCGAATGTTAATTTGGATACCATTGCAGAAAAACTCAAAAAAGATCTAACCGTTACTAAACCAAATGGGAAATTTGACATTGATATTGGTTCAAAAAGTACAAAAGAAGATTCACTTTATATAGTTGATGAGAAAAGAAATCTTGACTTCATTTCCGATGTTAACTTGGATTTAATTGTTGAGCTTGGAAGAGTGGATATGGAATTTAACCAAGTCTTGAATCTAACAAAGGGTTCAGCGATTGAGCTAGATAGACATTGTTCACAATCGGTTGATCTTTATGTCCATAATCAATTAGTTGCGAAAGGTGAAGTAATTGCTATTGATGATTGTTTTGGTCTAAAAGTAACAGAAATATTAGGTTCTATAAATCTTTTTAGAGACATCGGTAAGCAATTAGCTAAATAGTCCTTCGGTTTTAAGGTGAATCTAATAGGCAATTCCTTGCTTGAATTGCAAGTGGATGAATTTTTTGTTGCTTTGTGATCACGTAAGTGATTTTATTATTCATGGCAAGAATTAAACTCTCATATAGTTTTTTTTCTTGATAAATCATCATTCTGATCTTCTCAAGCTCTGGATAGCTCTTTCTGAGTGGTTCAATTAAATCTGCTAGAAAAAGAATTTTAGAACTTAGTAACATATTCTTACCACCAAGTGTATGCTCTTCTATAGCTTTTAAAATATAGGGATCCAAGATCTCATACTCCTCTTCTGCCCATTTGGCTCCAACCCTTGCGTGTAGTAGATTTGGGCAATCTCTATCTTCGTCAAAAATATGAATACCGTAAAATTTGGCCAGTTGTATTTGTTCTTTATTATTGAGTTCTTTGCAAGAATCATGTAGTAGGGAAGCTAATCTCAACTTGCTTTTGAAGCTTTCGGTGTTTATTATTTGCCTGAAATCTTCTGCCCTAAGACTATCTTGTATTGAATCAAAGATTTTAAGTGCTGTATTTTTGACCGAGAGTATATGTCTAAACCTGTGTTTAGATACTCTTTCACTGATCTCTATTTCAATCTCAGATTCTGTTTTATTAGCCAAGGTTATTTACTCCAGAGTAAATATAAAAAATACCGATAATCATTAAAACTGCGGCACTTATCTTCATAACGGTGTTACTGTTTGACTTAAACCAATTTAATTGTTTAACTAAACCAGCAAACAAGCTTGCAAAAAAGATTATTGCTGTATAGCCAAGTGAATAACCAAACATTAATAAGATACTCTTGATGACAGATTCTAGGTTTGCTGCGATCGATATAACACTTATTAACACTGGACTTGAGCAGGGTGAGCTTACTAGTGCAAAAATAATTCCTACGAAAAACGGGCTTACTTGTGGCATAGATTTAATAAACTGAGGAAGAGGTAGTTTTATTAGTTCAAATAAGCCAAGTGACATTATTATTATAATTAAACCAACTGCAATATTTATCTCTGCTCGATATTGCGAAAATACAGCAAACGCTAGACTGCCAAACGCTCCAAGGGCTGTCAGAACAACCACAACACCAAAAACAAACTGAGAAGCTTTTTTTAGAGCTTCAACCCTATTGTCAATATTTAATGTACCAATATAGGCAAGGTTAATTGGCAGTAAAGAGAGGATACAAGGTAAAAGGCTTGATATTAATCCACCTGCAAATCCAAAAGCTATCAAAAGTAAAAATGAACTCTGGGTATTTTGTTCTAAAAAACTACTGTAACTATCAAGAAATTCAGGTTCGAACATTCTTATAATCTTAGCACTGTCTAAGTCTTCAATTGCCCTTTAACTCTTGAGAGTATTATACTAAAACCAAATCAACTTTTTTAGTTAGCTCAGGTACAATTTCAAAAAGATCAGCTACGATACCGTAATCAGCTTTTTTGAATATTGGTGCTTCAGGATCTTTATTAATCGCAACAATAACTTTACTTGAACCCATTCCTGCAAAATGCTGAATTGCTCCAGATATACCGCAAGCAATATATAAATTTGGACTGACTACTTTTCCGGTTTGTCCTACTTGCATCGAGTGAGGTGCATAGCCGCTATCAACAGCCGCACGAGAAGCTCCAACGGCAGCGTTAATTTTTGATGCAAATTCTCTTAAGATCTTGAAGTTCTCTGTATTTGCCATTGCTCTACCGCCTGAAACGATCACGGCAGCTTCAGTTAGAGGAATTTCTTTTGTTGTCGCTTTTTTAATTTCTTTAATTTGGATCGAAGAATTAACTTTAGCTTGAAGTTGAATTTTTTCTGTTGCACCAGAGAAAACATCTTCTATTCTAAAAGTATTTGGTCTAAAAGTTACAAATGATTTTTTGTCTGATTTTAATTTGATATCAGCAATCATTTTGTTTGAATACATGCTTCTTGAAAATACACCAGTATCTTTATTAAAGCTAGAACAATCTGTAGCAACGCTTGAATTAGTCTTTGCTGCAGCGAGTGC
>CAIYXB010000081.1 GCA_903930015.1 uncultured bacterium | reverse complement strand
TTTAGTTCTGTGGTTAGGAATTAAGGGGAATTAGGTAAAAGAATCGCCTCTCAAATCAAGGCAAAAATGGAGACGGTTCTAACTCAAAGAAAATCTTTGGCATGGGGGAGAAGAGAAATAGGCAAGATGCTAAGAACTCTAAAAGAAAGAAATCAAAGTCCTGTAAATTTCACAAAAGCAAAAATCCTTGCCGCAATAGATTTTGCTAAGATCTTTCTAAAACGCGGTGAAAAAGCAAAAGTCCCAGAAGCAATTCCTGTAAAAGGTGATAACCAAGTTTTCATAATTCGAAGAGACCAAGTTAAAGAAATCGAAAATGTCGGTAAAAAAATCCTTGCAGCTTATAATGACATGGCCGCGCTTGCTGCATAAATTAATTCCGACAAGATAAGTCACCTCGCTGGCTTTATCTTGACTTTAGTGTATATAAAGTATTGATTTATTGGATTATAGTTATAGATCATGGATGAGCAAATACAAAATCCGCTAGTTAATTTTAATTCTGAACATTTACTTGCCACAAGAGAACTCTGGTGGAATATTGATACTGGAATTGGCAAAATTATTTTCTACTTAATTGCTTTTGCATCAATAGCTTTTTTTGTATATGGATACTACAAAAAAATCCAACATATTTTTAGTGGTAAACAAATGAAAGAAGATCGCTTTAACTCTTTTAAAGATAGAGTACTTAAAGTTTTTGATTTTGGATTATTACACAAAAAGACGAAACAAAAAAAGTTACCTGGAATAGCTCATATTACAGTTGCTGGTGGTTTTGTTGTTCTATGGCTTGTAACTGATATTGTTGCAATTCAAGAACATTTAGAACATTTCTCTGATTATTACTTTTTTCAAGGTACTTTTTATAAGATTGTAAGCTTTGTTGCAGATATTGCAGGACTATTTCTATTAATAGGTACTGTTATTTTTGCACTTCGAAGATATTTGGTTAAATCAAAATACCTAGACAACACTCAAAACGATTGGATTTTACCAATTTTTCTTTTTCTATTTGTAATAACTGGCTTTTTACTTGAAGCATTTCGAATGGTTGGGACAAATAACATAGAGGATTTTGCTCCAGTTGGTGCTGTGCTTGCAAGAATAATTTCCTACATGACGGTAGAAGATGTTAAAAATAGCCATGCGATTATTTGGTGGTTTCATAGTTTACTAACATTCACTTTTATCGCATCAATGCCTTATACAAAATTCATGCATATTTTTGTATCACCTTTATCAATTTTCTTCAGGTCTAATCGCGCTCGCGGGCAGCTTTCTACTCCTTACAAGTTACTGGATCTTATGGAAGCTGAGGCTGAAGGCAAAGAAGTAAATGAAGAAGATTTTACTGCAGGTGTTTTTGAATATAAAGATCTCTCATGGAAGACACTCCTTGACGCAGAAGCATGCACCTCATGTGGACGTTGTCATGTAGTATGCCCTGCACAAAATACACAAAAACCTCTTTCACCAAAACATTTAATGCTCGATATTCGAAATATTGCTCATCAAGATGAAGACAAGCGACCAGCACTTTATGAATTTATTTCACCCGACGTTTTATGGTCTTGCACGAGCTGTAATGCTTGTGTTGAAGAATGTCCTGTCTTAATTGAACACGTAGATTCTATTGTTGATATGAGACGTGGCTTATTACAGGCAAATATGGCGCCTGCTAATTTACAATCCACTTTAAAGAATTTAAGGACTAAATCTAATCCTTGGGGCATGGATCCAAATGACAGAGAGAAATGGATTCAAGAGCTGGAGACTGAATCAGGTCTAAAAGTTAAATTAGCTCGCCAAAATAAAGGCAACTTTGAATATCTTTATTGGGTTGGTAGTCCTGGTGCTTATGATGACAATAACAAAAAAGTCTCAAAAGCAAATGCTTTATTATTCAATAAAGCTGGAATTGATTTTGCAATTCTTGGCAATGAAGAAAAGACGTCTGGTGATCTTGCAAGACGCGCTGGTGATGAAGGTTTGTACCAAGAAATGGTTCTTGAGAATATCGAGATCATGAAGATGTATGGAGTAAAGAAAGTAGTTACTCAGTGTCCTCATGTTTACAATACTTTCAAGAACGAGTATCCTGAATTTGGTTTTGAAGGAATAGAGATTTTCCATCATACAGAGTTACTGGCTCAGTTAATTCAGGAAGGTAAGTTAACGCCTCAACATAGAATCGAATCTTCAGTTACTTACCATGACCCTTGTTACTTGGGCAGATATAACAGACTTTTTGATCCTCCTAGGTTTATTCTTGAATCTATCCCTGGTATTGAGATTAAAGCGATTGATAATGAAAAAGCTAAAAGCACTTGCTGTGGTGGTGGTGGTGCTCAGATGTGGTATGAAATGCCTGGTAATCACATTAATGTGATGAGGTTAGAAGAACTTACTGAACATACTCCAAATAAAATTGCTGTTGCTTGTCCTTACTGTAACGTAATGATGACTTCTGCTGTTGCTACTTCAGAATCTTTTTTGGGCAATAATATTCCTGAGATAGAAGATGTTGCAATTACTTTGGCTAAGTCAGTATTATAATACGCAGTAGTGATTGGTGCCTGTGATTAATCAATTTGCCTTGATTTTAATCTAGGGTCAACATAAATTAAAAGTAAATCAGCAAGTAAATTACCTAAAACAAGCATTACACTTCCTAGAAGCAGGTTTGCAAGCACAAGATTTACATCTAATTTTCTTGCAGCCTCTAAAGTTAAATTACCAAGTCCTGGATAACCAAGTACCATTTCAACAAGTGCAGAACCTGCAAATAAGGATGATAATTCATAGCCTAGAATTGTGACAAGTGGATTTATCGCATTTCTCAAAGCGTGTTTAAAAAAAACTACTGATGACTTTAATCCTTTTGCTTTAGCAGTCAAAATATAATTATCATGAAGAACATCAAGCAAATTTGCTCTCATTTGTCTTTGAATACCAACAATACCTCCTATAACCATTATGAATACTGGTATTACAAGGTGTTTAGATAAATCAAAAGCTTTACCAAAAAAATTCAATTCATTGTAGTAACTACTAGTAAGTCCTCCAATTGGGAATAGACCTGTATTCAGCGCAAATATCAACATGAAAATCGCAAGCACATAACCCGGCACAGACATAAAAACAGAAGTCAGCACTCTTAGCGCATCATCAATCCAGGTCTTATAATTTACTGCAGCAATTACACCAAGTGGGATAGCGATAATCCAAGTAAAGAATATTGCAAGTAAGTTTAATAGTAAAGTGTTTACTAAAGCTGGTTTGATTAAATCCACAACCTTTTGATTGCTTTGGCTTAGTCCAAAATCACCCTTTAGAATATTTTGCAGCCAAGTAAAATATTGTTCAACAAAAGCTTTATCAATACCTAGCCTCTTAGCTTCTTCTTTAATTCTTTCCTCTGATATTGTTGGATTTAACTTTAAATCCGCAAGAGGATCACCAGTTTGAATTAAAGTTTTATCACTATGAATTTCAAAAAACTTTATTTGAGTAAAAGGGATTTTAGCTACAAAATTGATTTCAGGTAAAGTGAAATTGATTTTCATAACAGCAAAAGTTATAAATGTCACAAACAAGACAAGCACTACTGCTGCAAAAAATCGTTTTAAAAGAAACTGAAACACAATTTATATTATAAAGGTAGATTAAGCAGTTTGTTCTTGATTGTTTTGATTTGGATTATTTTCATTTTGAGCGTACTGCTCTTGTTGATTTTGTTCAGTGTTTTGAGTTTTTTGTCCAAGACTAACCCTGCAAACACCATCACTACAATCGCTGCCTATACTATGCTGAGTACTACCTATAGCTTGAGCTTTACTCTCAAGCATTTTGGTTAGATTAGCAGCGACACTTTCATTAACACCTTCAAAATTAAAATTGGTTATTCTACCAGCTAAAAATTCTTGTCCTAGTATATTTCTTTGAGCTTCGTGTATATCATGACTTATTCCAGAATTAAATCCTGAGAGTCTAATTGAATTACCTTCTTGTTGAATACTATCAAATACTCCTAAGCCTCTTAAACCAGCTGTAATTCTTTGTGCATCTTCACTAGATCCAGTCTGTATCATATTCCCTTTTATGTGACCTTCGGTGTAGAGTGATTCAAAAGCAGTATGTGCTTTATGAGAATGGTCTAGATGTCCTAGATCTGGTCTATTTACATTGCTATTCCCATTATCTCTTGGGAAATCATTATGACCAAAACCGCCACCACGCGGTCCCTGATTCAGGTCTGGTCTCATTACTGAACCACCATCATTCAAATTATGACGAGGTTGTACATGATTATGAGAATTATCAGAAAGCTTACTTACTCCAGAATTACCTGAATTTCCTTGTGAGCCGCCAGTGCCCAAATTATTACCATTATTAAAATTAGAATTGTCGTTAGAGTTATTTGTATTATTGCTCGAGCCGGATCCTGAAGCTTTAGCCTCAGAGCTTGGACTGCCACTTGCACCAGGTCTATCTAAACCTGGATACTTTTTAGCAATAGAGTCCTTATCATATTTTAATTGATCTTGAAGACCATCTTCACGCGCCTTCTCAAAACGACTTTTGTCAGCATCATCTTTTGCACTTGAATTTTTTGTCCACTCTTTGTCTATCTCTTTATTTGTATCCTTGCCTGGAGCAGCTTTAGCATCAGTTTCTTTTTCTGTCTTTTCATCCTTTTTGATAGCAAGACCTCTATTTAAAAGCTTATCTAAATTCTTCTTTTTTTCAATTTCAGTTTCTCTTTTAACATTCTCTTGAGCTTCATTTTGCAAAGAATTTTTCTCCAGAGCTTCATCTTTATCAGTCGCATCTATTTCCTCACTGGGCTTTGCGCTAGCGATGGCTTTTTTAATTGGTCCAGCACTTGAGGCGCTAAGATTAGCTAAACTTGTTTTTGCTGTAGATGAAGATTTAGTGCCAATACTAACCATGGGGAAGGGGTTTAATAGACGTAACTTTTTTTGGTTATGACGAGATAAAAATTCTATTAAAGATGATTTAAATACCAAGTAGTACCTATTCAATATATAGATAAATACAGTAACCAGACTAGGTATGATTCTACTTAATCAGACTAAAGTCAGCTAAATCCTTAAAAGTATTGTTAGCATATGCAACAAGAGCTTGTCTATTTAAACGAATTTTTTCTTCTTCGCTATTCACAAGTACATTATCAAAAAACTTACTTATAGCATCTGCTGCACTGAAGAGTAGCTCTGGGTTATATACAGTATCGTAATTTAAATTTTGATCTTTACAAGAGTTTAATTTCTTTGATACTTCATAAAATTCTTTTTCATAATCAGTTTCAAAAAGCTCTGGCTTAATTTCCTGACTAATTTCCTTTCCTTTACAGATATTAATTAATCTATTTACTCCCTCAACTAACTTTTCGAATTGGGCTTGAGCACTAATTGAAGCAAGGAAATGAATCGTCATGTGTCTTTTGTTTAATTCTTTCAATGCACTTCCTTTACTTAAAACAGACTTATTTATGTCTTTATTTTTATGTCTTTGTTCAAAAACAAACTCAAGCCTACTTTCAATAAAATCTATAACAGCTTTATCAGTACCTTGCCAAGTTAATTCACTCACTTGCACTTCCTGTCTATCTTCACCACGTCCTTTGATTTTGGTTATACTATCACCATTACCAAAATCCTTTTCTTGCAGTTCACAAGTGAATTTAATTAGTTTTTCTATATCCATTATTAATCTACTTTCAATAATAATTTCTAAAAGACCATTTGCTTGTCTTCGAAGCGCAAAAGGATCAGCTGACCCACTTGGAATTTTACCAAGTGCAAATGAGCAAACAATATTATCAACTTTATCTGCGATCGCAATTATTTTTCCGCCAATATTTTGAGGGTGTTTATCACCCGCAAATCTCGGTAAATAATGCTCAGAGATTGATTCTTGGATGTTTTTATTGAAGCCTTGTTTTGCTGCATAAATTCCGCCTATTTCACCTTGAAGCTCAGTGAATTCAAAAACAAGATTAGTAGATAAATCAGCTTTTGCTAAAAGCGCAGCTCTTTTAATATCATCGAGTTCAAGCTTTGATTCAATCATAGGATTACCAGACAGTGTTTTTTCTAACTCACTGGCTATGTATTCGGAGATTTTCTCAAGACGTTTTGCTTTTTGTTGCATAGAACCTTTAAGAAAGTTCAAACGATCTAGCTTAACAAAACGCTCATCAAGACTGATCTTATTGTCTTCGTGGACAAAAAACTCTGCGTCTTTAAAACGAGGTACTATAACTTTTTCATTACCAACTTTGATATTATGGCGAGCCTTTTCAAGAGGATTATTACTAATAGTAATGAATTGTTCAATCAATTTTCCATCTCTCTTTAAGGGTATATATCTTTGATGCTGGATCATTACAGTAGTAAGTACACACTCTGGAATCTGTAAGAACCTACTGTCAAAATCACATAAAACAGGGCTTGGATTTTCAGTAATCAAGCTGATTTCATCAAGCAAAGCATCATCATAGATAGTTTCAGCGCCAATTGATTTTGCAAGTGCATTCGCTTCACGAACAATTTTCTCTTTTCTTAGACCTTGATCTAAGGTAACTCCTTGTTTTTCAAGCTGCTTCACATACTGATCAAAATCCTTTACCGTAAACTCTTCTGGTCCTAAAAATCTGTGACCATAACTTTTGTTGCTCGATCTTAAATTCTCTAATTCAAAATCTAAAACTTTGTCAGCAAGAATCGCACACATCCACTGAGGAGGACGAGCAAATTTAGCTTCACTATTTGCCCAACGCATAAACCTCACGCCCGGTGTATTTTTGAGGATCTCCGGAAGTGACTTTTCAAGAACAGCCTGTGCATTTTGACCTTTGATACTTTGCTTGATGAATAAGTAATTATCTTTAAAAAAAGCATCTTTTTCTTCTCCATTATTCTTCTTTAAAAAGCCTAAAGCTGCTGGTGTAAATTTCCCATCAGGAGCTCGAGTGATTTTTTCAGGTGGTCCCTTTATCTCAACTTCCTTATCTTGCACTTCTAGATTTATATCTCTAATTAATATTGTTATTCTTCGAGGAGTATAATAAACTACAGTGGTTGCAAATATAATTTGCGCTTCATCCAAAGATTCTTTTAATTTTGAGCTAAAATAATCAGCAATGTTTTTAATCTGACCACTAGGTAATTCTTCTGCTCCAAGTTCAAAAAGAAAATCTCCGGAAATAAAATTATTTATGTTTGCATCAGCCATTAAAAAAATTATATTCTCGCTTATAAGGATTTATCAAGCTAGTTCTTTAATTAGGGAGCCAAAATGTAGGTTTCATCCCACTTGTTCAAATTATGCCCACCAAGCTTTTAACAAGCATGGACTTTTAAAGGCTAGCTTTTTGACCATAAAAAGACTCTTAAAGTGCCATCCATTTGGCCCTTTTGGCTATGACCCGGTAGAATAGTTGCCAAAAAGCTTTCTTGTTAAGTCTAAATATAAAAGGTATATTTGAATAACAGTGGCGAGTAATGACAATCAATCTATAAAAGTTTCAGTTATTCAGTTCAACGCGGGAATAAATAAAACAGATAATTTAATTAAAATAGAAGCCCTACTAAATCAAGCTCTAAAAACAAATCCTGATTTAATTTGCCTACCTGAAGTTTTTAATTTGAGGACTGGTAATAATGAAAGTGTGGGTCAAGCGGAAAAAATTCCAGAAGGTGAATCCACACTCTTACTTACAAACTTTGCAAAAAAAAATAAAGTATGGATCTCCAATGGTAGTATCTTTGAAAAAGTCGATCAGGGATTGCCTTTTAATACTTCAATCATCATTAATGACCTAAGTGAAATTGTCGAAACCTATAGAAAAAATCATTTATTCAAAGTTAGTTTTCAAGACAAAGAAATCGATGAAGCCACTAAATCTCAAGCCTGCAATAAAACTTGCATAGCAAAACTCGACATAAACAATCTAGAGCTTAAAGTTGGAATGTCAATTTGTTATGATCTGCGCTTTCCAGAATTATATAGAAAATATGCAAAAGAAAAAGTACAAATCATTTTAGTACCATCTTCTTTTGCCAAAAAGACTGGTGAAGCACACTGGGAATCATTACTAAGAGCGCGTGCAATTGAAAATCAAGCTTATGTAATTGCTGCTAATCAATGGGGACTTGTCAACAACTTAGAAACTTATGGGAATTCTCTAATCGTAAGTCCTTGGGGTGAAATTATGCAAAGAGCGAGTTCAAATCAAGATGAAATTATTAGTGCAGTTTTGGATATGGATTATTTAAGCCAGGTAAGAAAGTCATTACCTGCTCTAGAGCATATGAAAAATCAATAGCTTTCTTTAGCAAACCAGAAAAACTAGGCTTATAATTAAGCAAAAACTTTATTTAATGTTTATAAGTTCTTTTAAATAGATGGTCAATGTTAATATTTAGCTGCAATATGGATTTATCTGCTATTACGTATTCGGTTTTTCTACCACTCTTAGATACTATTCATAAGTTTCTAAGTAGTACTGGCTTGCTTAGTTATGGTTGGGCAATAGTTTTTTTAACAGCCGGAGTAAAGTTGATTTTAACTCCACTCACTTTTAAACAAATTAAAAGTGCTCGTAAGATGCAAGCTGTTCAACCAAGACTTAAAACTCTACAAGAAGATTTTAAGAAACGTGAAGCAAGATTAAAAGACGATGCACAAAAATTAAATCAAGCTCGAATGGACTTCCAACAAAAAATGATGGGATTCTATAAAGAAAATGATATTAATCCACTTGGAGGCTGTCTACCTTTATTAGTACAGATGCCTATTTTGCTTGGTTTGTTTTGGACTTTCTCAGGTTCACCTTTTCAAGAGAAGCCTATTTTTGTTGATGTGAAAATAGTGTCTGCAGTTGAAGCAAACAAAAAACATCAACAGCCCTATGGTAAAGGAGAAATCTTCGTAGATACAGCAGGCAAAAGAGCTCGAATAGCTTTAAACGCAAAGAAATTAACCTTAGTCGAGGGAGAGAGTTTTACTCTTAAGTCCGCGAAGACAGAGGGCGAAGCTGACTTTGATCCAGCTTTAGTTACTTGGAAATTTTTCGATGGCAAACAAAGTAACGAATTTATTAGTTTAGATTCTAGTTTAGCTGATGGCTCTGCTGAAATTAAAGCGCTCAAAGCCGGTGGCAAAGTGAAAATTCAAGCTAGTTTACCTAAAACAATTGAGCATGATAAGTTCTTTTTTATTGATGATTTAGGAGATACTGGCATCATGAATAAGGAATCTAAAAAAGTTAATTACGATATTATAATTTTAGTTCTATTGTTTGGTATCAGCATCTGGCTATCAACAAAACTAAATGCACCAAAACTAGCACCAATAAAGCCTGGTGAAGTTGAAGATGCGCAAGCCGCAATGCAAAGAAGCATGTCAACAATGATGCCAATCATGATGACTGGAATGATGCTTTTTGTACCTCTTCCTGCTGGAGCTTTTCTATATATGATAGTGAGTAGCTTTATTCAAGCAGCTCAAACTTTCTTTGCCCAAAAAAGATACGATAAAAAGTTTGTTGATTTATTTTAATTGAGGATTCACTGAAAATGGACGCCCTATTGAAAAACTATGTTTTTCAGGGCATCTCTTTGATTAGATATTTCTTCAAAGCCTTATAATGTAAGAGTCCTGCACCAAGGATATTAATGCGAGAGCCTGGATCATGGGTATCTGTCGAAACTTGAAAAATATCATTCTCGCTTTTTATTTTTTCAATAGCAAACAAATCGTCGATACTTGCCTGAAATAGAATTATCAAGATGTTTTGCCTTGATGTATTTACCGAGCTAGAATCCAAATAATCTATATCTATATTTTCAAAAGCTTTTTGGATTTTTTCTTTTTCTAATTTAGGATGCCTATTAATAAGAATCTTATCTATAAATTTAGAATTTTGATCCACTTCATCATCAAAGCTATTTAGAATAAGGTTCACAAAGTAATCTTCTTTATAAACATAGCTTGATTTTTTATTAAGTAACTTAGATTTAGTTTCTTTTATTTTTTCAATACTTCTCTCATAAGCGATATAAAGCTCTTTAAAATCATCTACTTCCAGTGCATTGAGTTTTTGACAAGCTTCAAGAGCTTCATCGATATTAGAATTCCAAATCACCAGGTGATTACCCGCTTCTAAAAGTTTTTTTGCAAGCTCAGTATAGTTACCATAGGCACTTAAAGCTTTCATGGTGATTTCATCACTTACAATGAGTCCTTTAAACCCAAGCAGGTAAACAAGTTCTTTTGAGATTAGTTCCTTATTTAGACTCGTAACAATATTTGGAGTGTATTCCATTAGCCTAAGTTTTTTAAGTTCTTCTTTATTAATTTTACTTTCATCAATAAAACTACTTTCCAAATTACTACTATGTTCTATTTCAAGCATCAAATGAGCGACCATAATGCTATCTACGCCTGCTTCAATTGCTGCAATAAAAGGTTTTAAATTAATAATCTCATCAACAACAGATCTTGTAACAAGTGGAAGCTCTTTATGAGAATCCTTTTTACTATCACCATGACCAGGAAAATGTTTTGCACAAGTGAGTATTGATTCTTTTTTTAACTCTTCAATAATAACTTTTAGCTGCTCAGAGACTATTCTATAATCATCACCAAGGCTTCTTGAGCCAATAATTGGGTTTGTTTTCTCTAAATGTAAATCAGCACATGGTCCATAAACAAAATTAAATCCTAAGTCTTTTAATTGAAAAGCTAGTGCTTGTGCATAATTAATCAAAACTTCTCTTGAAAATAAAAAAGAATTGTCATTAGTTGATTTACGGCTGGCAATACCGATACTTAGTAAACTCGGCAGTTCATAACTGATATTGCGCAGCCTTTGTACCTTACCGCCCTCTTGATCAACTGTTACAAGTAAACTGTCACCCAGAAGTTTTTTAAGCTCTGAAATTAGAATTTTAGTTTTACTATGGTCTTTAAGATTAGTATCAAAAAGTATTACTCCGGCAGGATCAATTTCCTTAAGTTTAACTGTAAGCTCATCCGTGAGTTCATCACCTTCAAAGCCCACTATAAACGTCTTGCCAAAATTAACGACCATTATTTTATTTTATAACGGATTTAAGCTTCAACTGGTTTTTGCAGCTTTAAGACTCTATCTAATTTGGCAACATTATCATCAACTAAAGTTTGAAGAACGCGCATTATTTGTGGAAAGCCCGAATTTATTCCATTAACAAAAGTGTTGCATTTGAAAGCTGATAAAGCTAACATGATAATCAAATTAACATAACTTACTGGGCAATACCTAATTAATTTTGAATAATTGACGCGTCAAGTAGCTTTCAAAAAAATCGAGGCTTTCTTTGTGTTTATCTGAAAAACTATAGTCTAGATTGCTAAAGTACTTTTTGAGAACAGTTTTTGAAAGACCCGTCTTTTTGAAAGCTTCTATAATCATGTCTGGATAAAATTCATTAAAACCTTTATCTCTTAATTCTAAAAATCTCTCATTGACTTCTTTAACAAGCTCTTGGTTCTTAAAAAGTTCTGAACTCTTATTTATCGTCCATAATCCAAAAACCATTGGCAAACAAGTTAGCTCAAACCATTTTGCACCAAGGTCAATAACTTCCTCATACTGTGTTTTATCCTCTTGCAATGCTTCATCACCAATCAGCAATTTAGCTTGGTATTTTTGATTTAAGTCAAAAACTTCAAAACTTATTTGACTTAAGTCAAATTTATAGAATTCTTTAATTAAAATTTTTAATAAATTTACAGATGTAGCACTTTTATTGGTGACATGAATTACCTTATTGGGATTAGACCAAAAAGCCAAATCACAAAAAAACAAAACACTGTCAGCTTCTTTTTTTGACGAGATACTAATACCATCTAGATATTGATATTTATCTTTATTGATCAAATATTCATAGCTTGAAATTGGTGCTATATCAAGCTCTCCACAAAAGAGTTTTTGATTTAGATCAGACGGCACCGAATCAAAAATCTCATACTCAAGATTATCTAGCAAACCTAATCTTGCCAAAGGAAGATTAATTGGTAAGCAGTTGATGAAATTTATTTGTCCAATATTAATTTTCATGCGTGAGAATATCTCTGAGCAATAGGCATACGACGTCCAATACCAAAAGCCTTATTAGCTATTTTAATAATAGGTGGCATTTGCATGCGCTTATACTCTGCTCTATCAATCATATTTAAGACTTTCTTGGTTATTTCTTGATCAAATCCAAGATCAATAATCTCTTGAGATGACTTGAGTTCATCAATATAATGAAAAATAATTCTATCAAGGATTTCATAATCAGGAAGACTGTCACTATCCTTTTGATCATGCCTCAATTCAGCACTTGGAGCTTTAGTAATAATACTACTTGGAATAATCTCCTCATCACGGTTAATATAATGAGCTAGCTCATAAACTTGAGTTTTAAGTAAATCACCAATCGCGGCTATCGCTCCACAACTATCCCCATACAGAGTAGAATAACCAACCGCAATCTCAGACTTGTTTCCAGTAGCAAGCAGTATTGCACTATTTGAATTCGAATATGCCATCAAGACATTTGCTCTAATACGAGGTTGAATATTTTCATCAGCAAGTCCCTCTAATCCTTTAGCAAAGAGTGCTTTTATTTCTTTATAGACTAAACTAATTTCTTTTATTTCATAATTTATTTTTAGATTTTCGGCAAGTTTTTTTGCATCCACTAAACTTAATTCTGAAGTAAAGATAGTCGGCATCATAATCCCAGTAACATTTTTTTCACCGAGTGCATCCTTAGCCAAACAAGCAACAACAGCAGAATCAATACCACCAGAGAGCCCAAGTACAACTTTTTCAAAACCTGTTTTTCTTATGTAGTCCTTTATTCCAAGGACACAAGCATCATAAATATTCTTCGTCGTATTAATTTCTTGATTAGCAGAAGAATCATTCAACGATTTACTAGAATCAAAAAAAGCAATCTCTTCTTTAAAAGAAGCAAGAGTTAAAATCCTTTCACCAAGCTGATTACAGACGAAAGAACTTCCATCAAAGACCAATTGATCATTAGCTCCAACTTGATTTAAGTAAACAAACTTTGTGTTATATTTTTTCGAGATTCTTGAAATTAATTTATGGCGACGTTCGATTTTTCCAAGAGTAAAAGGAGAAGCTGAAATGTTAATAATAAAATCCGCATCAAGAGCTACTAAATTTTCTATTGGATTTTTATTGTAAAGACTTGGGTACTCTTCAATCCAAGCATCTTCACAAATTGATAGACCAATCTTATTACCTTGCCACTTCCAAGTACAATCATGATCTTTATTTGCAATAAAATAACGGGTTTCATCAAAAACATCATAACTAGGCAATAAAGTCTTTGAAATAATTTTTTCTATTTTCCCATTAGCTAAACAAAATGCTGAGTTTGTGAACCTTTTACTATGCAGATGACTACTACCAATTGCACCAATGATAATCGCAAAATTTTCATCAGTTTGAGCACTTAATTTGTCGATTAGCTGATTTTGCTTTTTAACAAAACCTTGCTTAAAAATCAAATCAAGCAAAGGATAGCCCGATAAAAATAATTCAGTAAATATTATCAACTTACAAGAGTTAGATTTTGCTTCTTGGATTGCTGAATATGCTTTTTTATAATTTGCTTCAAAGTCACCGATTGTTGGATTTAGTTGTGCTAGTGCTATTTTCATTTTATTTATCTATTTTACGCTAAAAAATACTCCACCTTATAGAACTCAATTCTATAGTAAACCGGATAATCTTTGAAAAATTGAAACTTTAGCTGGAGCATATCGGATTGATGTAGCATTTAGGTTTTGCGAAGCAAAACAACGAAAATACCATCACAGCAGCTGCGCCGAATGCGTAAGCTAAGTTGAAATTTTTACAAAAATTATGTGACTTACTATAGGCAAAATGATTTTCTCAGGACCTTGAGAAATGATATCATTTGAAAAAATGACCGTGAACACTATGAAAACCAGTATAAATAAACTTAAACCTTTGAGCTTTTCAAGAAACTCAAACCAAGAAATTTCTATAGCTGGTTTTAAGCTTAAAGATTTGGTACAAACTTACGGATCACCTTTATATATTCTTTGCGAGGAGACAATACGAGCACGGGTAAATGAATACAAAGATAGTTTTCAAGAGTTTTATGGTGAATATGAGCTCGTATATGCCTCAAAAGCTTTAAACTGTAAGGCAATTTGTAAACTCATGGAAAAAGAGTCTGTGAGCCTAGATGTCGTAAGTATTGGCGAACTATACACAGCACTTAGTGTGAACTTTCCAATGAATAAGGTTATTTTTCATGGCAATAACAAAAGCCCAGAAGAGATTCAAGCTTGCCTAGAAAATAACGTAAGAATAATACTTGATAACTTTAACGATTTAAGATTAATTGATGAACTTAACAAATCAAAGAAAGAAGTGAACATTATAATTCGCGTAACGCCTGGTATAGAGTGCCATACACATGAATATATAAAAACTGGAAAAATTGATTCCAAGTTTGGTTTTAACTTAGAAGATGTTCTTGACTTAGTTGCAAAGCTAAAAAAAGACTACCCTTATATAAAGATCCTTGGATTACATTCACATATTGGTTCTCAGATTTTTGAGATGGCACCACAGAGAGATGCAGCACTGGTACTACTAAATAAGTACAAAGAAATCAAAGAGCAACTTGGAATTGAAATGACTCATTTGAATATCGGTGGAGGACTTGGAATTAAATACCTAGAATCGGATGATCCACCTGAGATTGCCGATATCGTTAATTTTTCAGCAAAAGCTGTCATAGAAGCCTGCGAAAAATTCGATCTAAAAAAACCTATTTTAATGATGGAACCTGGAAGAAGTTTAGTTGCACCAGCAGGTATCACGGTCTACCGAATAGGTAACATTAAAGATATCCCAAATCTACGAAAGTATGTCTGTGTGGATGGTGGAATGGCTGACAATGTTAGGCCTATCATGTACCAAGCTCAATATCTTGCTGAGCTTGATGCCAAAGACCCAAATAAAGATCTTGAGACTGTTACCATCGCAGGCAAGTATTGTGAGTCTGGAGATGTCTTAATTAAAGACATCAAAATGACAAAAGCTGATACCGATGATTTACTTGTGGTTTTTTCAACAGGAGCATACAATTACAGCATGGCTTCCAACTATAATCGCGCGACTAAACCAGCGATGGTTTTAGTAAATAGAACTGGGCATAATTTAATTGTAAAGCGTGAAAGTCTTGATGACCTTTTAAGACAAGATTTAGTACCAAGTCATCTTTCTTAACTTAAGGAGTAAGTAATAGAAAATCTAGATATAAATATTGATTACTTAGATCTTAAAGAATTTCTCTTTAAATTTTTTGATCTTGAATTAAATCCAATAAGTTTTTTGAGTATAATTTTGCAACTAGCTTTTATTGGTTGGTTAATTTTTCAAGTTTATACAAAACTTAAGGGAACTCAAGCTGAGAGGGTTTTACGTGGATTAATGTTAATCAGCCCGATCATACTAATCTGCTATGCACTAAAGCTTGGAATTATTACTCGCCTTATAGAAATTTTTTCTCCGACTATTCTTATAGGATTAATTGTAATTTTTGCTCCAGAGTTTAGAAGAGTATTAATGCAGCTTGGCGGCAATTTATCTTTAGTAGATTACTTGCACATTGCAGGATCTACCAAAAGCGTCAACCAGGCTTGCAATGAGATTTTATCCTCCCTTGAAACACTACGTAAAAACAAGGTTGGAGCTTTGATTGCAGTAGAGAAGGCAATGGTAGATAGATACTACATTAATCCTGGTTTTAGTATTAATGGCAAACTTAGTAAAGAACTTTTAATAACTATCTTTAACCCAAAATCCCCAATGCACGATGGAGCAGTTGTCATAAAAGGGTTTACAATTCTTGCTGCCGGTGTGATTCTACCAATGACCGAAAATCCAAAATTAGATTGGCAGTATGGTACTAGACACAGAGCCGCAATTGGTTTCAGCGAAGTCACAGACTCACTTTGCTTTGTTGTTTCAGAAGAGTCGGGTGGTTTATCTATCGCAAGTCAAGGTAGACTGACTCACTACAATTCAATTGAAGATATAAGACCAATTTTAGAAAAATATTACTCACAAATGCTTAAGCCTAAAAAAAGAAGTAGTAAAGTCGGTAAGTTAATTTCAGAATTTTTTGCCTCCGTAAAAGCTCTTAAAGACAAGGATGAAGACACCCATGAACAAGAATTTTCGACTGGGAATATTATGGAAAATGATTTTGATCTTAAAGCAAATAAGATAGAGCTGAATTCCAATAAAAGCTAATCACAGCAATAGTTTCATTCGCTTTTTGATAAATCCAGAAAGACCCCGGAATATTAACAAAAGATAAAAATTTAACAATTCGCTTGAAATATTAAAAAAGGTATTGCGCAATTAGAATCAAGCTGTGTATAATTATTAACTATGGCAGAAAATCAACAAAAAATATTTGTTATCGACGACGATCCAGCGATCTTGGAGTTAGTAACATCAAACCTTGAAATGCAAGGTTATCAAGTAGAATCAGCAGACAATGCTATTGATGGTCTGGCTTTAATTCAACAAAATACGCCTAACTTAATTGTTTTGGACTTAATGATGCCTAATTTAGATGGTTTTACTGCTTGTCAGAGACTTCGTCAAAACGACAAGACAAAAGATATTCCTGTCTTAATGCTTACAGCATTAAGCCGCACAGAAGACAAAGTTACTGGTTTCGATTCAGGGGCTGATGATTATTTAACTAAGCCTTTTGAACTTGCTGAACTTTTTGTTAGAGTAAGAGCTCTACTAAGACGTTCTGGATCAATCACTTTAGCTCAATCAATTCCTGAAATCCTTCACGCTGGTGATATCACTTTAATGCCAGAATCAAGAGAAATCAAAATTGAAGACAAAATCATGAGACTTACTCCAATCGAGTTTGAAGTTTTACATTGCTTAATGCAAAATCATGGTCAAACTGTTTCTCCAGGTACTTTACTTAAAGAAGTATGGGGCTACTCACCTGAAGATGATGTAGATACTATAAGAGTTCACATCAGACATTTAAGATCAAGAATCGAAGCTGGTGAAAAGAAATATATTAAAACTGTATATGGTGGTGGATACCAATTAATACCAGATGGTTTTATTAAACACCAAACAGCGGTTGCTTCTGGCGCTGAAGCTTAGTCTTAAGGATGCCTTGAAAAACAAAGTTTTTCAATCGGGCGTCCAGATAAAAGCTAGCAACCATGCGTAGCATGAGTTGCAGAGTTACTGAAATTTTCTATTTTTCAAAGTATTCTAAAAGAATTAGAATTCAAAAAAACCTCCAGTTTCATTACAAGAGGTTTTTTTATTTAGGGACAGACAATATTTATGTTTAGACATATAATAATAATTATGAAAAGAATAATCAATTTATCTATTATCACAGCAATAGGTTTAACTATGACATCAAGTCAAGTTAAAGCTGAAGCTGGTTGGGCATCAATAATTGGACCAATTGTAGGAGTTCCAGTTGGTGGTGTTGCTGGTTTAGTTAGAGGAGCTTTTAGTAAAGCTTCAGAATATTCGGATACTTTCTCTGAATCATTAGGTGGACATCCACTTTCAAAAATAGTTGGGATTCCAACTGGTTTTGTTACAGGTGCTGTAACAGGTAGTGTTACAGGGCTTTTAAAAGGGGTTTTAGATGGAGTTGTACTTGGAATAACTGAACCATTAAGCCCAGAGAGTGGAAGTCTTCAAGGCGATGTGCTTGATTATGAGCCTTATAATATTCTTGATTTTGGAAAAACAAAAGCTCAATAGTTCTGCTAGATTCAGCCATGCTATATTGAGACTTTATAGCAACTAATGAGACAGATTGAAATTTACGATACAACTTTAAGAGATGGCGCTCAAATGCGTGATATTTCTTTTAGTGTAAATGATAAGCTTCGAATTTTAGAAATTTTAGATAACTTAGGTGTCACATATGTCGAAGGTGGTTGGCCTGGAGCGAATCCTAAGGATGTTGATTTTTTCACTGAAGCAAAAAAATTAAAGCTGAAGAATACTAAACTTACTGCGTTTGGCAGTACTAGAAAAGCAAACACCTCAATAAACGAAGATCCAATTTTAGCTGCTCTACTGAGAGCAGAAACTGAGGTTATTTGTATTGTGGCTAAGAGCTCAGCATGGCAAGTTGATAAAACTATGAAAGCCAGTCTAGATGAAAATCTTATAATGCTTGAAGAGAGTATTAGTTATTTAAAAAAACAAAATCGAACTGTCTTTATAGATGCAGAGCATTTTTTTGATGGATTTCAAGCTAACAGTGATTACTCTAAAAAGTTTATACAGACAGCGATAGATGCTGGTGGCGACAGGATGATACTGTGCGATACCAATGGAGGTTCACTACCAGAAGATGTTTTTAGAATTACCGAAGCTCTTGTAAAAGAGTTTGGCAATAAAATCGGTTTTGGTATTCATGCTCATAATGATGGTGAGCTTGCTGTTGCAAATAGTATTAGAGCCGTCAGAGCAGGAGCAATTCAAGTACAAGGTACCGTGAACGGTTACGGTGAGCGCTGTGGCAACGCAAATCTAATCTCAATTATCCCAAATCTACAACTTAAATATTCACAAGATAACTTAGTTTGTATTCCAGAAAAAAATCTAGCAAAACTTACAAGCGTAGCAAAAACCGTTGCTGAAATTGCAAACATGAACATCAATCACTCACAGCCTTTTGTAGGAGAGAGGGCTTTCACTCACAAGGGCGGCTTACACGCAAGTGCTCTTGCAAAAGAAAAAACAAGCTACGAACACATAGATCCAAGTATTGTTGGTAATAAAACAAGAGTGGTTGTTTCTGAACAATCTGGAGTAAGTAATATTGTAGATTGGCTAGAATCAAACAAAGACAAGATCCATGATTATGAAGCAATGAATCAGAGTCTCCTTAAAGAAGCTGCTGCCGAAATTTTATTTAAACTCAAGGATCTAGAGAACGAAGGTTATAGCTTTGAGAATGCTAGTGCTAGTTTTGAATTACTTGTCAAAAGGGTATTAAATGTAGTTCCAAACTATTTTGATTTACTTGAAACAAATGTTCACGTAGTGAATGGCGAGAAAACAGAAGCTACTGTTAGACTAAGAGTTGGAGATAGAGAAAGACATTCAGTCTCACTTGGAAATGGTCCGACAAATGCTCTTGATAACGCACTTAGAAAAGCACTCCGAGATCATTACCCAGAAGTAGATAATTTCCAATTGAAGGATTTTAAGGTAAGAATTTTAGATAGTCATTTAGGAACAGCTGCTATCACTAAAGTTCAAATCTCAACTGGATTCTTACCTAACTCCTGCGACTATCATGAAAACATTACTGAAATCTCAGATGGTCTGAGAAATGCTTCAGGCGCAAGGCATTCGAATTCGAAAAAGCGCAGTTTACTTAGAGTAAATGAGCATTTTGAGGATGAGAATAACGCAGCGACTGGACATTTATCGGACCATAGATGGGATACGATTGGAGTAAGCGCAAACATCGTTAAAGCCTCTTGGGATGCGGTTGTTGAAAGTACTGTATACGGACTTATGACGCAAGGAGTTAGCTCAAGAAATAATCCACAAGAAAAAATATTATGCTAACTGACAGTGAATTAACAGAGATGACAACTTTTTTGAATAGATTACAAGGGCAAACTGTAAGGTTTGAATTTGCCTCTAGGTTAAATATCGGTTTTCGTATGTCTTTTTCCGTAAAACTTTCAAAATCAGGCGATGAATATCTGTTTGCAAGTTCAAGTAACGAAGTTAATTTTTTCTTTGATCCAAATCAAGCTGAAGGTTTTAGTGCTGACCATAGCTCTGTGAGCCTTGTTTATGGTGATAATATGATTACTGTTCGCTATGCCAGAACTCGATAATGCCAGAGCCTAAGTTTAATCGTGAAGACCACTTAAAAGCTAGAGAGCACGGCTCTTTTTGGGGTGATTTGGGAAGCCATCTTGAAGAATTACGTAGAGCTATAATTATTTCAACTTTATTTTTAGTAGCGGCAATTACAGTTAGCTTTTATTATTCAGAGAATTTAATCAATCTCTTGCAAAATCTTGCACCAGCAGACTCTAGTTTCTTTCAATTAAAGCCTGGTGAGCTTTTTTCAGTTAGTTTAAAAGTTAGTTTATATGCTGCCTCTTATTTAACATTGCCAATTGTAATTTCGCAGATATATTTTTTTGTGAAACCTGCTTTAACAAATGATGAAAATAAAATCAGCCTGATGGTTGCATTCCTTGCACCTATCTTATTTTGGCTTGGTTTATTTTTTGCATATGTGTTTTTATTACCCTCATTACTTGATTTTCTTTTAAATTTTAAAGATGGTATTGTTGAAAAAAGATATGGATTAGAATCTTTTGTCAACCTCGTTTTAAGTATAGAGACCATTACCGCGATCGCTTTTCAGCTACCTGTAATTATTTTTATATTAGGTATTTTGAACTTGGTTAAAGTGAAGCAGTTACTAGATATTTGGCGTTATGTTATTTTACTGGCTTTTGTTTTTGCAGCATTTTTAACACCAACACCCGATCCACTAACTATGTCAATTTTAGCCTGTGCTTTGCTTGTTTTATATTTTTCGACTATAATTTTCTTGAAGCTCTTTAGAAAATAAGACTCTATTTTGAAAAGAATACTCATTATCATTGGAATAACGATACTACTAGTCTTAGTAGTGTTTGTAGCGGCAAAATTTGATGCAAATCATGATGTTAAACTTGCAAAAACATATATCAAAGAATATCGCTTTGCAAAAGCACTCAGCTTACTAAACGATAAAGGTAAAAGAAATAACAAAGAACTTCAACAATTACTTTTTTATGCAGCCATTAAAGCAAGAAACTTTAAGACAGCCGAAATAATTTTGGATGATATTAAAATCTTTGATGCAAATTTTAAAAAAAATTTTTATGAGATAGTCAAAATACTTTACAGAAAAGGCGAAGATAAGCTTATTGAGAAGGTCTTAGCAAGATCTAACAACATAAAGCTTGAGCAAGAATATTTAATCAAAATATCTTCTAAACAAAAAAATATCGAAAAAGAGGTACAAGTACTATTAATGGGAAGAAAACTCTTTTTGGATATTAAAGCAGAACTGTTAGAAAAGAAAAAAATCAAAGATGCCAACGAGATTAAAATAGATAAACTTGAACAACAGTTATTAGAAAAATATATGAGTCAAGCAAATTTATTTATTGCACATCAGGATTTTAAATCTGCACTTGAACAAATGAAGCAAGCTGAGACTTTAACAATATTTGAAAAGAAAGATTTTGAGGTAGATTTAACGAATAGTGACCCTAAAGTTGATTTAGATAGGGTTGAATATAAGACAGAGAAAGCCTCATACAAATTTTTACTTGGGACTATAAATCTGTATTTAGGTAATGTCGAAGTTGGCAAAAAACTAATTGAAGAAAGTGCCGCTTTGGGTGATTTGCAAGCAAAAGATAGCTTAAAGCAAATTGCAATACCAAAGGGGTAAAATTCTCTTTATTCTACTAAGTAAAACACCTATTTGTTAACTTAAGCTTTAAATGTCAGTATTTATAAGCTACAACGTCATTGATGTAAGGGTTACGTAATTCGTTGACAGTTTAAGTAGTATAGTAAACCAAAAAAGTTCCTCCAAATTTTAAAAACCCTTGCGCATTGGCGCAGCTGCTGTGGCAAGGTTTTTGTTGTTTTGCTTCGCAAAACTAAAATGCAACGCCAATCCGATATGCTCCAGGGTGTTGAAAATTTTCCGAAGACTTTTTTGGTTTACTATACTCATTAGACCTTTTGTGAAAGTCGGAATTATCCTTAGCGCAACTTCCGCCGAGTGGCGTCGTTGCGACCTTTTTTCGGGCGACATCTACTGCGAAACGATGTTTCGCAAGATGTCTATTAAC
>CAIYXB010000080.1 GCA_903930015.1 uncultured bacterium | reverse complement strand
CTTTAACTGAGTTTAAAAGAGACTGAAATCCAACTAATTTTTTAAGGCTCATACCTCTATTCATACATCTAGCTTCATAATTGGCCAGACCTACATCTGTAAGAGTTTACTAGTTGAGAATATTCTCATTAAGAATTGCTGTAATCTTTTAACTAAATGATATTATTACTATGTTACAAATATTAAAATACATAACTGAGTAGTTAGGTATAGAGAGGAGAATCATATGAAGAAAATTAAATTAGGGCTTTTAATAATATTTTGCTTATTAAGCGTTAGTAAGGCTTATTGCTTGGATGATAGTGGAAGACCACCGTTACTTCAGGTTCCGAAAGTACAAGTAGATACTGCTGCAAATTCAACAAATAAGCCAAATTTTGCCATTCTTGTTTGTAGTGAGGAAAGAAATAAAATACAAGCGTTGTGGATTGCGGAAGTTTTCTTTTCCAATTATTTCAGACCTTATCTGAATAATCCCGAATTAAGAGAATCATTAAGTTCTGTTCTTCTTGAAATTGAACGTGATCTCATTTCCGCTGAACAAGATCTAAAGGAATGTCTAGAATCTTCACTTAGTAATTACGTAAGATAGAGAGGAGAATCATAAATTCAGAAAATATAATAAAAAGCCAGGTTTCAAATACCTGGTTTTTTATTTTTCAAATTCAGGTATTTATAATAATAAAAATTTTAAAGCTCGTTAAAATATCTTACGGAATATCTTTTGAATAAAGCCACTGTCTCTTTCTTTAGTTAAGGAACCGCTGCCAATAATTTGTATTTGTGCGTTAGCAAGTTTATAACTTGGTATCTCATCATTTGAATCGATATCTTTAGGAAAAACAATTCCTCTTACATACAAACTTTTCGTTTGTCCTTCCATTAATATTTGTCTAGATCCCTCAATAATCATGTTTCCGCTCTCTGGGTCTATTTCAACAACCAAACAGCCGACGAGTGTAAAAAACTCTTCTCTATTTTGAACGTTAATATCTTTTTGGTTTCTTCTTGAATAATCAGTAGGTAATCTGAAACTTGTGATCATATTTGCCACATCATTTGCAGAGGTATCCAAGGTACTTGAGGTTGTCATTCCAAGCTGGAAGCTTAAGTTTGCATCTGAACGTGTATCGTTGTCTATAAAAATCTCAGATTTTGTCATTGTCTCAACATTCTCAACTACTCTTACTGTAATGACATCTCCAACTTTACGAGCGATGTATGCTTCGTAGTAGCTTTGTGGATTTTGTAAAAGAGAGTTTGATTTAACTCCACCTTTTTCAAGTAAACTTACGCTCTCAACACTAAGATCAAGTGTTGAAAAAATAACTGCTATTATAATTATCAAAATTCTACGCACGATATATAAGTATTATTCCTATATTAAGAGAATTTTTCTAAGTCTTTTTACTTAGTAATTAAAAGCTAGATAGGCTATTTGGACTATTTTTTGATTGCAATTAGACTCAATTAACACTAATAGCTTTATTATGGGACTGATTCAAAACCCCTTATTGACAAACGAAATATAAAGTTATTCACTAAAGAGGGTTTGAAATCAATTAGTAATCTTCCAGAATTTACCACGACTCAAAAAAATATGTCCATCTCCAAAAATTATATTTGATTTAGTACCAATTAATTCTAGATTCTCTTTAACTTTTTTAGATTGTGACTTGGTTGCAATAACTGTTATTTGAGGATTAAGAGTTTCCACAAGTCTATTTAGGTATATAAACTTAGCATTGAGATTTGGAATAAATAGATAATTTACTTCTCTGATATCGCTTTTAATTTGTTCTATACTCTTTAGATTATTGATTATCAGCGCTTTATGTCCTTGTATTTCAAAATAATGATAATCACTTTGATTGTTAAATTCATCTTTATACTCTTGATTTAGAATTTTAGCGTCTTTGATTTTTAATTGATAAACATTGTAAGGTTGTAGGTTTGAGCCAATTAACATCAGAAAAGCTGATGCTGCAAGTGTTTTTTGAATTAGTTTTGATCTTAAAATCATCAACGCATAATTCTCTGTTTCCAATTCTAGGTCTTTAAGTAAAAAAGTTGCTACAGATATATTGAAAATCCAAAAAAGTACTAAGCTAGTGAAATCTAATTCGAGTTTAGTGTTTATAAAAGGTAGGTTTTGGCTGAGGTTGAAAACGTAGACCAAGAGATCAAGAATAGGATCTATTAAAAAATAGACTCCACCAAAAGAAAGAATGGTGACTAAGCTCAAAATTGGTGTAAAGACAAGGTTTGAGAGCAATGACCAAAGTTGTAAATTTGAAAAATAATAGATAATTAGTGGAAATAGTAATATTTGCGAGCTTAAGGTCACTGATAATATTTCTCTTAGCCATTTGATTTTAATTGTTTTTTCTAGTTTAGAATTTATATCACTACACCAAACAATGATACCCATTGTGGCAAGGTAACTTAGTTGAAAGCCAATATCAAAGGCGGTGTGCGGATCAATAATAAGTACTATAGCTGCAAGTATTATAAGTAAGTTAAAACCGTTTACTTTTCTATTTGAATTTTTAAATAGTAAAAAAGTTATTGCCATAAATCCGGCTCTAACAATTGGTGGACAGAAATTTATTGTTGCCATGTAAAGTAGCATCATACTTATAGCAAGTGGTGTCTGAATCCTTTTGATCAAAGGGATTCTATCGCTAATCCACATTACTATAAGTAATAATATAACCAAATGAAACCCTGATGCAGAAAAGAAATGTGCTAAGCCTAAGTTTCTGATGTTAGCCATTAATTGGTGGTCAATACTTGCATGGTTACCACCGAGTACTAAGCCTAAGGCTATTTCTGCATTAATTGGTTTTAAGTGCTCTTTATAATAACGTTTGATTGTTTTTTGTATTTTATTTATTTGAGTTTGGTTTTGACCTTCAATTTTAAAATTCTTATTTTTTAATTGATAAAATAACTTATTTTTACGATAAAATTCTCTTTTATTTTTATCAATGCTCTGCATTTCTAATTTATCAGGGAAGCTTATCAAGTCGTTCTCTTGTAAAGCTTTAAAATTTCTGGTTTTCCAAAGCAAAGTTGGATTTAAATAATCTTCTAAAAAGTTTTTTGCTATTGGTCTTAGATAAATTGTCTCAGAGAAAAATGCCGCTTCCTTTGTTTCTATTACTCTAAAGATTTGTCCTTGGCTTTTTATTTTATTTTTCGCAAAATATTCAAAGTATTCTTGCCTAATATTAAAACTTAAATACATAAGCAAAAAAAAGCTTAGCAAGCTAAAAATTTGAATATGAAATTTTCTAAGTGTTGTAAATGCTAGTGTTGATATAACTAAGCAGAATATTGCTGAAACTAAAACACCATCACCAGTTAAGGCAAAATATAAACTACCAAGTACGATTCCAAGTGCTGAATAAAATATATTCAATGAGACCACCGCATAACTTCATCTTCTGCGTTACGCTCATCCTCAAAATCCTCATTTACAACCAGTAAACTCCGGTTTTTCGTCTTCGCAAGCCTTGAATCTGAACTTATGCAGCGGTCTCTCAATTGGCTTTCCTTATTGGTTTAATAAATATCACGTTGGTAACGTCCGCTTTCTTTTAGGTTCTTAATATATTCGTCTGTATTTTTACCATTCTTTGTAATTATTTCTCTAAGTGCTAGATCAACATCTTTTGCCATGCGTCTTGCATCGCCGCATACATAAAAGTGTGCACCAGCTTCAAGTAATTTAAAGATTTCTTGAGCGTTTTCTAGCATTCTGTTTTGGACATATACTTTTTCTTCTTGATCTCTAGAAAAAGCGGTTGATATCTTTAAATTATATTTTTTTGCATAGTTCGCAAATTCTTCTGCATACAAATAATCATATGCTGCTTTTTGATCTCCAAAAAATAACCAG
>CAIYXB010000079.1 GCA_903930015.1 uncultured bacterium | reverse complement strand
TAAACTCACCTTCCGCAATAGGAATTAGGTAATACCGTATATAGCAAGAAATCGCGATCCTAGTAGTTTGAGAATTTTAATTCTAAGTTCATTTAGGTTAGAAATAGTTTTAAGAATTTTACCTTCAATTTCTTGGTAAATAACATGTACGCAACCAAAAAGTTGAAACACCCATTTTAGCGTTGGGTTTTGAACATCCTTTCCAAGTTGATTTGGTAAGGATTTACTTTGTTCTTTTAATGCAGCTCTTAATTTTCTTTGGGCGATTGAGTATACTAGAAGACAAGTACACATCACCATTACAAGTGCCTTGATGCGACTTTCTTTTTTTAAATAGATGGCATCAGCCATACACAAAGGGTCATTAAGGAAACGAAATCCTTGCTCAACTTTGTTTTGATCTTTGTAGTATGAAAGTAATTCTTCATAAGCCAGGGTCTTTGTTTTGCCTGAAAAATCCTCAAGTTCGTTACTTGCAACAATAAACTTTCCACGGAGCTGCTTCTCTAATAAAACTTTATCTTTTGATACACAAACCTTTAGTCGAATCTTGAAAACCGCTCCAGGAGATCGTTTGATTTCTTTTTCGTGAACATCAGCAGATTTAACTTTATGGTATTTTTTTGTTTTGAAGAGCTGAATAGCTTTTTGAGCATCAGATTCACAAGCAAAAGATCTATGTTCTAATTTACTAATTTCTTTGCGTAAGTCTCTTCTTTCTTTGCGAATACTTTTAAACATGGTTTTAAGTTCTTTTTTTAAGGCTGCCTTAGAAGAAATCAGTAACCATCTTTGTTTAACACCGCCATAAAAACTACACAATGGCAGGATCTTGTAATTATCATTGTAATCTTGCATATCCTCCAGAGGTATTTTTTTAAATAATTCTTGAACCTCTGTTAAGGAGCTTGGGACCCGAGTAATAAATCTAATCGGGCTTGCTGCAAGTTCTTTGATATTGTTTTTCGTGTACAAAGCCGCATCCGCAATATGATAAATATCTTCATCACTGGTTTTCATTGAATCACCAAGCCGCTTCAGCACTTCTTTAAAATGAGTTTGATCTGATTTATTACCAGGAATTACGTCAGCTAAGAGAGGAACACCACCATCATTACTAACCATCATTGAAATTAAAAATTGTTTTAAATCTGAACGTCCTTTCTTGGGACGACCAAAACGAATTAATTCTGTTGCAGTATCGTATTCACCTTCAAGCTGCATAACCGAAGTGTCCAAATGTTGAAAACGAGTATCAACAGCAAACTTTTTACAAGCTTGATAAGCAATCCTCGAAAAAATTTCTTCAACACCAAACTCACTCAACTTATCTAAACATCTCCCCAAAGAGTCATCAGAAAAGTCTTCTGCTGTAATATCTTTGCCAAAAAGAGTTTCAACATCAGTATCTTCAAAAAACATTGGAGTCAAATAGAGGGGTTTTGTTGTAAACCCTAAGCCATTGACTAACATTCCCTCTGTTAACTGACCAAAACTAAGCTTCTTTCTATTACCAGCTGGTATTAAAGCATCAATGATCTCAGCAACTTGCAGCTCCCTGCACATTGCTGCAACTATTCCGTGGTGGTTAAGATTTTTGCTACTTAAAATCGTCACCCGCTTAAAGACGTTCCTAAGTTATTTTTGTGGCCGTTCTCTGATTAATTCTTTATTAAAATGAACTTTAACATTGCTTTTGTTCTCTATCGCGGAATGTCAGGTTTTTGGCCAGACCTAAATAACCTTGATTTTACTGATTATTTCATGCGCTAGCCTTGCTTGCAATATAGGCTTTTAAAGCTATAATATATACTTACACATCATGTCTTTTGAGAATAAAATTGGCGAAACGACTACTGGTGCAAAAGCACTTTTAAAAGAATTGCGTCGTCAAGGAGTTAAAAGATTCTTTGGATATCCTGGTGGTGTTTTACTAGGTCTTTATGACGAGCTTTACTCTGAAGAAGAATTAATGCATATTCTAGTGCGTCATGAACAAGGAGGTTGTCATGCTGCTGAAGGTTATGCTCGTGTATCTGGAAGACCTGGTGTTGTTCTTGCTACTAGTGGTCCTGGTGCGACTAATTTAGTTACTGGTATTGCTGATGCTTACATGGATTCAACTTCGATCATTTGTTTAACAGGTCAAGTTCCTACTTGGGGAATAGGTTCAGATTTTTTTCAAGAAGCGGATATTACAGGAATAACTTACCCTATCGTAAAACATAGTTATCTAGTTAAAGAGCCAGAAAAACTAGCCAAAGCTGTTGCAAATGCGTTTCATATTTCAAGCACTGGTAGACCTGGTCCTGTACTTATTGATATGCCAAAAGATGTTTTAAATGGTGAATATGAAATCTCTGCGGAAAATATAGTTGATGATAGTTTTCAACCTAATATTCGCGGATATAAACCAAGTGTTCGTGGTAATCCAAAACAAATTAGTTTAGCTGCCAAAAAAATATTAAATGCAAAAAGACCAGTTGTCTATGCTGGTGGTGGAGTCAATGATAAAGGAGCAGCTCGTGAGTTACTGAAACTGATTGAGTCTTGTCAAATCCCTTGCACAACTACTTTGCAAGGGATTGGTGCTATCGCTCATAGGCACCCGCTTTTTTTAGGCATGCTCGGTATGCATGGAACTGCTTATGCGAATTACTCAATCTATAATTGTGATTTATTGATTGCTGTCGGTGTTCGTTTTGATGACCGTGTTACAGGCAAAATAGAAAGTTTTGCTCCTGATGCTGAGATTATACATATTGATATTGATCCAGCTGAGGTTGGCAAGAATAAAAAAATGAGAGATTTGATTGATATTCCTATTGTTGGTGATGCAAGATTAGTTTTAGAGGAATTGAATTTAGAGATTAATAAACAAAAACCTGAAACTCGTGAGTGGCTAAGAAAAGTTCAAGAGTGGAAAGATGAATTTCCTTTGGATCATGACCCAATTTCTGAGGATTTAATTAGTCCGCAGCATATCTTCAAATGTCTAAAAGAATTAGGAGGAGATAAGATTGTCTACTCGACTGATGTTGGCCAACACCAAATGTTTGCTGCACAATATTGTCATATAGACCATCCACGTCAATGGCTTACATCAGGCGGAGCTGGTACTATGGGATTTGGTTTACCTGCCGCAATGGGTGGAGCAGCAGCTTTGCTTGATTCTAAAGGTACAGAGAATGATAGATCTGATGAGATTGTTGTAAATATTTCAGGAGACGGAAGTTTTCAAATGTGTGAGCAGGAGCTTGGTACGCTGAAAGCTTATAATCTGAAGGTTATAAATTGTATTTTCAATAATCAAAATTTAGGCATGGTAAGACAGTGGCAAGATCTTTTTTATAATAAAAAATATTCTCATATTGATTTAAAACACGGAAGCCCAGATTTTAGTAAGCTTGCTGATGCTTATGGTCTTAGAGGATTTAAGCCTGAAACTAGAGCAGATGTAAAAGAAGTTTTAAAAGCTGCTTTTGAAGAAGATGAAGCTGTTGTTATTGATCTTCCTATGGCTTATGAAATGAATGTTTGGCCGATAGTGCCTCCTGGAGCATCTAATATGGATATGATGGGTATTGATTCGTGTACTTTAACTAGCAAGCAGAGAGATTTAGAATCAGAGAAAGATTCAAATCCAAGATCAATTAATGACTATGATTGGGAACAAGTTTAAATTAAGTGTTCATTTTTTAGCTAACCTGAGCCGCAAGTCTAGAGTGGCTATAGTAGGATCTGCAGGTGTTGGCAAAACTACCTTGCTAAATGAGCTTTTTGATTTAGATTTAATTGCAAATGACTATACTAAAATTCCAGAAGTAGTTAGGACTGTTTGCGATGAGCGTGGTTATAAATCACCTTATGAAATACCGGCAGATGAGGTAAATAAATTTCGTGAAGATGTCTTAGATAGACAGATTGAACTTGAAAATCAGTCTGATAGATTTATAGTTGATAGATCTTGTATGGATGCTTGGCTTTATTTTATGCGTTGGTCTTGGAATACTGCTGATGTTGATGTTTCAGAACGTTTTTTTAGAAAAGCTTTTAGCCAAACAAAAAAATATGATGCTTTGATTTATTTACCAATAAGTTTTGAATTAGAAGATGATGGTTTTAGATGGGCAAATAAAACTTATCAAAAGCAGATGGATAGAATGTTTAGAGAGTATTTTCGTGCTTGGGATTTGGATTTATTGTTTTTGGATTAGTTTTCATCTTGATTTTTAAATTTGGCACGATTTAAGTATGCCCATATTGCCATAAATATGCCAAAGCCCATTACCAATAAATACATCCAAAATCCAGGATCCTTAATTATCTCGTCCATTTATTCTCCTCCAGTAAATACTTATATATTATACACAAAATTATTAAGCCTATTAACGCTGACAATATTGAACTTATTAAATAAAATAACTTGGGGAAATCAGCACCAGTTAACCATTGTAGATAATTTACAGATAAAGGTCCAACTAACCCTGCGCTCACTATTTTAAGTACCCATATTACAAATTCTTTTTGTTGTGAATTCATTTGATTGATAATAGCTGATAGATTGAAATTTCAAAGGGGTCAAAAGTCCTCTATTAATTAACGATCAAAAACTAATCTTTGTGAATTGCGTTTTTGCGAAAATTGACCTTGATTATAAATTAACTCACCATTTACAAACACAGTCTCTATCGAGGATTTGAAGACTTGCCCTTCGAAAGGTGACCAGCCGCATTTGTATAAAATATTTTCTTTGCTAACAGTCCAAGGCTGATTTAAGTTTATTAATGTTAGATCTGCTTTCAATCCTTCTTTAAGAAAACCCCTATTGACTACTTTAAATCTACGCGCTGGGTTATGGCAAGCTCTATCAATGATAGTCTCTAAGCTAAACACGCCTTGATGATATAGCTCAAGTAATGCAGGCAAAGTGTGTTGTACTAAAGGTCCACCAGCGGCTGTCATAAAATAACTATCGTTAGTTTTCTCTGCAATAGTATGAGGTGCATGATCAGTAGCAAGAAAGTCTATGATTCTTTCTGAGACAGCTTTTCTAAGTGCTTCTCTATCTTCATGCGTTTTAATTGCAGGATTCCATTTTATCCAGTTGCCTTTAGTTTTATAGTCTTCATTGGTAAACCATAGGTGATGAGTACAAGCTTCACAGCTTATATTTGGGTTTAGTTTTTTTGCTTCTTTTATTAATTCAATTTCTTCTTTAGTGCTTAAGTGCAAGATATTTAGATATGCGCCTGTCTTAATAGCTATAGCTAAAATCTTTTTAGTGCAGTCTATACAAGCTTCTCTTGAGCGCAAGAGGTGATGTTCGGTTACTGGAATTGCATCACCATATTTTTCTTTGAATATTCTAGAGTTCGCTTGGATGATATCTTCCGTTTCAGAGTGAACATCTACTATTAGTCCTGTTCTTGCTGAGTATTTAAGTACCTCTTCAATTACAGTTGGATTATTCACCAGCATGTTACCGGTAGATGCACCAAGGAAAATTTTAATTCCACAGACATTTTTTGGGTCTGTTTTTAAAACTTCTTCGAGATTATCATTTGCTGTACCCATGTAAAACGAAAAATTACAGTATGACTTTTCGTCTCCAATCTTAAATTTATCAACTAGAAGCTCTTGTGTGACCGTTCTAGGGTTTGTGTTAGGCATTTCCATGAAAGATGTAATACCTCCAGCAATAGCAGCTTTAGACTCGGTTCTAAGATCACCTTTGTGAGTAAGTCCAGGATCTCTAAAATGTACTTGATCATCGATGAGTCCAGGGATCAAATATAATCCTTTTGCTTCAATTGATTGAGCTTCATTATCATGAATATTTGTGTCGATCTTTTTGATTATCTCGCCTTCAATGAGTAAATCGGCTTTAAAGATTTTATCTTCGTTTATAAGAGTGGAATTCTTGATTAGTATTTTGTTCATATTATTTTTTTGCCTCTAAATGAAATGGGTTGAAGTCTGTATTAATATCATAGTAATCTTCTGACTCTGCTTTTTTGAGAAATTTAAGTAATTGTTTTGTGACTGGATAAAAGACAATCTCCCAGGCAACTTTAAAACTATAGTTAACTACAAGCACTTTAAGCATGAGTTCTAGAGGGTAACCTGGTGCTCCATAAAAACCAAGAAAGAGTATTAAGATAGAATCTACTAACTCTCCTGCGGCAGTTGATCCAATAATACGAAGCGCTTGGTATTTGCCTTTTGTTAGAACTTTTAATTTTGCAATAACTAAACTATTTGTAAATTCGCCACAGAAATATGCAACCATACTTGCAAGGCTCACTCTTAAGCTTTGGCTAAAAATTTTTGTATATTCAGCTTCTAGTCCCCAAGATGGATCGCTAGGTAAAAATCTGAAAAACAATATTATTAAATTTGTTGCAAGCAGGCAAGCAAATCCAGTCCAAATTACTTTTCGACTTTTTGAATAACCATAGACTTCTGTTAAGAGGTCTCCTATTAAATAACTTGCAGGAAAAAGAAAAAGTCCAGTTGTTGCACTAAAACAAAATTCATCCCACAAGCAAATTTTAGTGATTTTGATACTGCCTACTATATTTGATATTAAGAGCACCGTTACAAAGGCTGCCATTATGTAATCAATATATTTATAGGCTTTTGGAGCTTTTTCCACTTAAGTAATATTACTAGAAATCAGGTCTTGCTGTCTTTAGCTCGTGTAGAATGAGTATTTATGCGAATCTTATGTATTTTCTTTTGCTTATGTCTTTTATCGGCATGTATAAAAACTGAGCTTGATGCAGTTGAAGTATTAAAAGTTTTTGATGGCGATTCATTTTTGGTAAAGGATTATCCTTGTATTGACTGTAATGAGTATCAAGTTCGGCTTTTAGGGATTGATGCACCAGAGTCAAAACAAAAACCTTGGGGACCCAATTCCAAAGTTGTATTAGAAAAATTAATAGGTGAAGATATGATAATTTTTCTTGAATATGATATCCAAAAAATTGATAAGTATAAAAGGCACCTCGCCTACGCTTTTGCCGATAAAGACAAAGAAGTTTTGATTAATGAAAAAATGATTAGTTCAGGATCTGCTGAACTTTATTCTTTTACAAAAGACCTTAAGTATCTAGGGCGACTAAAAAATGCTGAGATTAGTGCAAAAGCTAGTGGTTTAGGTATCTGGGATAAGAATAATCCTTTAACTCAGTCACCTTCTGTTTATAGAAAGAAAAAAAAGTCTAAAACTAAGAGCTGATTAGTGAATTGCTCTTTATGTGAGATAATAATTATGCTTATCTTATGCTTAATCAAAGCAAAAATTCTACAAATATCGTAATGCCTAGCTTTGAAGATCTAGGTATAGATAAAGCAAAAATTCTTAGAATAATTGAAACGCTAAAAGTAAACGGACAGGAGATTCATCCAGGAAGTATTGCTCTTGAACTTGGTATTCCAAGAACGTTTATATACGAAAATTTAGATATTTTAGAAATAATTTATTCAAATATGGAAAGACCTTTTGGTCATGATAAGTTGATACAAGAGTTACTTCTTAATAAAAACAAGTTTGAGCGTAAAATCAAAAAGCTAGAAAAGCTTCTTGATGAAAGGGAAAGAGAAGCGAGAAAAAATTTCAATGAAGGTTTTTCTCAAGGAGCTTCTTTGAATTTTGAAAAGCGCCCAGATATTAATTTAGACTTGTCTATAGAAAAAGAAATATGGGCAAGATCTTCTTTGTATATTGGATTAGATCAAAAATTAGATTTTGCTGTTATTAAAAAAGCTTATAGAAAAATGGTTAGTTTAATTCATCCAGATCTTACAAAAGAAGACACAAACGAAATGATGAATTCACTAAGCAGCGCTTATAATTATTTATTGAGTCAATACAATTAGAGTTCTGCTGAAACCCTTTTAGGATTTTCACCAGAACTCTAGTTAAGTCTTAATGTTTACATTTTTCTTCTTAGTGTAGAATCTTCTAAAGTCTGGTCTACAAAATGACTCTCTCCTGTGCCGATGTGGCGGAATCGGTAGACGCAACAGACTTAAAATCTGTCGGGAATTAATTCCTGTGCCGGTTCAAGTCCGGCCATCGGTACCACTCTGACAACCGAATACGCTTTGGCTTTAAGCCAGCCCTCGGCTTCGCTTCGATCAGCCTCGGGCGTCTCGCGCTAACGCGCTGCTTCTTTGCGTTTGATGATTAGTTATGTCTGTAAATTTTACAGGGCTGCTGCAGCTGTCAGTCAGTGGCTGGATTTCAAACAAAAAATCATAGGGTTTAACAAACTGTATATCTAGTTTTTTCTTCGAGATTCTGTGGTTCAACCCGATTTTTTGAAGAATACGATTCATCTCTTGAAAGTTTTGACTCTTTAGGCTTTGAGCGGCTTGGTTACAGGTTTTCATCCAATCTTCTAGTGGTTCAACCCAAATTGAGCCTTTAGCTAAAACTTTGGCTTTTTGATCTTCTAAATTGGCCTTTTTCTCGATTAAAGTGTTTTTTTTGTTTTTGTATTCAGCTACGGAGATCTCACCGTCTAGTTGAAGATCAAGAAGCTGATTAAGCTTATTTTGGATACTTGTTAGTTCTGTAGATAAACCCTGAAGTGCCACTTTAGAGTTTTTAGTATCTTCGTCCGCCCATTGCTTGGTTCTTTCTTGAAGTTTTTTATAGCAATCATTAGGCATAGCTATGTGGCTGATAAATTCTTCTACTTGCTGTGCAAGATGATTCTCGTTTACTGGTTTTTCATCACAAGTGCAGACTCTAGACTTACGGCTACAACGATAATACTTAAAAACCAAACCAGATTTCTTCTTGTGCCATTCTGGAACGATTCCATAGCCACAATTACCACAGCGAGCAAGACCCTGGAAGAGATAGTTTTTTTCTTTTTTCTTTTCTTCTGAGTGATTTACTTTTCTAGTTTTGCTTTTAAGAACTTCTTGAATCTTGTCATAAGTTTCTTTAGAGATCATTGGCTGATGTGAGCCTTGATGAAGCTCGCCATTTAGCCTAAAGACCCCATAGTAGAATGGATTCGTGAGAATATGAAATAGTGAAGCATAGTTTAATTGGTTACCGTTCTTGGTTTGTAAACCATGATTAAATAATTCTTTTCTGAACATTGCTTGAGTCATATTGCCTTCAGAGAATTTATTAAGTAGTTTTTGGATTATGTGAAAATATTCAGGATCTGGTTCTATTGTTTTAGTTTTTAGGTTATTGATATAGCCGTAAGGAGCCTTGCCTGGATATTCCCCGCGTCTTAGTTTCTGTCTAATTCCTCTTAGGACATTCTCTCTGAGTCCTTGAACAAAGTATTGAGCCTGAGAAAAAGCAATAGAGAGATTAAAAATTCCATTAGCCGATTTGTCGAAATAAAAACTAGGAAATTTAAGATCAGTAATTATATTCTTGTCGATAAGGTGCAGAAGTTTTCCACCGTCAAACATGTTTCGTGCAAGACGGTCAGGATGCCAAGCCAGTATGCCATCAGCCGTACCACATTCAAGCTCGGTCAGCATTTGATTAAAGACAGTCCTCCCAGGTGCCTTGGCTGACATGGATTCAGTGAAGGTTTTGACTATCTCTAAGTTGTTTTTCTTCGCAAAGTCCTTTAACTCCTGGATTTGAGCCTCAATGGATAGCATTTGTCTATCTTCTGATTCAGAAGATTTGCGGGCGTAGAGGAAGTATTGCATAGAGCTTTATTTTAAAGGATTTTGTGTGGTTTGGCCAGGTAGTAATATTGTTAGATAAAAAGAAGCTATTGAATGGACAGTTTTGTTAATATGGATTAGCTAAATTCAAGCAAATGTTTAGTAATTTGGATATTATTAATCAGATGAGTAATGTATTTAGTGAAATAGAGATTTCTAGAAAGAAGTTAAGAGAATGCCAAACTGAAGCATTTAGTTCAGCACTTCAGCATTATTCTAAAAAAAATTATAATCGACAAACACTGATTCAAATGCCTACAGGTACAGGGAAGTCGGCTCTAATTGCAATACTGCCTTTTGGATTGTGTAAGAAAAAAACTCTTATTATTACACCGAATAAAGCTTTAGCAACTCAAATAAATGATGATCTGGACATAACTGAGAACCCTGGAGCAAATATTTATAAAGCACTAGAGCTTTTATCAGATAAAGAATTGACGGAATCAGAACTTTTTACATTGGTTCTTGATTCGACTGTTAATAATTCGGATGTTGACGAACATCAAATAATTATTGGAAATTATCATCAACTCAATGATATTGAAAAGTTTTTTGCAAGCAGAAGCGATGATGTTGATCTCGTTATAATTGATGAAGCTCATCATCAAGAAGCAAATACCTATAAGACGATTATAGATTTTTTTTCAAATGCAAAAATAATTGGACTTACTGCGACTCCTTTTCGGTCTGATGGTAAAAAGCTTGATGGGGAAAAGATCTATACTTATCACTTTAAGGATGCGATTAGAGATCGAATTATTAGAAATATTAGAACGAGTAATGTTTCTCCAGAACAAGTTGAATTAAGATTTTTAGATGAAGCTGGGAAAGAATATTCTCTTAGTGACATTATGAAACTTAAAGATGATGCTTGGTTTAGACGTAGTGTTGCTATGTCTGAAGACTGTTGTGCTTCTATTGCTCAAAAAGCAGTTGAAAAGCTTAATGTCTTAAAAACGAAGTTCCCAAATCAAAACCATCAGATTATTGCAGCTGCAATGACTATAAGGCATGCAAGAGAATTCGTTAAACCCGCTTTTGAAAGAATGGGATTAAAAGTAGGACTTGTTAATTCAAAAGAAACTGAAAGTGATAACAGTGAAGTATTAGATAAGTTAAAGAAAAACAAAATTGACGTAATCGTAAATGTTGGTATGTTGGGAGAAGGTTTCGATCACAAACCTCTTGGTGTTGCTGCAATCTTTAAGCCATTCAGGTCGCTTAATCCATATATTCAATTTATTGGTAGGGTAATTCGAAAGCATGCTGAGACTAATGAGTGTTGGGTTGTTTCACATCTTGGTTTGAATCAGATTGAAAGATTTGATGAATTTAAATTATTTGATGAAGAAGATCAGGATTTTATTAGTAAACTTGAAATTTCTGTGGATGATAGTAAAGGTAACTTAGAGGACTCCTTTGTAAATTTTGATATAGAAACCGATACAAATAATCAAAAAGATGAAAAACTTGCTGCAATAAGAGAAACGGGTGAGAATTTACTTGACTTTTCTTCAGATTTTATTGATCTTGAAGATGAAAAAGTTAAAGAAGCTCTATCTGATTTTGCAAATATGGACAGCGCTCAGAAATTAAAATTTTTAGAAGTGTTGAGTAATAAAGGTTATAAAGTAGACTCCTTTGTTAAAAAAACGCCAAAGCCAAAAAATAAACGTCAAGCAAGTAAAAATTTATTAAATGAAAAAGCAAAAAGTATAGTGACGGACATATTGAAAGAATTGAATCTAAAGTTTAAAAGCAGAGTCCTGAACCCTCGCTTTACTGATTTTGCTTGGATACAACGTTTTGTAAGCAAGAGAATTAATGATGGATTGGGTATACAATCAAAACAACGAAAAAATATTAGTAATGAACAATTTAAAGAGATTGAAGAGAGTAATTTTCTTGATGAAGTAAAGCGTGAGTCTCAGGCTCATTTTAAAGCTAAGCTTCTTGAGAAAAAGAAAATAGTTTAATTTTGATCTGATGTGTATGAATATAGAACTTGAAAATTTAGATTATGCCTTTAATGCTAATCAAAAAATAATTAATGATATTGAAATTAAACTAATTTATCTTTGGAATGGAGCAATGGTTTAGATAGGGAGTTCATGGGAAGTAAATCTGGTATACAGACTGGCATCTATCTATTAAATCTTGATTTGATATCACAGAAAACAGGTTTGGTTGATCATAAGGAAATTTGTAATAAAGTTATTGAATTTTATAATAAGGGTGAAAAGAAAAAATTTGAAGAGAGAAAGACTGTTAGTGGATTAGAATTAAATAATTTTGATATTTACATTTACAGTGGTGTATTTTCAAGAGAGGCAACTTGGTATAAATTCTTATCAACTTTGATGACTGATGATTTGAAATACAATTTAAAAACAAATAATATTCCATCGTTTGTTTGTTTCTTTTCTGATGGAAAAAATATTTTTGCGGTTACAGGAGGTTATGGCCATCATATTATTCAACCTTTTGTTGTTGATGATTTTGGCTTAAATATACTTGAAAAGTTAATTTCATCAAGTTCTAAATCAGTGAAATCAGTACAAGAAAGAATTTTAACTGGACAAATTATAGCTAACACACGTTTTTTTCGAGATGATCAAAGAATCACAGAGGAAGATAACTTTGGAAGTGTTTATAAAGTGATTAGAGCAGAATTAGATCAAGGTGTTCTTCAAAAGCAGTTAGGTTTTAATGAGAAAGATATAAAAAAGAACTTAACTTGTGAGGCGAAGTCATCATTCCTCCTTAAAAAGATATTAGATCCTTATGAAATTACACTTATTTTAAAGAAACTTAGCACTATTTTAAGAATGAAGTCGACAATAGATTTAAGTCAAATTAAATCTCTAAGTAAAAATGGAAAGCGTGGCAAGGAACTACGAGATAGTCTTAATGAACATATCGGTGAAGAACTATTCAAAAAATATTGTAATATTGAAAATGCAAATGATCCTTTTAATGAATTTGATCTGTGTCATAAAGATTATGAAAAGTATTTATGTGCGAATGAGTATAAAATAACTATTGGTAGAAGTTTTGAAGCAATAATTGATGAAGTATCTTTGACTAGACCGATAGAAATATTTAAGTTGCTTAAAGTATCTTCACAATATAGTGATATCGATAAAGAAAGTTTTTTAAGACTCATTAAAAACATTAATATTACATCGTTTGATTATGACGGTAAAGTCTGTACTGTAGGCTCTTTGACTAGTCATATTCATGGTGAGTTTGAATTTAAGAAACAAACTTATTTTCTTATTGATGGACTTTGGTATATAGTAAAAAGGAATTTTATTGACAACCTTAATAGTGGGATAAGAACTTTACTAGATACGCATCTTGATAATTCTGTTATTGGTGTACCTTGGAACATTCTCAAGCATAAGAAAGAAAAAGATTTTAATATTTCGTTCTATAGGAATGCAAATTTTATTGTACTTGATAGGTTAATTGTTGAGAATATTGAACTCTGTGATCTTATTAAGGTGAATGAAGATTCTATACAAATTATTCATGTGAAGAAAGGATTTAATAATTCTATTCGTGAGCTTTCTAGCCAAATCCAAGTCTCAGCAAGAAGACTTCATGAAGATCTTATAAAAACAAAGAAAGGTGAGTTTTTAAAAAAAGTTTACGAAAAAGCTGTTCGAGTATCAAAAGGTGAGGATGAATATTTTAGAAAATTTAGTGATTGGCTATCAAGATATTCTGAATCTGATTTCATTGATTTATTTAGGAGCAAAAAAAGAATTGAATTTTGTTTAGCTTTTGTAGATGAAGCTTCTACGATAAGATCGATCACAGATATTGAATCCTTTGAATCAAATATTGCAAAGTTCTCTATTTTTCAGCTAAATCAAGAAGTTAAAAAATATGATTTTGACTTAAAGATATGTCAAATTTGCAAGAGTGATCTTGATGAATAGTCTTTAAAAAAGATAGGGGGGTGTAGCTAGAGATTCACCCTTGTTCATGGCTCTGCGAGCCTGGGTCTCGTTTCGCATGCTGAATTAAGGGCTTGTGCATAAGTATAAAGTGGTACTTTAGAGTTGCTTGTATTTTGGTAATATATTTTCGTTCGCCTTTGACTCACTCAAGACAATTGGGTCGTATCTAGAAATTCACCTTTTTAGTTAAAGCCGAAGAATGGGTGAATTTATAGCTACGACTCCAAGGTTCAGAAAGCACTTGTCTATCTTCTGAGTCGGAAGACTTGCGAGCATAGATGAAGTATTTTACTGTCATACCATTTATACACACTCTGGCAAGCTGAGCAGGTTATTTGGCTCGTTACCATCAGCTTCGGTTTTAATATATTTGTTTCCATATCTACTCACAGCGACAATGACCCATACGGTTTTACCATTTTTAGTTACATAAAAACTATGTTGCTTACTTTCTATGTAACCAATAGCTTCTGCGACAGTAATTTTCCAATTCGAGCCGTTGCTATAACCACCAACACGTTGGATTCTTTCAGTAGGATCATTTCTATCAATTTTGTTAATACATTTTATTTCATAATTTGCCATTATTCTAATTTCCTCTAGTTTTCTTGTGAAACACACGTGTGCCTCACTTTGATAACCCTAGCTTATCATTTTGATAAGGACTTGTCAACACTTTTTGAAAAGTCTATAATTTCAATATGAAAAGCGATGATAATAAGTATAAACTTATTGGGGCTAGAATTAAAGAAGCAAGAGAGTCCGCAGAAATATCACAAAAAAGATTAGCAGAATTATTAGGCTTTGAATCTGGTACTGCAATTTCATTGATTGAGTCTGGGAATAGAAAAGTTTCAGTGGAAGATTTAGAAACTATTGCAGAGGTGCTGCATAGGGATATTAATTTCTTTTTAGGCAAATCAGAAGATCTTGAAGACTTAGATTTCAAATTAGTTTTTCGTAAAGATAAAGAACTTTCACAATTGAAACCCAAAGATAGGGACAAAATATTAGATTTCATTGAGTTTGTAAAAAGCCAGAATAAATGATTGAAGAAGAGAATAAAGCAAGAATTAAAATTGCAAAGCAGTTTGCTAAAAAATTACTGGAGCAGACTGGCTTAAAATCTGCCCCTATAGTTCTTAATGAAATTATCAAACAAGTACGTAAGACTATGAATGTAGAGATTCACGCAAGGGATTTGGGAAGCATTGACGGTCTTCATTTTTTTGAAAATGGTAGAGCCATTATTGGTTATAACAACAAAAAATCTATAGTTAGACAAAGATTTACTGTTGCGCATGAATTAGGTCATGTCATTCTAGGACATGCAGACTCTGAAACAAAATTAGATTTTTGCAATGATGATCCAAAGGAAGTAGAGGCAAACCAGTTTGCTGCTGAGTTACTTATGCCTATTGATTCATTTAAGCAAGATTATGAAAAGCTGGATGGAGATGTTGAAAGTTTAGCTAGACTTTACAATGTTAGTAAAGATGCAGCTTGGTGGCATGTGTATAATCACAAAATATTTAAAAGCAATTAAAGGAGAACCATTTGATAGGTAAAGAAGAGATTTTAGCTGAGATAAAAAGAACCACAGAGTCAAATGGTGGCAAGCCATTAGGTATGGCAAAGTTTGAAAAAGAAATTGGTATTAAACGCTATGATTGGCAAAAACATTGGGCTAAGTTTTCAGACGCGATTACAGAAGCAGGATTTACTCCCAATTCTTTGCAGGGAGCATATAGCGATAAATTTCTTATTGAGAAATTTATTGAACTAATGCGTAAATTAAATAAATTTCCCACTGCCTCAGAGATTAGGTTGGAAGCATGTAGTAACGATAAATTTCCTTACAAATCAACTTATGAAAATCGTTATGGCTCAAAACAACATCTTGCATCAAAAATAATAGAATATTGTAGTGATAAAAATAGTTATGAAGATATTTTAGAATTTTGTGAGCCAGTGATAAAAACATCTTCCCGTGAACAAGATATAAATGGAACTGATACTAGTTTGGAAGTAGGAGAAGTATATCTTTATAAACACGGTAATCGTAACGAGTACAAAATTGGTAAAAGTAAAGATTCTGTTCAGCGAGGAAAGGAATTGAGAGTTCAAATGCCTGAAGATCTTAAATTGGTTCATGTAATCAAAACTGACGATCCAAGCGGCATAGAAGCATACTGGCATAAGCGTTTTGTGGATAAAAGAAAAAATGGTGAGTGGTTTGGTTTAAATTCTACTGAGGTCAAGGCTTTTAAACGTTGGAGACGTATACATTAATTAATATACAAATTGAATAGGTTTTTGCAATCTGAGTCTAGCGTCTCAGATTGGTTCCGTGAGCCCTTCAGTCTCACTTCATAAAAGCAAAGACATCAACTTTCATTGAATTGTTTAGAAAAAAAATATCAAAGACCTTGTAATTATTTGTTTGTCTCGCTTCCAACCTATGAGTGGTAATTCTGATGGAATACGGTCGTAGCTAGAAATTCACCCTTGTTCAGGAGTCCGCGAGCCTAGGTCTCGCTCCGCACGCTGAGATAAAGGCTTGTGTATAACCCTAAAGTGGCACTTTAGGGTTTCTCGTATTGCAGTAATATATTCGCTCGCCCTACGGGCTCACTCAAATTGCTGCGCAATGAAGACTAGCGCGTCGGCTTCGCCTCCTTGCATTCCCTATGATTTTTTGTCTGAAATTTTTCAGCTCTGCTGACTGACAGCTGCAGCAGCCCTGTAAAATTTCAGACAAAAATTACAATCAAACTTAAAGAAGCAGCTCTTTAACACTGTAGTCTCACTTGTTAGCGCGAGACGCCCGAGGCTGAGCGAAGCGAAGCCGAGGGCTGGCTTAAAGCCAAAGCGTATTCGGTTGTCAGAGTGGTACCGGTATCTGGGTTTCGCCCGGACTGTGTGTGCCGCCCCGCTCGAAGACACTCACTTGTAGTTTGCTCGCAAGCTCACAAACTACAGCTAGAAGAATTAGTATAGGCGCATCTGCCTCCTAAAAGTCGGCAGCTACGCCTATACTATTTTTCCTATGTATCTTCGAGCGGGGCGGCACACACAGTCCGGGCGAAACCCAGATACCGGTACCATTTTCTTAAGTTAGATACTCATTAGACCTTTTGTGAAAGTCGGAATTATCCTTAGCGCAACTTCCGAAGAGTGGCGTCGTTGCGACCTTTTTTCGGGCGACATCTACTGCGAAACGATGTTTCGCAAGATGTCTATTTATTAAATAATTTCAACATAACTTTTTGTAAATCCTAAATTCACAAGGAAACTTGCGCATTTTTGAAATTTGAGATTTTCTCTTCAACACTATTACACATATTTTTGTAATAGTGTCTTCGTATTTGCGAAATTAATTCTGAAAAACCCTTGTAAAATAAGGATTTTTTTTATTCTTTTATAAGAAATGATTAATTCATTTAGTTAAGCACTTAACCGATATTGAAGGGTGAACACCCAGGTGTTTATAGAAACCAAAAGGCAGGTCCCCCACTCATGCAAAACAAAAAGATAATTTTTGTAAACCCAAAAAAGAGAAATAGCATTTCGAATACCGACAGAGATGAAGTTACTGCCGTTACTATAAACACCTTTCTTTTTTTACAAAGACTTAGCCGCATCGATTTGATTAGTGAACGTAACTCATTCAAAGGCATTGCTAAGAAAAAACCCCATTTTTAACTATTAAAAAAAATTAATTAAGTACTAATGTATTTTATTCTAGATTTATTTTAATTCGTCCGACAAGTAATTTACCTAGGGGTAGTCACTGGGGTGAGTCTTTAGGAGGACTTAGGATGAAGTTTTTAAAATTTATATTACCCGTTTTAGTGATTTTTCAAATCGCTGTTTTTGCACAAAGTTTTAAGAAATCCAATGTTTTAACTTTTGCTGAAACTAATTGTAAGACAATCGGAAGAAATCCTCTTGTCACTGTTTGTATTGAGTCTGCAACACAAGACGCTAAATTTACAAAAAGATTAGGCGGAGCTTTTAAATCTGCTATAGATGAATTGGTTGGAAATTATCAGAATGAATCTAGTTTGTTAAAACTTATTACAACACCTTCTTTTTATGGAGTAGATGATGATGATTGTCCTTACGGCTGTGATTCACCTTATACTTGGAATCCATGTTGTGGTGCTCCAACGTATTGTGATGCAGTTCCTAATGATCCAATTCATTGTAAAAGGAAGAAATTGGGAAGTGTTAATTTAAATATTTAGGTAACTCTAAAATAAGTCTTTCTATTGGACTAGTTTCTGTTGATATGACTGTTGATTTATTGTATAATTCCTGGAATGTACGTATAGGTATCGTGAAATGAATCCTGCCTTCATTTTTTAATATCATTTTGATTTTATCTTGTTCTAGTTTACCTAGTAGAAAAGAAAATTCACGTTTAGTTTCATTTGGAAATCTTAATTTTGCTTGCTTAATTAATTCATTCGATAGATCCCTAAAGAATTGTTGCTCGGTTGGGGTGAGCGCTTTAAGTGCTTGTTCTTGTGTTGAGGTTGGAATAGTATCCCCTTGTAATATAGATAAACCTCGTCTTTGTTCAAGTTCAAGCTGTTTATCACCAACCACTTGATTAAGATCAGTTACTTGTTTACCTAATATTCCATTCAACCCAGCTAAAACTATTGCAGACACAGCAAGCAATTGAGCTAGAGTTAAAGCTTTATTACTTCTTGATGTAAGCATACTAGTTTCTTTTCCCTTTTCTATTAATTGAATTTGTTTTAAAGCCTCTGACCTTGCTTGATATAGTTGATCTTGGCTCTCTACTTTAGGGTTTGTCCAAGCTTTAATTACTTTAGCTCTAAGTACCCTCATTGCTAATTCGTAAAATAATTCTCTTTTAGCATCAGAAGTGATATTGTAATTAGTTGATTTATTGAAATCTTTGAATTGACTTGCGAGTCCAGATCTTTCATCATCAAGAACTAAATATTCAATTGCTTTTTGAGTTAATCTCGGTTGGTGTTCAAAAAGATCTTGAACCTCCTGCCCAGCACTATAGATTAATAAGCTTGGTACTTGACTCATCACTTTGTTTGCGATATCTTTGAGTGAACCAAGCCCTTTTTCTAATTGATTGTTAGAAGAGATAGTAAGATACTTTAAAAAAGCAACATCGTAATCAGTTTGTGAAATTGCTTTATCTGGATTTTGTTTTTCTAGTTGAGATATAAATTGATTAAAACCATCTTCTCCTAAAAAAAATTTCAGGTCCTCCGTTTGGTAATCAAATCTAAGAGTTTGTTTGGCAAGTCCCTTCCCTATTACTCTTTTTTCATCGATTTGAGTAGTAACTACCTGAGTTCTAGGGACATTATGAAAATCCCTAATAACTGGAATACCTGTTTGAATTTCGGGAATTGTAGCACTTACCATAGATTACTTATTCCTAGTCAAATCTTCTTTGAGTATATAACATCTACTCTATTATATCTATCATCTTGATATGGTTTAGATTCAAATTTATTTTTCTCGTAAAATTTTTGAGCTTCTTTTAAACAAGTATTAGAATGAGCCGTAATTTGTTTGTAAGAATTTGCTTGGGTAAAAATAATTGCTGAGTCTAAAAGTTTTTGTGCTATGCCTCTTCTTCTAAAGTCTTTATGTGTAGTTAATTTTGCTATTTCTAAACTTGTCTTTGATTCAGGTATAAGTGCGATACTTCCAATAACTTTATCATTCTGCTTGGCAAGTAATATAAAACCCCCTTTGTTGAAGGTAAAGTCTTCAGGTCTTTCAAAAAAACTAATATCAAAATCTTCACATGAGCCAAAATATTCATTTATCCACTCCATATTAAGCTCTCTAAACGAATCTTTATCCTTTGTATTATATTTATCAATTGAAATTTCAAGCATATCGAAGAAAGAACTTTTTCTAAGTTTGTATTCTGTTTTATCCAAGACTTTTATTAAAAAAGATCCATCTCTACCTAAAATATCTTTAAGTACAGATTCGATATCAATTAAGTCAGGAATTATACTGCTAAGTATTTTATCTCCCTTTGGAGTTAATGAAATTAATCTTGATCTTTTATCTAATCCAATTTTAATATCAACAAGTTCCTTGTTTTCTAATTCTCTTATTACTTGCGAAATTGCAGAGTTTGAAACATTGTTTTTATCTGCAAGAGTTTTAAAATCAATAACACCTTCTCTTTTGATTGTTGCTAGTACCGAAAACCAGGAGGTTTTAAAACTTCTTAATCTTGAATCATATACTTCTTGTACTTGTTGATAAAAAAGATCAGATAACCTTTTTAGTCTTGATGCTATTGTTATTACACCGTCAAGATCAAGTTCTCCCCAGAAGTCATTTTTTATCTCTAATTTTGATTCCATTTAATTAAATTATATCAAAATAATAAATATTAGTGTAATTAGTTAACTTCTTATATAATGTTCTTTAGTAATAATTAATGGTTACAGCAATTACTAGTTTAAAAAGAAATACTCCCTCAGTTCACCCTCTTGAGATTGTAAGTGATTTGGGACTTCAGCCTTCAGTAAGAAAAAAAATTATTGAGCCTGATTCAGGTATTTTACATGTGCCAGTGCCAAAATTTGCTGGATTACATTTAAGTAAAGAAAATTTTAAAGTGCTTGATGAGTTAACTATAAAAGCAAACACTCTCATCGATGATAAAGCAGCTGAGCTACAAGCTGTTTATGATAGCTTAGCTAATACATTAGATAAGGGCCAGCTAATTGATAAAGAGATTCGCTTAAAAAGAGAGTTGCAGGGAGAATTTCAAAAAATATTTGAAGCACATTTTGATCTACACAGTGATAATCATATTTCAAAATCTTTATCTGTTGATCAAAGAAAAAAATATGAATTTTTATCTCACCCTATGTTTCAAGTAGCAGTTAAAGATTCAAAGATTGGTGATTTTAGTCGTACAAGAGCTGTATTTGATCAATTAGATACGAATTTTATTTTCAGTTTATTTAAAATCCCATTTATCAAAAATATGCATGTACCCGTAATTGGTTGGAAATCTATTGATAAGATGTTTCTAGAAAAATTTCTCCTAGAAGGTTCAAAATCAAGAGTCTCACAATCTACTAATTCAAGCCTTGAAATGAAAAATCCGAGCTTGGTGGGATTGTTTCCTGAAGCGCATGTAGGTGAAGTTAATCCCAATTCATTTACTCTTTATAAAGCAGATTTTTTTTACAATCGATTTAAAAAATTTACAACTAAGCTGTTAAATCCATTGATTGATAACGGTAATACTTTTGTAACTAAATTGAATGTTGCTATAGGAAATTTATTTACTTCTGCTCATGAAAGTTCATCGAATGCTTTAAGTAATATTTCAAGAGTTGCTAAAAATACTTTTGCTACACTCAAGGATGTTCTTCCTTCAGATATTTTTAAGGCAAGTTCTTTTTGGTTAACTCGTCACGAGGATTTGCATCGAACTGGAGAGATTCCTAGAGTAAATTCTGATGCTGAAATTGCATTGCCAGGTGATCAGAGGCTGCAACCAAGAACAATAAAAGATGTTGGTTATTTTTTAAAAGACTATTTTGAATCAGCAGCTTTTGAAGAAATGAGAGTTGATATTCAAGCTTTGATTGATTTTGCGGACACAAATAAATTTGGAGATAAAATTCAACATAGGCTTATTAATGTAATTAGGGATTTTGTTTTATCTGAAAGAATGCTGCGTTACGCTACTCAAAATGATGTTAATGATGTATTTGATGCTGTTGTTTCACAAGTATTGATAAATTGGTTTGTTGCTGAGGGTGTTGTAGATAGAGATAAGTTATATAAAGATCATGTAATGGAAATTCCTAATCCTGAAAAAATTAATACTGCATTGATTAAGTTCAGGGATATTATAACTTCTTTAGAGAATGATATTCAAAGCTCCCTAAAAAAAGCAGAAGCGAATCCTATAACTGGACTGAAAGCTTTGCTAGAGAACAAATCACTTGATGACAAAGCCTTTAAAACAGAATTAGTTAAACTTGATGTCTTTAAAGAATCAAGAGATAAAATTTTTAAATTTATGAGGAACTGGGGTAATTGGCATATTCAGGACATTGTTGCTTATAAAGAAGAGACGAAAGGTGCTGTGGATGCCTTTAAGACAATCTGGGCTCCTAAGTTAACTTTGTTAGCTGAGCCAAAAAGATCAAAAAAAGAAGCCGATAGAAAGAGAGCTGATCAGTACAAAGTTGTTCATCCTTACATAAGTTCTTTACGAAATTCAAAATATTATTTAGACAATAAAGGTAGTATTAGGAATAATCTTTTAGCTGCTTAAATTACTATAACTTTATTCTTAACCGCTATAACAACAGCTTCGGTTCTGTTTTTAGCTCCTAATTTAATAAATACATTATGAGTATGATTTTCAATGGTTTTAATGCTTAATTCTAGCTTGCTAGCTATCTCTGGATTACTTAATCCCTCTTTGATCAATAAAAGTATCTCAAATTCTCTTTTGGAAAGCGGTTTAGCATTTATAAAAAAATTTGTTTTGCTTCTTTCTTCTTGCATCTCTAAATAAGGTCTAGTATCAATTCTCTTACTGTTTTAGTTCGTTAAGCACTTATCTTTACAGTTTTTCTAAATTATTAATATTTGTACATATTTTTAGGTGTTTATACCTACTTTTATCTGATTAATCTATTCTTAATTTTTGAGATCGAATTTGTACATTCGTATTTGTTAGAATGGAATATCCAAATATTTCATTATTGTTAAAAGAGGAACTGTTTGGACAATAAATTAGACTTTAATAGAACGATCACATGGCCTACAAATTCAGGCAAAAAATAACTAAAAAGTCGTAACATACCAACTCAACAAAAATAATTCTTAACATAGTAGTTTGAATTTATATACAAGATGCCTCAAGCTTTCGCTAAGAGGTGTCAAATTTAACCCCACATTAACTTTGTATTGAGGAGAGACAAACAAATGCCTAGAAAAAAATCTGCAACAGCTACCCAGGAATTGATTCATGATAACGATACTGATGAAGGTGATATTGGAAGCTATGAAGTAGAGTCTTTGATAGAAGACGATACTGATTCTGCTTTCACTATTGAATCAGATATTATTTCTTCTGCTGCTAGTAGAAGAAACTCAGATGTTGATTCTGAAGATGATAGTGATGGAATTGGTTCAGTTTCACCATTGTCTGATGACTCCGTAAAAATGTATTTAAGAGAAATTGGTCGTGTATCACTCTTAAACGCGAAACAAGAAATTGAACTTGCACGTGCTATCAAAGAAGGCGATATTAACGCCAAAAGAAAATTAGTACGTCACAATTTAAGACTCGTTGTTTCAATTGCTAAAAAATATATCAATAGAGGATTGCCTTTTCTTGACCTTATTCAAGAAGGTAATTTAGGTTTGATTAGAGCTGCTGAAAAATTTGATCCAGAACGTGGATACAAATTCAGTACTTATGCAACCTGGTGGGTACGTCAAGGTATCACTAGATCGCTATCTGACAAATCAAGAACAATTAGAGTTCCTGTACATATGGTTGAGACAATCAATAAATTTAAAAAGATTGCTCGTAAACTAGGTCAAGAATTAAATCGTAGACCAACTGAAGAAGAACTTGCTGAGGTGATGGAAGTATCAACTCAAAAAATCAAAGAGATTGTTTCTGCAATGAGAACTCCTGTTTCACTAGAATCTCCAATTAACAACGAAGATGATGGTAAATTAGAAGACTTTATTGCTGATCCAAACCAATCTCTAAAGCCAGAAAACGCTGCTACTGAGCAATTGCTAGCTGATGATATTTTGAAGGTGCTAGATACTTTAACTCAAAAAGAGAAGGCTGTAATCCAGTTGAGATTCGGTATTGATTCTGGGCAAGAAAGAACTTTGGAAGAAGTTGGACGTATGCTTAGAATAACAAGAGAAAGAGTTCGTCAATTAGAATTCAGAGCTCTTAAGAAATTAAGACATCCTGAGCGTGCAGTCAAACTTAGAGACTATTTAGACCATACTGTTTAAACAGACCGGACATGAATTTATATTCAGTCCACGCAAACGAAAAGACAAAATCCCCCCGGTCCATTAGTACAGGGGGGATTTTTTTTCGTGATGATGACTTATGGCTATCGTCATCGCTGTAAGGGTTACATAATTCGTTGGTAGTTACTCAATAATTGATACAAAGCTATTATACTAAACATACCAACTAATCCCACATAGATTTTTTTATGTGCCTGTCGCAGAGCTAAATCGCTCCGCTTGGCACGCTAATTTAATACGCGGGGTTGGTATTAGTGTTAATTGGGTCTAATTGCAATAGAGTTAATAGACATCTTGCGAAACATCGTTTCGCAGTAGATGTTGCCCGAAAAAAGGTCGCAACGACGCAACTCGGCGGAAGTTGCGCTAAGGATAATTCCGACTTTCACAAAAGGTCTAATGATTACTACTTAAGAGGAATACGAGATTTGCTTGCTCAGACAACCGCTTATTTTTGCTGGCACCTGTGATTTCAATCAAGATCTATCACTTAAGCTTGTTTAACCGTGCCCGACGCAAAAATTCGGGCTGCCTAAGCAAGCAAATCACTATGACTACAGAGTTCTACTTGCAATAGAGTTAATAATTATCACTTAAACTGTCAACTAATTACGCGACCTTTACAATCGCGAGCGGAGCATGGCGATCCATTTCTATTATTGTTGGTGAAATGGATTGCCTCAGCCACTTCGTGGCTTCGCAATGACATTAAAATGTGATCTTCACTTTAGAACCAAAACGTTTTTTGATTTTACGTTTTTCTTGTTTCGAGAAATTATTACGCTCAAGATTGATCACTCTAATACTCTCTGGGATCTCAATTCCATCAAGTGTAGTAAGTCTGTTTAACTCTAAATCAAGTACTTTTAGATTAGGATTAAAATTCAGAGTTGCAAGTTCTGCGTTAGTAAGAAATACAGCAAACATAGAGAGCTTTTTAAGATTAATTGGTAGCACTAAGCCAGTAAAATCATCTGCTCTCTCTACATTACCGACGGCAAGCTCATCTAGTGTTTCAGGGAACTGATAGTTATCGTAATAAGAAATTCTGCCATCACCTCCATATTGAGTATCAAACATTGATTTGATGTTAATTAATTTAAGATTTGTAAATTCTCTCAAATCAAGTTCTTTGAAGAGGTTGCCAGTTATCGATAAAATTTTTAATTGAGGTGGTAGATTATTAAAATCAAAATTATCTTCTGAAAGAAAGTTTTCACCAATATCTAAGATTGTGAGTCCAGTGTAATTTTTCAAAGGACTAAAATCAGAAATTTGATTTTTAAATAACCTCAAATGTTTGAGATTAGCATTGGGCATAAAACCTTCAAGAGTATTGATTTTGTTATTATCCACGCCTAAAAATTCCAAGCTAGAAGGTAAATCTAGACCACTTAGCTCAGTAATATTATTGCGAGAAAGAAATAAATTTTTTGTACCCTCTGGAATAACTAAGTTGGAGACATCACTGATACCTTGGTTGGAGAGATCAAGGTTTTTTTTAACTTTAGCCGGAGCAGAAGTAATCAAAAGACATGAGATTAGGAGTAGTAAATATTTCATTTTTAGTATTTTAACCATAAATTGCTTTGTAGTCAGCAAGGGCTTTTTGGTAAGCATTGATGTTTTCTTTGCATTTATTACTGCGGTCTTTGGCTTTTTGTGCCATGCAGGCTGGTGCTACTGGGGTAGGTGGTTTGGTCTTAGTATTAGTTGAATTAGTGTTGGTATTATTTGAGATGGTTGCACTGCTGTCGTTTTGATTATTGTACTTGTCATCTAAACTGCTGAGTTTGCTTTGAGCTTGACTTGAGGTGATGCTTGATCTTAAATAATCTTGGTAAATAGATCTATATGCAAGGAATTTGTCTCGTAATTCTAAGCTGGTTTTTTTCAACTTAGGATCATATTGCTTGCCAAAAAATTCCTTTTTCACCCCCGCAAACTCCACAAATGCATCAATAATCCTTCCTTGCAGAGTATCTTTAATATCTTCACCCGTTCTAATAAAACTCAAGCCCAGATAATTTGCGATTTCTATTCTGCCTTGTGTGGTTCTTGTATCATATTTCTCAAAAACCTCTGTCAAAAGCACTTGTTGCTCCGCGTTTAGATCTTCTTTGAGTATGTCTTCTTGCCAGTTGTATTTTTTGCTGTAGATTGCAGTTACTGAGCTTACTTCAAGATCTCTTTGAATTAAAGTAAAAAGTCTATTTGCCTCATGGAAGTTTTTACTACTAAATAAATCTGCAGTTGAGAAACTAGTATTCACTTGCGAAGCTTCTAAGCTTGGATTAGATCCGCTACTTACAAATTGGTTTATATCCATACAACTCACGCCAGCACAGTCATTACTATTGCGCTCTTCTGGTTTGAAGATTTGTTTAAGTGCGCCAGTGTTTCTGTCATAGACCCTGATGTTTGCTAAATCTTTGAGCTGGGGGTTTATAATACTCGAGCCTGCATCCAGAGTGCCGATCAAAATAGATCCGCTTGGGATTAGTTGACCGTTTACGATAAAGTCTTTTTTGGCTGTCATATAAACTTTGCGTGCTCTTGGAACTATATCTACATTAATATTATTAGTGCCAACTATGTTAAGCACATGTCCAACTGGAGGCTCTGGCTCAAAACTAACAGTCGCAAAATCTACTAATTTTGGATTGATAGTTTGATTTGCACGAATTACGCTTGAACTAAGCACTAAGCTTGATTTTGTTATGGTTCCTATGTTGATTTGTAAGTAGTTATTGGAGTTTGGGTAGATACTTGTGAACCTGCCTTGATCAGTGTTGATTAGGTTTATTTGATTTAGGTAAGAAGCTTTTTGTGAATTATCAAAATAAATTCCTCGCCCGCTGATATTATCAAACTGATTAAAAGTAATTTGCTCGCGAATAGCATTAAACTCTGGTGTTGAGCTTGGCGGGGGCGGGCAGATGACTCCAGGGCAACCACAAGTGTTACAGCTTGCGATAGTCGGCTCCTCCAATTCTAAATTTCCTTCAGTGATTTTGATTTGACCTGCGGAGCTTAGAGTAAGTGTTTTAGGCGGGATTTTTTTATTTGAATCACCAAAATCTATTGACTGTCTTTTATTGAAATTTATATTAATCTTAATTGCGTTTGGTAATTGGTTTTCACTAAGTGAGTCAGCTGTATCTAGTATGAGGTTAAATTTTTCTACTGTTAAAGAAATTAGTTTGGTGTTCTCTTTGCCAAGTAGATCCTCAAGTAGTTTTGAGCTGATCTTGAGTTTTTCTGAGTCTAAGAAATTATTTAAATTGCTCACATTGATTAAATCGTTTAGCTGATCTTCTTTTACTAGGCTTGAGTTGTAAAGCTCGTCACCTTTTTTGTAGGCGCCTGGTAGTTTGTCTGAGTGATAAAGTTCATAGCTATAGTCTAAGTAAGTAGTCCCTGTTAAATCTGGATCAAGACCGAATTTGATAGTGCTGTTTAGTTGATTGCTTTGCTCTTGTCTTAAGCTTGTTTGAAAGTCATTTATCATGCCTGTGTACTGAGTTTCACACTTATAATTTGCTTTTTGGTTTTCATCTTTTATCGCTGAGTATTCTTCAAGGCAGCTATTAAGCTGAGCTTTGATTTGAGAAAGTAAGTTTGAAGATTGCATGCTGACTCTTTTTGCTGAAGCAAGTGAAGTCTCTTGCCAGTTTGTGAAGTCTTTTATTTGGTGATTATAGTCTTTGAAGCTCTCGAAGCTTGTGCTAAGAAATGCTGAAAGGCTTAGAGTGAAAACTATTGCTAAAAAAGAGATTGGCAGCATGAATTAATTCCTCCCAAATGGAATTGAAGTGGATAACTAATTTGCGCCTTAATTTATATTACTTTGTAATACAAATATTTTGTCAAGTTTTTGGATGAAATTGAGTGGGTTTACTTAGGAGGAGATCCCTAGGGATCACCAACGAGATGAATTTATGTTATACTGTCAAATATGAAATTTAGGTTTTTGTCAATAGTTATTATTTGTCTGTGCTTAAAGCAAATTGCTTATGCTAGCAACGCACACTGTAATATAATTCTTCCACGAACCGGTGAATTAATAGGTTTTGCTGCAAACGCTACAATGTCTGTAATTACCACTGAAGATTTAATTAACAATACTAGTACAAAAACCGGATTCTTTATAAGTTTTACTGATTTGGTTTTTGACAAATTAGCCCCACCTTCTCCACTATTAAATCAAGATTCTAAGTATTCTTTTGTTCTAAGTACTCAAGCTGGAGTGGATATTGAACCAATAAACTCAGATCAAGCGGGTTTTGTCTCATTTGATGAGTTATTCAACAATGCAGGAAATAGTTTTCAAGTTATGGGTGATAGTGAGTCTACGTTGTTTTCATTGCGTACAGATGTAGCAAATAAAGCTTCTGTAATTTATGATGAAGCCAATTATATTTTAGCTGCTTCTAGTGTTTTTGCTCCATTAGATAAGCAGGGATTCAAAATTATACGTTCATCAATTGGGAGTTTTAATTTTTCAAATATTACTAGAAGTAATAATCAGTTAGTCTCACTTAGCGGTACTTTTGATATTAGCTCTGATCATTTAAGATTTTATGAGATTAAAACTAATAATATGATTGCAAAAAGTGAAATTGAAAGAAAGAAATTATTTAATCAATTAATAAATGGTGTTACTGATATTTCCTCTAATTCTAGTAATCAAGAAAAAAGGCAATTAAGTAAACTTTCTTCTATTGCAACTACTGGAAGAGTTTTTTGTAGCTTAGATACTGTACCATTTGCTCCGCAATAAAAAAGAGTACCTATAAATCCATATCAAGCCCAAGCTTTTGGGTTTCATTGTCAATTAAATCATTCAAGAAAACTTCATCAGTGTTTTGGGCTTTAGTCTTTTGGTGAGTATTTTTTGCGATGTTCTTTGGTTTAGAGCTGGGAGCCTTTGTCATATTTTTTACTGGGCTAGCCTGTGTCTCTAGCTTTGTCTGCGGCGTGAAACATTTTTCAACCTTAATACTTCTAGTTTGCTGTGACTGAACTTTAATTATCAAATAAAGACCTATACAAAGCACAAGGCTTGTGCTTAAAGCCCAAACGAGTTTTTCTTGTTTCTTTGGAGCTTTTAGTTTTTCTATTTGAAGAGGTTTTTTATTACTTTGTGAGATCTTTTTAAATTCAAGATTTACTGAAGAGCCCTCATTTGGCAAGCTTGTTATATGAATATTAGCATCATGATAATTCATGATATCTACCAAGCTGCTCAAGCCATGCCCCTCAATATCATCATAGATTTTGTTGTTAATTCTTAAACTGATATGTTCGGAAATACTTCTACCAAAAGACATTATCCTGATAGTAAACATATTGTTTTCATCATTTAGGCTGATTTTGATTTTTTGGTCAGAATATTTTAAAGCATTTTCTACTAGGTTTAAAAAAACTTTGCTGAGTAATTCAAAATTTCCGTAAGTAAGAGCGTACTGACTTGAAGTATAGTCTATGACCTCGATTTGTGAAAAATTACCAAGTTGAAAGAGTTCGATGTTGATAAGGTCTTTTAAATCAATATCTTCTTTTTCGATTAATTTGTATAAAGTCAAATTATTGACCTCATCAGGGTCAAATTCACGAATTTGAATTATAGATTTTTTCAGTGAATTGAAAATTGACCTAAAATGATAAGCAGAGCCTGTTGCAAAATTAACAATATTTTGTTCCGTAGATCCATTTTTGATTAGATTGAATAAATTTGCAGAATCATGTAGGTGAGTGACGTTCAAAGAAACAAAATTCTCTACCATCTCTTTGTAGGTCTTTTTATAGTCTTCTTTTTCCTTTTTTGTTAAGAACTTTTGGACGATTAATCCAAAAAGAAAAAAAGTTATTGCAAGTATTGTTAATTCAAGTGTTTTGTCTAAGCTAAGCATTTTTTATTGCAAGCAAGTCTCTAATTTCTTCTTTTAATTGACTTGAATAATCAATTTTCTCATAATCAAAGTCAATTGTGGGATTTGCTTTTAGGAAAATAAAATACATTAAAAGTGGTAATGAATAAAAACTCAGAGTCTTTGCCAAAATACTCATAAATATATAGTCATTACTCAATTCTAAGCTTATGATACGAAAAATTATAATTAATATTGGACTAAATACTAAAACCAAATTTGCTTTTATCCAATTAATGTAGGATTCAATAAAAACCAGTCTACTAGGTTGAAAGACAGAAAATATTATCCAAAATGGATAAAAAATCATACCAAATACTATAAATGCAATAATTGCAATATAGAAAAATCCTATAAACACTTGCGATAGCATATCAAATACTGCAAGAACCATTGTTGGGAAATAACCATAATCTTCAGCATAACTTGTCCAAGCTTCACCTGGATTCATTAATGACTCAGCCTTAAAATCATAGAGCATCATGGTAAATGCTTTTGCGAGTTTATTTGCTAAGTTGAGATTTAAACTTAGAAACTTATAACCAGCTCCAATTGCTATTAAGGCTAATATTAAATTTATTAAGGGCTTTGTAAATGTCTCAATGACACTGTTACCCTGTTTTAGAGCAGCAAGTATCTTAATTGTAATCATCAACATAAGTAAAAATATAGTTACTTTTATGATCAACCCTCTAAGATTTTTGATGGTTTCGTTTTGGACTATTTCTCTAATTAGTTTATAGCTATATGTTTTTTCATTAAAACTAGTAAAACTAAATCCTTTGTTTTGAAAACCCATTTCTAAATCTTCATTGTTGTTTCTTATAAAGAGATCTCCTAGTAATTTTCGGTTTATAAAGGTACTATTTGCGATTTCCTCAACCTGTTTTCGTCTTTGGTACTCTGCATAACCACCAAAACTCTCTTGAATTGCTGATTTGACGCCTCTTTTCACCTGATGAGTTACGTCTATTACTCCAGTTGCAAGTCCACCTATCTTATTTAACGCGATATCTTTACCAAGATCTATTGCGCCTAGATTATCTTCGCGTAATTTTTCCCATTGCTCAAATGAAAATAGTTCTTTTTCTTCTTTACTTTTTGCAAGAGGAGATTCTTTTGTGTGAATATTTATTTTTTGAAAATAGTCTCGGTCTTCTAGATATTCATTTGTTTGTTGATCAAGTATCTTGTCAACAAAGCTTACTTCGGATTTGACTGACATTACTTGAAGAAGGGATACTAATACTATTAATAATTTAAATTTCATGCTTTCACCTCAAACTTAGGTATAGATTGGACTATGAACTTATCGTCTTGGTAGATTAACTCTAAGATCATAGTAATTTCTCTATCTTGGTATTGATTATTATTAAAACTCTCTATACCAACAAGTATGATTTGATATGTGTCCTGGGCTTTTGTTTCAATGTAAAAATCTGAGATGTTAAAATTACTAGATAACTCTTTTAGTGTTCTTTGATCAAGCTGATCAGCAAGCTCATTTTTAAAAAGTTCTTCATCTGAATATTTTTCTATAAAACTTCTTGCTACAAGTCCAGTACCAAAAAAGTAATTTAAATACTCTTTGAGAAAATTTTTGATCTCTAGATTACTGGTTTGCTTTTTTTGCTCCTCCTTGGGCTCTGGCAGCTCTTGGGCGGGCTTATTTTTGCAGGATTGAGGAATTCTATTTAGGAGTAAAAAAATATTCAAGCTCAGGCTTATTAAAGCCAAAAGCTGTAGTTTTTTTACTATACCAGGCTGATTTAGCCATATTTTAACACTCATTATTGATAAATCCTAGTAGCTAATTTTTGAAATTCTTTTCTTGCGTTAAGTAAGTCTTTTTCTGATGAGCAAATGATCTTCTTATCATCATTTATCATTACTTTTACTAAATCGGTGCCGTAGCTACTTTTTATAATACAGTTTCCTCTGGCTTTAAGTAGATTGTTTGTAAATAATTTCAGTTCATGTTCTTCAAAGCCGACAAGTGTTTTGAGTTTTTCTTGGTCGGATTTTTCTTTTAAATGAAAGCTTATATTGACACTTGCGGAAGAGTAGATATCTTTAGTCAAATCGCTGGGCTTTTGGCTTATAGTCCAGAGTGCGCATTCGATTGCTCTGCCTGCTCTTGCATAATATGATAGAAAATCTCTTGCTTTTTGAGATTGCATTAAACGCCAAGCTTCATCAATAATCAGCGTGATTTTGCTTTCCTGACTTTGTGCTTTTTTTTCGATTTCATTATTGATTAGATAAAAACAAATATCAGAAAAACTCCTTTCTTGATTTATGGTGCTGAATTGAAACAGTTGTAATTGATTATTGTATGAGTATGCTTTGCCATCAAGTAGATAGGCATATGCTCCATTTGTTACATGGCAATATGTCGCAATCAAGCTCTGCCATTTAGTGGCAAGTTCTCGGTTTTCCCAGTTTGACCAAAATAAATATAGATCACTTAGGCTAGCTTTGATATTTTTTAATAAAAATGTCCTTAAACTTTTGCCTAGAAAATCTTTATCTTCTAGTGTTAATTTTTCTTGGTCGCATAGTGCATTAAAAAAATTCATTAAAGAAAGTATTTTTTGATTTAGTTCTTGATTTTCTAGTTTTTCTTCAATATAAAATGGATTAAAGTAAGCATTATTTACTGGGCAAGCTTTGTTTAAGTTTATCAGCACGCCACCAAGCGCTTCTGTAAAATCAGTCCAACCATCTTGGGTATTGTCGATGATGATAAATTTGTTTTTTGGATCTTGAAGCCTTTTGATAAGCATTGATTTTGCTAGTAGTGATTTTCCAGAGCCTGAGTCGCCAATAAAGTTTATTGATCTTGTCTTATGTAATTTGGTGTTTGCTTCATTTAGATTTATTGGGTTGTTATCACTTAATGATTTACCTATATAGTATTTTGAATCTTTAGGAAAGTTACTTGCAAAAAAACAAAAATTTGCAGTTGCAAAATCTAAATCAGCATAATGCTTATAGCTGACTTTATTTTGCTTAGATGAAGGCAAGTTAGAGATAAGTGAATTGATTTGTTTACGAGCTTCTGGACTCCACTCGCAGTTTTTAATTGGTCTTTGGATTATGCGATCAAAGTTTTTAAGTTCTTCTATACTATTTGTTTTGATTGTGATACCAATACTTAAATTATATGAATATGGCTTGTTTATTAGGGTTTCAGAAAGGGCTTTATTGTCCTTGATGACACTTTGCGTCGAAGCTCTTTTGGCTTTTTTTAGTTCAGAGAGTATACTTGCTTTTGATTCGGCTTTTTTTCTATCTTGATCAGGGTCTCTGTATTCAAGCTTAATTGAGATAAAGGCTTCAGTATGTATCCTTAATACTAATTCTTTAAGCCAAAAATCTAATTCACCACTATCTGGTGCTAGTTTTAGTGTATAGGTTTTTATATATTCGGTTGAAGAATTTTTTGTTTGTTTTAGTTCAAGATGATTGCCTTTATCTTTGACTTTGGCTTTGCTTGTGAAAATATCAAGCTCTTTACTAATGAGGTTTTTAATCTCATTATCATTAAGTAAGTGAGTGCTTAGCTTTAAGCTATTAAAATAATTTTGACAGTAGGCTATCTTTTCTTGTAATAAATTAAATTCTTTTTTGTAAGTATAGTAAGAGTTACTCGGGCTTAATTTTAATTTCTGTAATATTTTAACTAAGATTTTTTCTAGTTTTGATTTATCTTCATTTAAAGCTTCTTGATGGATTATGAGATAGTATTTTTGTTCTAGACTTTCTTTATCTATATGAATAAAAAACTCTAAAAGCTCTTTATCAAAGAGTTTGCTAAAGTAATCCTCAAAATTTGAGATTTTATTGTATTGGCTTAAAAACCCTGACCATGTATTGAGTAGTTCCCTTAGTTCATCATTGGATAAATTTTGTATGCTTATTCCATGATTGATTCGCATTATTTGACTAAGACTATAGTCTTTTTTATAAATTATTGAATCACTAATTTTCTTGATATTTATCTTATCGATTAAATTTGGATAATGTTTTGTTTTTCTATTTATTAGATAGAGGTGATCTTGAAAAGGATGTGTTAGTAGTCTTAAATAATAATCGTCTTGAGATTTTATGATTACTGCAAAACACAATAATAGTGGTATGAGGATTATGAGTGAAAGAGGACTTTGGGGGCTAAGTCCAAGACTAATAAAAATCCATAACGTGATTCCCATTACGATTATAATTTGTATCAACTTGGTAATACTTAGCCCCAGAAAAATCTCATATGGCTTATTAAAATGTTTATAAACCTTAACCATGTTTACGCTGGTAATCCTCTAGAAAGTTTGTTTACTAAATTGTAACCTCCTAAGCCAACAGCAGCCATTGGGGCTACTGTTTGTAGCATGTCTCCAAGTTGTGCTGTTAGTGCATAAAAATTATCTGCATAATCACTTACACCAACCGCTCCAGGTGTGAATTCTCCATAAATACTTGAGATACCAAAATCTGCTCCCACATCACCAATGATGCTAAAAATCAAAGGAAGAATCTGTATCAAAAATACTCCTGCTGTTGTAGTTCCAAGTGAAGCAATGATTTGTGTCCCTTGCCCACCGTGCTTGAAATTTGTTTTAAGAGCATCGTGCTTGTTGATGAATTTTGTTTCGATTATTTTGTATGCCCAGATTGGCATTGTGATTGCCGCTAGTATGAGTACTAGATACATTGTGATCATGCCAAAATTTAAAACTTGGCTAATTATTATTTCCATGAAGGACCTCCTTTAGTGCCTTTTGTGCTATGAAAATCTGTAGAGCATTAGGTTGTGCTAAATAGTTTTTTTGAATTAAGTATGAGCTTATGAATAAGACTAAAATGCTCAGTCCAAGCCATAGAGTCATAAAAACAAAATCCGTATTTTTGTATCTAAATAAATTCGGTAAACACATTATTAGAATGCTGATGACGGAGCTAATGATAAAACTGGTACCACAAAATACTGAAAAGGGTTTTTGAGTTTTGATCTCATTTAAGCTTGGTATGTAGTTCTTAAAATCTTCGAATCGGGTTTTATTAGGAAGTTTTTTGATTTTCTTTTTAAAGGCATTGTAGGCTTTGTGTTCTGCACAATGACATTGTTTTGTTTCTTTGCAGAGTTTTTGAAAAATATTTATGTATTTAAACTTAGGAAGTCCTGCAAATTGTCCGTGCTCAATTAAGCTATCAAATTGCTCTTCCCCGAGCTCTAACTGCTCGTGAGTATCAAAGCCTGACTTGATTTTGGCAAAACCTGTTTTTTTTCCTGCGCTAAAATAAATAGCATTTGCTTCACTGTATCCGAGCATATCCAGTATCTTTTCAGATTTTGAAAAATTTGTAGGGGGTCAAAAGTCCTCTGGATAGTAGTAGGACTTGAAATTATCTAGGTTAAGAAAAATGGGGTCAGACCCCAAGGGATTACCTAAGAATATGAATCAAACTCCAGATCTAATCAGATCTAGTACAGTAAATCGACCTTTTCGTGTGGAAGGAGCTTTTTCAATAATTACTTTTAGATCTTCGTTGTTAATGCCAATATCACTAAATTTTGTTGGCATACCATAACTGCGAAGGATTTTTTCCAGATCTGAAATATCATCTTTTATTTCTTCTCGACTTAGTAAATCAATACCCATGATTTTTTCTAAATAGAGTGTTGCGATCATTACTTGAATACCATGTAGTGCTTTTGTGTTTGAGCCATAGATTTCATCGATCGCATGCGAGATCAGATGTTCAGCTCCAGAGCAGGGTCTTGAGTTACCTGCGATGCTCATTGAAATGCCAGAGAGCACCAGGCTTTCAATATATACATGTAAAAAGTTGTAGCTTGTAAGAAATTTTTTTGCTTCTTGTTTTTCTTTTAGTAAATTAAATTCTAGTTTTGAGATGATACTACTTGCTGCTCTTCGTGAAAGTATTATGGCAAAGTCATCAATCTCTTCATCGCGTAATTTATGAGCTAAAAGCCAATCTTCAATTGCAAATAAATTTGCAACTAGATCTCCTATTCCAGCGTAAATTTGCTCGATAGGACACTCTTTGATAATTGAGAAATCTACAAATAAAGCAGTTGGTACGAGTGCTCCTTGGCTAACACCGTCAACAACAGCGACTGGTGAGCAAATTCCGTCATGTGCGATTAGTGTTGGTAAGCTTGCAAGTTTTGCTTCTGAGTTTTTGGCAGTTAATTTGCTTATATCAAGAGTTCTTCCTCCACCAATACTAAAAATCCAATCAAATTCCTTTTCTGTAATCACCCCAAGTCTAGAGTATCTTTCTTTAAAGCGAATTTCTCTTAAGAGTGGTTTTATTAAAGAATCAAAATATTTTTTACCAAAATCACTGTACTCAAAAAGAAAGCATTGATTTTTATTTTCACTAAAAAACTTTTCTAAGTCTAAAGCGAGCTCTGGGCTTGTTTTTGAGATTTGTATTTTTGTTGGTATGTTTATTGATCTCATGCTTCTATCTTTGTGTTGATTTCTTTTTTAAGTTTAGCTGCAAGTTCTTGAGCTTTTTGATAGTCTTCTTTTGTATCTATCTCAGTCCACATTGCACCTTGAGTGCTAAGGGCTTTTACTTCTATTTCGCTGGCGATTCTATCTATTGCATCTTCGTAGTATAAATTGAATCCTTTGTTTTCTAGAATAGTATCTATTGAAGAAAAAAACTTGTTTAAATCATCTTTAGATACTCTAAGTATCCCTATGTATTCACCCAGGCTTTTTTCAAGTTCAAGGGCTTTATTTACTCTGGTGATTTTGCCTGAATCTGTTACATAGACTTTCATTGACTCTTCGTCAATTTTATTATGGTCATCAATTAACATAAAGCTTTTAGCGTTATTATGGATTTCATTTTTTGCAAGTTCAATGATTTTTTCAGCAATTACAAGATCTGAATTTATAATTAGTGTGCTCTCGTCAAGAATATTTTTTGTTAAGTAAGCTGTGTAAATATTATTTCTTTCTTTGAATAAATCATTGTATAAAGTTTCAAGAATTTTAAATTTTGATTTGTGTTTTTCTATAAAAGGTAAAAATGCATCTTTTGCATGACCAGTTATAATTCTTACTTCTGAAAATTCATGTTTTGCTAAAAGTAAAAGCATGCGTTCTATCATGGCAAGTCCAGGTTCAATTTCAAGACATGATTTCGGTAAATCTTTTGTAAGTTCTCCTAATCTCGATGATATGCCAGCTGCAAAGATAATTGCTTTCATTCTCCTGATTCTTGCATAATAATTACTAAAAATTCAAATTTTAAAGCTTATTTAGGATAAGCTTTACTTTATAATGGTATATGATAAATTGAGGTAATTTTACTTTATCTAGATAATCCCCAATGAGCCAAGACGACAAAATAAAATCTTTAAAAATTGACTCCAAAACCTCAAACAAAGGCAAAGACGTTGCCCAGTTTTTACCTATTGTTGAAATGATCGCAAGAAAAGAGTATTCAGGTAAGACAGGAAAAATATTAAGCTACGATGAGCTAGTCAACACAGGTTTGATAGCTATAAATAAGCTTATAGAAGTTGCAAAAAGCTCTCAAACAGTTGAATATAATTCAAGTTATATTGCCCAATCAGTTAAGTGGGCTATGAAAGATGAGCTTCGCTCACGTCAAAGTTGGTATGGCGTGAAAACCGTTGTAGCGCTTGATCAAGACTCAATTGATGCAACTGGAGCAAAGTCAAAAGCAGAACTTGGTACAGAGCGTGAAGAAATAAGAACTTTAGATGATGCTAGAAAAGCAGTATTTGAAGTTATCATGTCTGTTGATTCGATGGCTGAAGATACTGGGTTCAATCCTGCTGATCCAAATGGTGTTGATGAGTCAGATAGATTAGAGCTTCTCGCTATGAAAAATAGTTTGAAAAAAGCTATTGCAAAATTGCCTGATAATTTAAAAAAAGTTATTGAGCTTCGTTACTATACAAATGCCAGCGGAAACGAAGTTGCTGAAAAACTTAATGTATCGCCATCAAGAATTTCTCACATGATTAAAGAAGCAACTAAGAAACTTAGAGTGCTCATGATCGCTGAAGGTTACGATTCATTCTAATTGAATCGTAACTTTAAGGGCTCGTTGTAGCGGCTGGCTCGGGAGCTGGTGCTTGAGTTGCAGGTGTAGCTGGAGGTGTTTCTAGTAATCCTTCTTTAAGAGTATCTTTCAATAAATTTCCAAAAGATTGTTTTTTACCAACTTTTCCTTTTTTTGAAGTTTCAGCTGTAGCATTCGCTTCAGTCTTTGGTTGGTTTTTATTTAGGGCATCTAATCCATATTGTAAGAAGCTATTTAACATTTGCTCGCCTTGTTTTTTTGTTATGTTCTTTAAATTTGGATAAACTTGAGGTGCTTCTATCGTACCTCTTACACTGATTGGTATTGGTTGTAATTTTGGTACATCCAGATTTAAATCAAAAACTAACCATTGTAATTTTCTAACTTCTCCACGACCGTTGATTTTTAGTTGTTCTTCAGAGGCTTCAATGTTTATGTTTTCAACAGCAAGTATTTTATTTTCTAATTTCAGGTTAGCTTTAAAGGTTTTAAATTTACCGCTGATTTTGTCTGTCTTTATGCCTGAGCCCAATCCTTTAAGTACTTGATCTGCAATATTTTTGTATTTAGTAATTGTCTCTAGTATATAAATACTACCGTTTTTCATTTCAACATCAGCTGTTGCTTTTGCTGACTTGAACATAGATTCTGGAGTCAAGCCAGCAAAGCTAACTTTGTAGTTTTCAAGATATAGATCTCCCGTGATTACATTGCCTAAGTCTGTTAAGGCGCTAATTATATTTTTGATGTCGATTCCAGTAATATTACCGCTTGAATTTCCATTAATAAATCCTGATTTAAGGTTCATTGCAATATTTGCATCGAAGACTAATTTCCCTGAGTCATTGTCTTTTGTTTTTAGGTTTATAGTTGAATTGTTGGCACTTAGCGTGAGCATCGGCGTTTGATTGCTTTTTAATTTGAAAGATATAGGAAAATCAGAATCAACAATTAGACTTTTTTCTTTTGTTTGACCAATTTGTAAGTTTTCGATTTTAAGGCGTCCTATACCGGTGCTGGTGTTTATGAAATCACCACCTAGTTTAGCTTCTTGTATTATGTAAGCATCTGTAACTTGCACTAATTCTCCAAGATTCATTTTTAGAATAGCTGGTGGAATAGCTACAATACTGAGTTTGATTTTCTCATTAACATTAAGAGGTAGTGTTTTCATGTCCTTATCTATTGGACCAAGAGTACCGCTTGCAGTAAGTGTTGAGTTATTAGAATTAAAGAGTTTAGTATCTAAATTTAATTTCGTTGTAAGCTTTTGTTCTTTGTCTAATTTAAAGTCAGAAAGTTTTAGATTGAAGTTGTTGAATGTAATTGCCTCAGGTATGTTGTGAATTTTTAACTTAATTAATGAATTATTTAC
>CAIYXB010000078.1 GCA_903930015.1 uncultured bacterium | reverse complement strand
TCAATACAAAGACTAGATTCCTCGACTCGATCTAAGCTCCTACAGGAACGCAATACATACCTTCATAGATCTTCAATGAATGGATCAGACAAAGCTCAATTCATAGTTGCTTCTTTTTATGAAAAAGGAAATTTTGGAGAAGTTAATATAGAAGAAGCACTTAAGTGGTATAAAGCATCAGCATCACAAGGTAATGAGATGGCAGAAAAATCCTACAATGAATTAAGTCAAAGAATCAGTGAGGCAAATAATAGAATACAAAGTCAAATTGCATATCAAAATAAGCTAAATTTAGAAGCTTATGAACAAAGAATGGCTGAACAAAGAGAATATCAAAAAAAACAAAAACGAAAAGAACTCATAAAGAATACAGCACTAATCCTTGGAGGTGCAGCGGCTGTAACAGGTGTTGCAATCGGTGCAAGCAGAAGGAGAAGATAAAATGTTAGTCAAATTTAAAAATTTATTTTACAAGTTAACAATGTTCAATTTCATCATTATTAGCACTATTAGTTTCACTAGCTGTAATACTAATAGAACTAGAGAAGATTATTACAATTACAGTAACTCAAAAAATTATCAAAAAATTGCTGCTAAAAATGTTATATGCAAGAACAGTATATGCGAAGCCTATATCATTTCTGTTACGCCCAGAGAGACAGCTTTGCCAAGTTTTGGAATTCGAGCCGGTGATCCAACAGAAAGAACACATAAAATTAAATTCTTTTGCAAAGAACATAAGATGGCTTCAATGATGTTTGTAGAAAGAAGCTTGGATAAATTAAAAGTTCTAGACTCTTTTGATTACAAAGATAATGAGGATAAAAGTAATGTAATGCCAAATAGCTATATCTCTGAGTGGGAGTCATATGCTTGCCATGGACAAAAAGGGTTTGTATCACTGAATTGATATCATCCACCGCATACTTTGCAAGCTCTTCCTTTTGATAATGCTTCTAATTTACTGATTACTATGCAATTCTTGGTGCACCTTTGTGCCCAAATACATGAAAATTTATGAAATATATGAGATGAGGTATTATAATAAACTCTTTCTTGTTCGGTCTTTAACAGTGGTCTATATAAATCACCTTGAAATTCATTAGCTAAGATTGCATTGTGATTACAAAATAAAAATAATAAACTAATTAAGAAAAACTTTGATTTCATATATTTATTTTAGTTTAGATCCAAGAAAAATAAATTTCTTACACATGAGCAATTCTTATAAGTCGAGATATACAACTACTATAATTAAAATTCCCCCAAAGAGCCCCCTCCGAAATACTCTAATCAAAGGGGGGCATTTATATTTTTTCAAATGAATAATTAGGTGCAGTTCAACAAATCGCATAGTTATCTTGACTTGAAATGTCCCAAACACGCCACTCTTCAATCACCAACTGGGTTTCGTGAGTGTTATCGAGAGTCCGTAAGAGTTGAAAAGAGCATTTAAAAGCACTTTATAAAAATACCGTTGCAACACTCTTCTTTAAACAAACCATAGAACCTTGTCCCTGTGCATGATATATAGTGTGATGAAGGGTATGCAATAAACAAAGAAATAGTTGCTAAATTATTGAACTTGTACCTATAATAATTGTAACTGAAATAAAGAGGTTGGAATGGCTTTCCCTTATTGGGCTATAAATGAATCAAAGAGAAGGCAAATAGATCCTGATTGGGGTCAGATGCCTGTTTACGAGGTCTCAATCAAGTATCTCGACTGGAAGGGTAAAGCACGCTACAAATTCGTTAATTTAAGCTCTGAAGGTGAACTGAGTCTTAATTTATTAGCAAAGCTCGTAAAAGATATTGAAGATGAATGTTTTGATGAAGTCAAGAAATCAGGTGATGGCTGGTTTAAAAGTGATATGACTTTGTAAAAAAATGTTCGATCAAAGCTAACTTGAAAACAAATCAAGCTGAGAAAAAATCTTACCTAGATTTTCTTTCAATACTCGATAGATTATCGTTTATATCTTTTAAGTTCTTATTTATTTCATCTAGTTTTTGATTTCGAGCTTCATCTCCATATTTCAAATCAAATTGTATCTCAGTAAGATCTCTTTGAATAAAATAGACATCGCTTAATAACGAAAACACCACATACGAGCAACCAGCTGTTGCTATCAATCCAAGTAACTCATATTCTTTATTATTAATGCTATCAAGAGACGGCCAAATTAAAAAGTACAGGTACGAAATTAAAAAAGAAGAACCAAGAACAACACGAAAAACACTCATAACTTTT
>CAIYXB010000077.1 GCA_903930015.1 uncultured bacterium | reverse complement strand
TTGTTGAAGGATTGAACAATAAAATTAGAGTTTTTCAAAGAAGGGCATATGGTATCAAAGACGAAGAATACCTACGATTGAAGGTGCTAACATTCATGCTAAAACCACTATAGTATTTACTTAATCCACTGATTTTGCAGAGGAACCAATTTATTGAAATTAATCATTTTATTTCTATGTTTTGGCTTTGGTTTTTATATTTGGAAGATTTTTAAATGCAACAAGCTTACTTCTTATAGAACCTAAAACTCTTAAGCTAAGAGTCTTTGCCATGATTCTCACTTTTACTCCAATTCTAATTCTTGCTTTGGTGTTAATTTTTTAAATTAATCACTAATAACTAAAATAGTGGAATATAATATTTATATGTGTCCTAACTGTATTGTCGGTGGTTCATGGGTCTGGCTTGGACCAGGACTTATATGCCTAGGATTTGCTGCACTTGCTTTTCTCATGTTCAAACTTGCAAAAGACCAAGGTGAGTTTGATGGCGATGAAGAAGACGCAAAATACGCAGTTTTTAACGACAGAATTTAAAAAAGCGACCAGTATTATCTTATGCTAGATTTAATGTATGGGATTTTCTGCTTCTAATAACAGAGCTTCGATAGAGGTTTCATAAGGCCAAGAGCAGAAAAATTTTGTTGGTTTGAGAAAACTACTGGAAAAGGTTTATGAACCAATGACTCTAAGTACTTTTGATGGATTTTTAAATCAAGTTAGAAAGTCAGGTGAACAGCTCTCGCTTGCGGGTGCTGATGGAAGCTTCATATCTTTTTCTAATTGGCTTGATCAGTTAACCCGATCAGAACCTGATAGGGACTTTATTTCAGCTTTAACAAAATTTTCTACTCAAAAAATGCATGAGTCCATGAAAGATCTTGTAAGCTTTTTTAAACTAGATAGATTTTGTGAATTAAGGGCACTTTATGGTTTTCTTAAAACAAACCCAAGTTCAAAAGCTTATCTATCAAAACCAAATTCTTCTCATGATAAGCACAAAACAGATTTGATAGCTCTATTAGCTCCAGGAAAAGAAATAGGTTTTCAAGTAAAAGCTGCAGATGCTAAAAAAGCCCGTACGGCTGGACTTAATCTAATCCAAAAAGTGAGTAGTTCTTCTCTAGATTATTTAAAAGAACAGTTTGAAGCTGTTTTAGCTTTAGCAAGTTGAAACCATATGTCACAAATTAAATTAACTAATTTGCCAAATCAAAATTTTAACTTGCTTACAAGAAGACTTGAGTCTAATCTTGCTCAGCAATTAAGTTTCGAAACTTGTCCATATAACGTAAAGAAGAAGTCAAGGGTTAAAGATACAAGAACCCAGCAGTATTACTTTTCTTTAGCAGAGAATTATAAAAACAAAGCTCTAGCGTTTATTGACGAACTAACACAAGAACCCTTTTCTCAAAATACGAATTTTCAAATTCAAATAAAAGGCAATACAAAACAAGTATCTGTTTTTTCTTGGTTAGACAATTTGATTTCACTAAAAGCGCCAGATAAAGATTTTAAAGAATTTCTAGAGCTTTCAGAAAACGCAGGTTTTGATAAGTCTATAAAAAAACTACATCGAATTAATAAAGGTCAATTCTGTGAAGATAGAGTAGAGCTTGCGCTTAATATACTTCTTGATAATAGAGTAATTGAATCCTATACAAGATTTAAGCAGCATAGCAAAGAAGATAAAGAAGGAAAGGACTTTAGAATTGTTATTGATGATGAAACACAGATTGATATTGATGTAAAAGCAGGCAATAGTAGCTCAAGTAACGATATAAAACTTACCAATGTTCAGCATAAATCTTTAACAGAGTTAGTCGCTAATCTAACAGAGCTTTGTCAGAAAGCTAGTTGATAATTAACATTGATAAATCAATATTCCTTGCCCTTGAAGCCTCTGCCGTTGAAACATAGTCTATGCCAGTCTTTGCGTAATCAATAATATTTTTTTCTGTGATGCCGCCACTTGCTTCGGTTTTGATTTTAGAATTAAGAGATCGTACTTTGTGAACTAACGCAGGAAGTTCATCAATACAAAAATTATCAAACATAATTTGCTCGACATTCTCTTTACAAACAAGTTCAAGTTTATCTAAATTATCTTTGTTGATTTCAACTGTGATAGGGCAGTTTTCTGATTTGAGTTTTTTGATTGCAGCCTCTAAATCAAGCCCAAGTGAAGCTAAGTGATTCTCTTTAAGCATTGCCATAGAGCTTAAATTAAACCTGTGATTTGTGCCTCCTCCTTGCCTGAACGCCTGTTTTTCGATTCCCCTTAAGCCTGGGGAGCTTTTTCTGGTGTCTAAAACTTGGCAGTCATAATCTTTGATTAATTCACTTAAAAACCTTGCTTTGGTGGCAATGGCGCAAGCCCTCTGTAGAAAATTCAGAACAGTTCTTTCACAAATTAATAAAGCATGGCTAGAAGCCTTAATCTCAAAAAGAATGTCATTTGCTTTAAACTCATCACCATCTTTTACTAAACTTCGAATAACCATTTCATTTTGGAAATCATCAGTGTAAAGTCTGTAGTAAGTACTAAATACTTTATTTATAATTTGCGTGCAAGCAAGTACTCCAGCCTCTTTTGCGATTATTTGGGCGCTAAGAAGTTTTTGAGAAAAAAACTTGGTACTCAAGTCACCATTTGGTTCCAAGTCCTCTCTTAGTGCTAATTCATAGATGTCTATTACCAAATAAATGCCTATTTATATAAAATCTTAACAAAACCCCAATGCCTGTCGAATGCTAAAATCTTAGCCTGTTCCCTAAAATATAGGTAAAAATCATGGCAAAGAAAATACTTGGTTATATTAATCTTCAATTAGAAGCTACAAAAGCTAATCCAGCTCCTCCTGTAGGCCCTGCACTTGGTCAATACGGTGTGAACATTATGGAATTTTGTAAATCTTATAATGAAGCTACAAAAGATAAAGTTGGTTATGTAATTCCAGTTTTAATTACTGTTTATGAAGACAGATCTATCACTTTTATTCTTAAGCAACCGCCAGCATCAGTTTTAGTAAAAAAGAAATTGAATATCAAAAAAGGTTCTGCAGTTCCTCACTTAGATAAAGTAGGAAAAATTACAGAAGCGCAATTAGCTGAAGTCGCAGAAACCAAGATGCCTGACTTAAATGCTAATGACATTGAAGCAGCTAAAAATATTATCGCTGGTACAGCTCGCTCTATGGGTGTTGTTGCAATCAGAGAAAGAGTTTCGTAGCAAAAACAAAAAATGCCTAGCATTCGCTAGCACTACTTTAAGGAGGTAGGAGAAATGGCAAAATTAACAAAAAAACAAAAAGAAATAAAAGAGTTTAAAGCTCAATTTACTTCTAAAGTAAGCGCTAAAGAAGCGATCGCAGCTCTTAAAAAATTCAATTCCCAAAGTAAATCAAAAAACAAAAACCAAACAATCGAACTTTCTGTTCAACTTGGTATAGATACAAAAGCTAACGATCAGCAAGTAAGAGCATCTGTTGCACTTCCTGCTGGTACTGGAAAAGTAGTTAGAGTGTGTGTTTTAGCTAAAGGTGAAAAAGTTGCAGAAGCTAAAGCGGCTGGTGCTGTTGAAGCTGGAACTGAAGATCTTGTTAAAAAGATGGAAGAAGGTTGGATGGATTTCGATGTACTTGTTGCAACTCCAGACGCTATGCCTCTTTTAGGTAAATTAGGTAGAGTACTTGGTCCACGTGGTTTGATGCCAAACCCTAAAGACGGAACTGTTACTGCTGATGTTGCAAAAGCTGTTAGAGAATTACAAGCTGGTAAAGTAAGTTTTAGAGCTGAAAAAACAGGTGCTGTTGTTCACATGCCAATCGGTAAACTTTCTTTTTCTGATGAAGACATAATGAAAAACTTAGCTGCTGCAGTTCAAGAAATATC
>CAIYXB010000076.1 GCA_903930015.1 uncultured bacterium | reverse complement strand
CATGTGAGTACAGGTGGTGGAGCATCTTTAGAGTTTTTAGAGGGTAAGACGCTTCCTGGTGTTGCATGCTTAGAGAACTACAATGAGGCAGACTATCAAAGTACTCAAAGCAATAAAGCTGGTGGTTTTGCAGAGGAAATGCAAAAAGCTAGTGCTTAGTTCGCCATTACAAGACCAAGCCAAACAGGTTCTATTTCATGTTTAGAGTAGCTGGCTTTGTAGCCTTTCTAACCATCATAAGCAAAATATTAGGACTAGCTCGAGACCTTTTGGTTGCACAGTATTTTGGCACATCAATGGAAGCTGATGCCTTTAACTTAGCTTATCTGTTAACAGGCAATTTTTTTATAATTCTTGGTGGAGTAGGAGGTCCTTTCTACAGCTCGCTTGTAGCAATATTGCCAAAACTACAAAGTCAAAATTTTAAAATCAATCATTACCTTAAAGATTTAGTCAAACAGGTGAGCATAGGCTCAATACTTATCGCTCTTGTATTATTTTTTAGCAAAGACCTTATATTAAGTATGTTTATTGATAAGAACATACAGCCTGAGTACTTCTCTCAAACCCTTTTAAACATTGACATACTACTGCCTCTAGTAGTTTTAACTGCACCGATCGGGATTTTATTTGCAGCAGGCAATTGTCTAAAAAAATATTTTTCCCCAAGTCTTTCACCAGGATTTATCAATGTGATACTAATTGTAATTGTAATAATGATGGGGGATGGCTACAATGGACTTGCACTTGCTATCGGTACTAGCATAGGAAGTATAGTCAGTTTTGTAATTCAAATACCATTTTCTTTTCAAAAGAATATCGAAAATTTAATTGAATTAAGCAAAGAAAAATTACAGCTATATAAAAAAGAGTTTTATATTTTACTCATACCAGCTTTAATAAGTGCTAGCTCGACACAACTTATGGTTTTTATTGATAGTTATTTTTGCAAATATCTACAAGAAGGTTCTTGGACGGCAATTACACTCGCTAATAGACTTGTACAAATGCCACTAGGAGTAGTTTTAACAGCTTTCCTGGTACCTGTTTTTCCAAAAATCAGCGAAATGGTTGAAGCCAAAAGGTTCTCGCGAATTAAAGAAGTACTAATAAAATCTCAAGTTGTCTTACTCTTGATTAGTCTTCCTGGAATTGTCCTTGGAATGTTGTATCCAAGAGAAATTATTGCTTTAATTTTTGAAAGAGGAGCTTTTGATGCTAATTCAACAGCGCTAGTTGCGGAAGTTTTTTTCTATTTATGCTTGTCTAGTGTTCCTTTCATATTTAGAGATTCTTTTACTCGAACTTTGTACTGTTTTGGAGATAGCAAAAGCTCTCTTTATGTGATGATTTTAGCCATCATATTAAAATTCATATTAAATTTATTTTTAGTGGAATCTTATGGCGTAGCTGGAATTGCGATCGCAACAGTACTGACGTCCTGTTTTAATGCTGGTTGTCTGTTCCTTATATTAAGGAAGAAGTTTAGACAAAGTGTAATTACTTAATAGATGCAGGCATTTTAATTTTACTAGTATAATTGTAGAGGACTAAAGATGATTAAACTAAATCAGGTAACAAAAGTATACGGAAATATCAAAGCTTTAGATAATGTCTCTGTTGAGATTAATGCTGGGGAGATGGCTCTTGTTGTTGGTGCAAGTGGGGCTGGTAAATCAACATTAATGAAGTTACTTTACCAAGAAGAAAAACCTGACTCTGGTCAAATTATCATTGGTAACATAGACGTCAGTTCTTTATCACACACAAAAGTACCTTACTTGAGAAGAAGAATGGGTATTATTTTCCAAGATTTTAAATTACTACCAAACAAATCTGCTTTTGAAAACGTTGCGTACGCTCTTAGAGGACTTGGAGCGGAAGAATATGAAATTCAAAAAAGAGTTTCGGGTGCTTTAAAACTTGTTGGCTTAATAGATAGAGCTTTTAATTTACCAAGCGAGCTTTCGGGTGGTGAACAACAAAGGGTTGGTATTGCAAGAGCTATTGTTCAAGGACCTCCACTTGTAATAGCCGATGAGCCGACTGGTAACCTAGATCCAAGTACAAGTTTTGATATTTTTAGCCTTCTAGAAAAGATTGCTCAAAGAGGGACAACCATTCTAATTAGTACTCACAATCAAGATCTAGTAAAAAGATTTGGTAAACGAGTTATTACTTTAGACAAAGGTAGAATCATTGCTGATACTGGATCAGTCAATATTTCAGGATTTAGTTACCAATAAGGATTTGAGATTATGCGTGAATTAAGAATAATTTGGCGATCATTAGTAGAGGCTTTCGATAGCATTAGAGCTTCTGGCTTTTCAAATATTATCGTTATCAGTATACTTGCAGTTGCACTTGCACTTTTTGGTGGAGTCCTTCAATTGAATTCTTCAATCAAACAAATTTCTCAGAACCTTGATACTCAAGTAGAATTTTCAGTGTACTTACTTGATAGTGCCGAACCTAGTAGTATTGCAAAATCAATTAGCCAAATCAACAAGGTTGAAAAAGTTGAAATTATCAGCAAAGCAGTTGCATGGGAAAGGTTTAAAAAACGTTTTAATTTCGAGGATAATTCAAGTAATCCACTGCCAAATACTTTACATGTAAACATTAGAAGACCTCAGGATTTAGATACTGTCGTAGAGCAAGTTAAAGCCCTATCTGGCATTGAGCAAATAAGCTACGCACCTGATTTATTTTCAAATCTTGAGAGAGCAAGATCAATATTATTTTCTTTTGGTTTATTAATTACACTAATTCTTGCTGTAGGTACGATAACGATAGTCTCAAACACTATTCAATTAGTGATTAAAGGTAAATCCCTTGAAATAGAGATCCTTAGACTCGTTGGTGTTGATGATTGGTTTATCAGAGGTCCATTTATTTTCCATGGAATTTTTTACGGAATAACGTCGGCACTCGTAGCATTTATCCCTTTACTTTTCTTTCAAACCTTTATATGGAACAGCTTTCAATCATCAATTAAAACTATTATGCCAATGACATTTAATTTTGATTCTGGATCTGACCTAGCTATGATATTTTTAATAATGAGCTTAACTGGCATTTTAGTCTGTGGCTTAAGTAGCTATTTTACGACTGAAAGATATATCAAGATCTAATGAAAACCCAAGCCATAGAGACAACGAAAATCATGCAAACAAAGAAATACGATATTTCAATTTTTGTACCTGTGTACAATGAAGAAGAAAGTTTAGATATTCTCAATAAAAAAATTATTGAATGTGTCGGCAATACTAACTACAGCTACGAAATTATCTATGTTGATGATGGAAGTAGCGACAAAAGTTTTGAAATTCTCCAGTCATTTGCTAAGGCAAATTCGAACATAAAAGTAATAAAATTTAGACGTAATTTTGGTCAAACCGCTGCTATGTCTGCTGGTATAGATGTTGCAGAGGGTAATGTACTTATTCCGATGGATTCTGATTTGCAGAATGATCCTGCAGATATTCCAAGATTAATGGAAAAAATAAACGAAGGTTTTGATGTTGTAAGTGGTTGGAGAAAAAATCGCAAAGATACTTTTGTAAACAGAAAATTACCGTCAATGATTGCTAATAAAATAATTTCCTGGTTGTCAGGAGTAAACTTGCATGACTATGGATGTACTTTAAAAGCTTATAAATGTGAAGTTCTAAAAGATATTAGGCTTTATGGCGAACTCCATAGATTTATTCCAATTTGTGCAAGTTGGGTTGGCGCTAAAGTTACTGAAATTCCCGTTAATCACCACGAAAGGCAATTTGGACAATCAAAATACGGTATCAACAGAACTTTTAAAGTCATATTAGATCTTATTCTAATGAAGTTTTTAACTGACTATATTACAAAACCAATTTACTTTTTTGGCGGTACAGCTTTTGCAAGTATGATGATTTCGTTTTTGGCTTTCACTTGGGCACTAGGATTGAAATTGTTTTCTGGAATACAGCTAGATCACACTCCATTGCCAGTACTAGGGGCGATGTTCTTTACCGTTTCTGTGCAGCTTTTTATGATGGGTATTCTAGCCGATATGATAATGAGGACTTATTATGAATCACAAGATAAACGCATATATTCGATAGATCAAAGCATGAATGTTTAATCTCATGAAAAGAATAGCTATTATAATACTTGTAAATATTTTCTTACTTAACAATTATTGTTTTGCCAAAGAGACAGTTAAACTTGGTGCAAGTTACCAAATCAAAGAAAAACAAATTATTAATCTGAGAGTGACTCAAGTCCCAAAGAAATATCCCTGGATAGAAAAAGATCTTGATGGCAAAACCATAAACCCTGAATACGATTCTAAAGTTATAGCTGAAAACATTAGAGCTATTGAGATTAAAGACGAATATGGGGAGAAATATACTATACCAGCAGGAAGTAAATTCTTTGCAAGAGTTGTCGAGGTTGTACCCTCAAAAAGCTTCTGGAGAAAAGAAAAAATCAAATTAGATTTTTATGCACTCGCTATTAGTGATGGTAAATTTGATGAATATTTTGAAGAAACAAGCTTCCAAGCTTATGATGGTACAAATTCAATACAACCCTTGGATTCAGAAGCCCGCATAGACTTTGATAAAGAACTTAGCTTTGATTCTAGAAAAGATGAAAGTGCAAAAGACATAATAAAAAATATCGCAATGCTTGGAGGATATACTCTTGGTGGTGCAATAGCAGGACCATTTATGCTTTTCAGCATCTCCTCAATAATTGGAACTGCTACAACTATTTCAGCTTTATCTAATCCCTATGTAATTGGCGGAGCAGCTGCTATCGGTGGTGCAGTTGGACTCACAGCTGGGATTATGCGCAAAGGTTCTGATATGAAGATTGAGCCCGGACAAAAAATAAAAATATCACTAGACAATACTTGGTCTATCACAAAATTACTAGACGACAAATTAAAAAATAAATCTCCTTTAGTTTCTGAAACCATCAATGATCAATTTATACTAGATATACTATCTGTAAAAAAAATCTCAGATTCTTTTGGTGATAATGCTCTTCATTTAAGTATTTATTTCAAGAATAAAACCAAACAAGAAATCACTTATACTTCTTTTATCTTAATTGACAGTACTGGTAAAGCCTATGAAGCAAACGTTGACGATTTAAGCCCTGATTTCTTTGAGGGCTTACCAAAAGAAGGTACACTGAGAATTAGCTTTACTGTTGACTATCCAGATGCCCCACATCAACTAAAAGTCCTTGATAGTCGATCAAGGAGCACTTTAGCCTACAAGCAAGTAATACTTCAGTAAAAACCCAAAAGTTTTAGGCAAAACGCCCTGCACCAAAACCAGATCTTCCTTGAAAATTTGAACCTACGTTATAACTTCCAACCTGAGCTCTTGTACCAAAATTACGAACTAAATTATTTACAGGATTACTATTTATATAACCCTCAGTTAAATTTACTGAGCTTTTCATAAATCCTACAGCTAAAGATTCCATAGTTTTATTGTGTTTGTTTAAAGTGTCAGATAAAATTTCTAAATTTGTCTTCTCTTGTTTCAATTTATCTAGAGTTTCGATTTGATTCTCAACTGATAAAAGCTCTTCTCTTGCCATAACAGTATCAGCAAACAGCTTTTGCCCAGAATAAAACTGATACATGGTATCAGTTTTGGTGTTTGTTGAGGTCTCAGTATTTGTCGGAGTCCAAGCTGCCACTTCAGCTATTGCAGCATCCAATCTTGTAAGCGCTGCAAAAGTAAAATCAGCCTTTTGTCCGTTTAACTCATTTACATTTGCTGAATTAATAGACAAAGACGCTAAATTAATTACTCCTGAGTCGTTATCAGAAGCATAAATATCATAATCTAGGTTAGAAAAATCTGAGACTGAATAACCATTATGGGTTAGGTAATCATTGATATAGTCAGCTGAAGTATTTATAGAGCTTTGGTTTGTAGCTAGATTATTTATTAAACTATTTTTTTTAGCCAAGAAAGTGCTCATGTTACCATTTGCAACATTTAACTGATTTTTAAAATTATTTAAAATGCCTTGGTCATTATCACGAACTGGAGTTTGATTTGCAATAGGAACATCCTGACCATCAGCAATAGCTTGCTGAGTAGCTCTTTGGCTCTGTAAATCTGAAAGATTTGTTTGTAGATTTGCCCTCCCACCATTTAAACTACTTAGCTGAGCATTTAATCCAGTTAGATTTGCTTTTAGATTTGTTCTTGTGTCATTTAAATCACTCAAATGAGTGTTTAAGCTATTTAAATTATCTGTTAAAGAGGTTCTTTCACTATTAAGACTAGTAAGTCCATTTTCTAGTGCCGCTAAACCGTCTTCTAGATTTGTTCTTTCTGCAGTTAATGTATTTAAATCATTTGTTAAATCATCTAAACCAGAAAGTAAATTTGTTCTTTCGTCGTTTAATGTTGTCAATTGATTATTTAAGTTTGAAAGATTATCCTGCACAGAGGTTCTTTCATTATTTAAATTAACAAGTTGAGTATTTAAAGTATTAAGACCATCAGAAAGAACAACCCTCTCATCAGCAAGTGTTGTGATTTGTGAATTAATTGCAGCATAACTACTATTTAAAGTATCTCTTTCATCAGTCAAAGCCGTTAAACTAGTATTTAGAGTTGCAAGATTAGATGTCAAAGTATCTCTTTCATCTGTTAAGAAAGTTAAACCAGTATTTAGAGTTGCAAGATCTCCAGTTAAAGTATTCCTCTCATCTGTCAATGATGTTAAACCAGCATTTAGAGTTGCAAGCACAGACGTCAGAGTATTTCGTTCGTCTGTTAAAATAGTTAAATTGTCACTGAAAGTATCAACAACGTTTGCTTGAAGGTCAGCATTTTGAGTTGTTGCATTTGTGTTTGTTGTGTTTGCATCAGCAATACCTTGATTTAAATTATCTCTTTGGGTATTTAGATCTGCAAGGCCAGTATTTAAATTGTTTAAAGTTATTGTTTGAACACCAAGCTCGTTACTAGCATCTGCTAAATAACCCTCATGCTCTGGTTTATAAGTATCAGTAAGAAAATTCACAAGATCCAAATAATTTGAATCACCTGTACTGTCATAAAGATCTTGGTTTTGAACAATTAAATCATCAATCATTGTTACTGTTGATTGCAAATCATTAACCATAACTTGTTGATCAGCAACTATAGTAGCTTGATTAGTAATCAAAACATTTTGATCGTCAATAGCAGTTTGATTTACTACAAGGGCATCAGTATTTACAGCAATAGTATTGTTTGCAAGAGTAATTACATCATTATTAGCTGTGATTATGTCGTTAGCTGCAGCATAATTAGCATTTAAATCATCGATTGCCACTTGATTTGCATTAACAAGAGTTTGTTTATCATTAACTAGAGCAGCTTGTGCATCGACTGCAGCCTGATTAGCATTGACAAGAGCCTGCTGATTATTGATCGATGTCGTTTGATCATCTATCGCACTTTGATTTGCATCAACTAGAGCCTGTTGATTATTAATCGATGTAGTTTGATCATCTATAGCACTTTGATTTGCATTAATTAATGCCTGCTGATCATTTAATGTAGTATTTAATGTATCTAATGAATTTTGATTGGTATTTAATAAATCATTTTGATCGTTAATAGCTGTACTAGTACTATCAATATTTGTTTGATTTGTAACCAAAGCTGTATTTGCATTTGCGATACCAGTATTAGTAGAATCAATTGCTAATTGGTTTTGATTCAAATCACTATTTTGAGCATTAATTAAAACGTTCTGAGAATCAAGAGCAGTTTGATTCACCGCCAGTAAATCATTTTGGTTTGAAATAGTAGTATTTTTGTTATCAATATTTGTTTGATTTGTAACCAAAGCAGCTTCTGTAGTTGTAATACCTGTATTAGTATTATCAATATTTGTTTGATTTGTAACTAAAGCAGCATTTGTATTTACTATGCCTGTATTAGTATTATTGATATTTGTTTGATTTGTAACTAAAGCGGCATTTGTACCATTAATACCTGCATCAAGAGTATTTAAATTTGCTTGTGTCGAAGCGCGGTTAGCAAGATAACCATTTAAAACAGTTTGAGAATTATTTAAATTAGTTTGCGCAGTATTTACTTTAGGAACAAGTCCATCAATTACAGCTTGCAATCCAGCTTGGACACTTGAATTATAGTCTGTATCCAAATTAGAATTAACTGATATTGAATTTACTACTTTACTTTTAATCAAATTAAGTGCATTAACAATATTTGCTGGTTTAAAAGTATTTACTTTACTACTTCCAATAAAATTTTGAGCAAGAACTGCAAAAGTCTTAGATTGAACTTCAGCAGTGTCAAAATCGCTTCTAGTAAAAGCACTACTAATAGCTCCTTTTTGATTATCAGCGAGTTTTTTATTGTAAGAATCCCTTACTTCGTTTATCTTATTATTTACTTGACTAAGACTTGTACCAATTGAAAATGTCATTTTGATTTACCTTTTTTACACACCCATGAAACTTTGAGATTAACTACCTAAGAGGCTTTAGCAAATTTAATATCGAGGCATTACTTTCATTTACACTTGCAATCAAGCTATTCAAACCCTCTTTTCTTACCTCAAGCTCATTTAACTTTGATAACTCTTTATTAAAATCGATACCTTTAATTCTTTGTAAAGCATCTCCCATGGTAGTCTCAAAATTATCCACATGATTATAGATCGCAGAAGCTACAGTCTTATAACCTCCCATCTGTGCTCGCATACGAAGAACATTACTTGTCATCTGGTCTATTCCTGGAGTAGCATTTGCAGTAACTCCATAAAAGACATTGTCATAAGAACGAACACTTACTGAACCAACAGATGTTTCATCAAGAGCATAACCTGCACTTGAAACATTCTCAACTAAAGTACCTCTATCGTTCCCCCCTACTTCCTCGTTTACTCTAATTGCAACTCCACGCTGCGCAACAGTACCGTATCCTTGAGAAAATATAGTAAAATTATCACCGGTATTAGTACCTGATTGAGCGTTAAAATCATTTGTTCCATATATAACAGTCTTACTGTTATATTTTGTATCAAGAGAAATTTTATCTATAGCCCCCACTTCTGCATTAATATTAAGTTGAGCTGTATTTATGTCACTAGCCGTAGCAGTTCCAGCTGTACCATCTAAATAGTAGCCGCGAATTTTACTTAGGCTAGTTTGTATAGCTCCAAGGCCAGCATCAGCAACATCAACCATGTCAATTACATCAAGCATATTTTCTTTTACTGAGCCCGCACTACGATACTGAGCTTCGTATCTAGCAGCTTTTGATATATCAGCACCGGATAATTTTTTCTCACCTTTTGTAAGAACATTTACCTGCGCATCATATTGCTTTGAAGCACTTTTATATTGATTAAGAGCTGTTGAAAGCCCTACACTAAAAAATCCAACCAATTTACACCCCCGGTATTTATTTTCCAACCCAGCTTTTATTAAGCTAAGGTAAAAGATTCAGCACTGATGCTGAATTTGTATTTGACTGAGCCAAAGCAACAACCTCAGAATCATTGAAGATACTTACTTTTAGCTTTATGTGATTTACTAAATTAGAATCCTCTAATTTAGTATTCAAATGAAATAGTGTTGACTCCTTGCCAGCACTAATGAATTTATCCATTTGATTTTTAAGGACACCTAAGTGCTTGTCGACCTCACTTTGCACATCCTCAATAACTGTTAGAGCTTTATTAACTTCACGTATTTGATGAAACCTTTTATCCAAGTCATCTTCTACACCTTCAAAATCTAAATCAAAATCAGAAAAAGCTTTATTAAAATCTATTTTTATGACATAGGGTTCTTTACTACCAACATCAATTTTGACATTTAATTTAAAGGTACTTGCAAATATAGTTTTTCCATCAACTTCAATGTCATTTAATGCTGTTTTGATTTCTAGTACACTTCTATCTATAGCTTCTTTTCTCTCAATAGGTAATCTAATTTCAGACTCTGCTTCAATATTCAAGGATTTTTCTATATCTTCAAATCCTGACTTAATATCATTAATAAATTTACTAATTAACACAAGGTTTGATAAATTTTTACCTAATTCAATTTTATGATTGGGAATTTTTGAGGTTCTATTGTCTTTATTTGTTTGAACAAAAACAGCAGAATCGACTTCGTGTTTTTTAGTAGAAGGTTTAGCGAAAATCTGCTTTTCTTCTTTACACTCATTATCATGCACATCACCATTATTAAACTCAATTGAGTTTTTCAGTAATGATAAATTGTGACCTGATAATTGCACTAAATATTTCTCCTATGGTAAAAGATTTAATACTAATCCAGAACTTGAATTAGCTTGGGCTAGCATTGCTGTTGCTGATTCTCTAAGAATTTGATTTCTAGACATTTCTGAACTCACTTTTGCCACATCAACATCTTCTCTATTCGACCTTGCAATATCCCAATTTGTAGCCATATTACCTAAATTTTCTAATCTTGAATCCATCGCACTAATATAGCCACCTACAGTGGACCTCATTCTTGATACGTTATCAATCATAGTGTCTATTACTGTTAAACCATTTGCAGTCAGAACATAATTACCATTATCATAGGCATTAATATTAACAGCATCTACAGAGAGTTCATCTAGAGCAAAGCCTGCGGTGACTACATTTTCAACCATATGCCCCTCATCATTAGCACCTACTTCTTGAGATACACTTACAGCAATTCCACTATAATTAGTGCCCGTATCTGCTCTAAAGTTTAAAGTAACTGTATTGCCCTGATTAACACCAGTTTGAATCGTAAAATCCTGAGCACCACTTAAAACACTAAAACCATTGAATTCAGTTTGTGTTGCAATACTATTTATAGCTCCAACTTTCTCATTGATTGATGTCTGCAAAACATCTAAATCACCAGCACTTACAGTCCCAGAAGTAGCATTAACGAAATCAGCACGTATATCTTGCAATAGACCTGTAACAGTCTCAAGCGCTGAATCGGTCGTGCTTAATAAAGTTATAGCATCAGAGATATTTTTTGCTGCTGAATCAGCGCTTGCAATTTTGGCTTTCAATTTTGAAACCATTGTCATACCTGAAGGATCATCCGCAGCACTAGTTATCTGCTTTCCAGTAGCAAGTTGTTCAATATTTTTTGAAAAGTTTTTTGTATGAAAAGCTACTGCTCTTTGCGCAGAGTAGACAGCTGAACTACTATAACTTAGAAACACTTGTTCCCCCCTGGTTTTTACAATCCTGGAAGTAGATCCCGAAATCTACTTGTTACGCCTGGATATTAATCTTTATCGGTCATATAGACTAGATTCTAAAGACTAGTTAAAATTAAAATCTCTTAATAAAAAAATATCTAGAGTCCTAACCCAAAAGGACTCTAGATATTCTGACCTGACGATTTAGTTATTTAGAATAAACCATTTTCTAAATACTGAGAATTAATTCCCTAGTGATTTACGGAAGTAAATTCAAAGCCAATTGAGGGGTTTGATTTGCTTGAGAAAGCATCGCAGCTGATGATTGTTGTAGAATTTGGCTTTTTACCATCTCGCTACTTTCTTTTGCTACATCAACATCCTTAATTCTTGATCTAGATGACATTGCATTTTCTTTTGCAATATTTATATAATCAGCTTTTGATTCAAGTGAATTTTGTGATGCACCAAGAGATGATCTCATCCTTGAAACGTTATCTAACATTAAATCAACGTTACTAAGTAAGCTTGCGGTAGTATTACCAGATCCAGCAGCAACACCAGTTGAACCAACACTTAAAGTGTTTAAAGCAACAGCACCCGCACCAATACTACCAGCTGCAACGGAGGTTACAGTAGTATTAATTTGCGTAAAGTCTACACTTGTAGTTTGACCTTGATCTGAACCTGTTTGCAAAGTAGTATTACCAAATGCAGTCGCAGAAGCAACAGCACCAGTAAGTAGTGTCTTATTATTAAATTCAGTTGCCGCTGTAATATCTGCTACTGTTGTAACACGAGCATTTATTTCCCTTTGTATTGCTGCAAGTTCATTTTCAGAGTTTGTTCCATTTGCACCTTGAACCATAAGTTCTCTTATTCTTTGTACATTGTCTTGAACAATTGATAAAGCACCTTCTGCTGTTTGTACCATTGAAATACCGTCACCAATATTTTGTTCAGCTTTTTCTAAACCTCTAATTTGTGATGTCAGTTTCTCACTGATTGATAAGCCAGCTGCATCATCAGATGCTCTGTTTATTCTGTAACCTGTTGAAAGTTTTTCAATGCTTTTTTGAAGATTGAAAGTATTGCCGCCGAGGGCTCTTTGTGCAAAAATACTTTGCACGTTTGTATTAACGTATATTGACATGGGGGGTCTCCT